>JAVVGK010000057.1:0-9498 GCA_032249175.1 Candidatus Hydrothermia bacterium | reverse complement strand
GCTATGTTTGAGTTTGGACTTGCTTCAAATTCATGATGAAAGTTTCCATTCTCATCATATCTTAATATCCAATCAATGCCAGGATAAACTTCTTTTATTCTTACTTTCCTATATAGCTTTACAAATAAAATTCCATCAGGAGCATATTGAGTGTAATAATTTTCATAGTAGTTTGGTATTTCATTTTCAAAAGTTATATTTTCTTTTTTGATGTTTGAACCAATCAAGTCATAGTCAATCCTCCAAACTTTTATATGCTCTTTTTTGGTATTCTCTTTAATTAGCTTATTGTCTATTTCTGGAATTTGTGAATTTTCTTTTTCAAAAGAGAACATTAGAAAAGAAAGTCCTTTTTCAGTAATATATACATTAAATCCAGGTCCTTTGGAGTAAATAAGAGCTTCTTTATTTATTTGACCACGATTTGACGAAAACCCAAGATATAATTTTTCAGTAGCACTTATCCATTCCCTTACGACAGAAAAGTCATAGGAGCTTATCTTTTGGGCAAAAACACCATCTACCCACAAGCTTATTGTTAAAATTAAAGTTATCTTCCTCATAGTTTAAAGCATGAAAATTTAAATTTCAATTTGTCAATTAAATGGAGAAAGCTTCAAAGCCGAAAAAAGTATTTTAAAAAGGTCTGAAACTATTCTCTCCAAGTATCAATTTGGGCTTTTTGTAATCTTCCTGAAAAATCAATATAAACAGTTTTCCATTCCGTAAATATATCAAAAACAGTCCAACCACCTTCCCTATATCCATTACCTGTTTCTTTAACTCCACCAAATGGTAAATGACTTTCTGCTCCAATTGTTGGAGCATTAACATAAGTAATTCCTGCTTGTAACAATTCAATTGCTTTCATAGCTTCATTAATATCATTAGTATAAATAGAGGAAGATAAACCATATCTTGAATTATTAGCAACTTCAATAGCTTCTTCAAAACTTTTAACCTTTATTACAGAAAGAACAGGTCCGAATATCTCATCTTGAAAAATTTTCATATTAGTATTAACATTTTCAAATATAGTTGGCTCAAACCACCAACCTTTTGAATAATAACCATCTTTTAATTGATTTCCACCATAAGTTAAATTTGCTCCTTCATTCATTCCTATTTCAACATATTTTTTAATTTTCTCTAAGGATTGGGGATTTATAATAGGTCCCATTGTTGTTTTTGGGTCAAGTGGATCACCCAATATAAGTTCAGGTAATCTCTTTCTTAACTTTTCCATAAAATCATTATAAATTTTCTCATGTAATATAAGTCTTGATGTTGAAGTGCATCTTTGACCACTTGTCCCAAAAGCACCCCACAAAACCCCATCAACTGCCAAATCCAAATTCGCAGAAGGCATAACAATTTGAGGATTTTTCCCTCCTAATTCTAAGGAAACTTTCTTTAAAAATTTACTAGCTATTTGATAAATTATTTTACCTGTTTCAGTTCCACCTGTAAATGCTATAACTTTAATTTCTGGATGCTCAACAATGAACTTCCCTACTTCATAACCAAAAACGATATTAAATACACCATCAGGAAGTCCAGCTTCTTGTAAAACTTCTGCGAATATAGAGCCAACAGCTGAGCCATCAGGAGCAGGTTTAAATATAATGCTATTTCCAGCAAGAAGAGCAGGGAAAATTTTCCAAGATGGAACAGCAATTGGAAAGTTCCAAGCTGTTATTACTCCTACAATGCCAATTGGTCTTCTAAAAGTTAGGGCAAATTTATTTGGAAGTTCAGAAGGTGTTATATATGAAAATAATCTTCTACCTTCACCTGAACTATAAAATGCAGTATCAATTGCTTCCTGAACATCACCCTCTGCTTCTGTAATAGTTTTACCAATTTCCTTACTCATTAACTGAGCTATTTCTCTTTTTCTTTTTAATAGAATTTCACCTGCTTTTCTTAAAATTTCACCTCTCTTTGGTGCAGGAATTTTTGACCATATTTCAAAACCTCTTTTAGCACTTTCAACAGCCAGTTCTAAATCTTCCTTTGAAGAATCAGGAAAAATCCCTATAACTTCATCCCAATTTGCGGGATTTCTACTCTCAAAAGTTTTATCAGTTTTAGCATCTACCCACTTACCATTTATAAAATTTTTGTAATATCTCATAGTTTTTAAATTTTAAAGGTAAGGAATTAAGGCTTTGTGCCTTGTTCAATAATTCTGAAAGTATTTATTTTTCTATATTTTCCCCACCCACCCTAAAAATAAGCCTTCGGCTTAAAAATGCCCATTTTTATGCCTCGGGGGGCTTCGCCCCCTTAAATCCCCCCGTAAAATGAATAATTTCCAAAAATTTCCATAAGTCCTTGATAATCAATAACTTAACACTATTTATTGGACAAAGCAAAGGCTTTGTGCCTTGTCCAATAATTCTGAAATTATTTATTTTATTATATTTTCCCACCCACCCTGAAAATAAGGCTTCGCCTTAAAACTTTCGCCCCCTTAAATTCCCCCTATGAAGTCAATAGTTTCAGAAAATCTTTCATAACTTATATGCCTCTTTAATTAAGAAGCTTTAAAATTTAATAACTATTATAATTTTCCTTGCTTACTTTGAATTCAAGGCGGATAATATGGAGATAGAGTATTCTGAAAAAGGTTATGTTTATAAATTAAAAGGTAATGTTTTTTTAAAGACGGACAATTATGAAATTTATTCAAATAAGGGAATATATTATGAAGGAGAAGGCATTTCTGAGCTTGAAGGGAATGTTTTAGTAAAAGGGAAAAATTACATTACAACTTCCAATTATTTAAGACATATTCAAAAAAATGATGAAATTTATTTAAAAGGAAATGTTTATCTTGAAGATAGTTTAAGAATTATAAAGGCAAATGAAATTCATGTGAAAAATAATTTTTCAAGGGCAAAAAATAATGTTTATATTTATTTAAAAGATAAAAAAATTGCTTGTGAAGGTGATAGTGGAAATTATGACTTGAATAAAAAGGAAGGTGTTATTTTTAATGTAAAGTATATAAACATAATCAGAGATAGCGATACGGTTGATATTAAAACAAATATCGTTTTTGTTTTTAAGGAAAATTTAAAACTTAAACCTTTAATAAGTCTTAAAACAAAAAAGGAATTTGCTAAGGGTGATAGCTTAATTTATGAAACACTAAAAGATTCAACAGAAAAAATTACAATTTATAATAATGCTTTTATATCTTGGGAAAATGGAAAAGGTAGTGCTGATACAATTTTTATTTATTATAAAAATTCAAGAATTGAAAATGCTCAATTTATAAGTAATGCTGATGTTCAAACAAAAAATAATGAAGATGTAATATCAGTAAAATCAAATTTAGTAAATGTTGAATTTTTTGATAGTAAAGTCAAAAAGGTTATTTGTAATGATTTAATTGAAGGAGTAAGTGAAAAATGGAAGTAAAAAAAAGGCTTCCAAGAGTTGTAATTGTTGGAAGAGCAAATGTTGGAAAATCAACATTATTTAATAAACTGATTGAAAAGCCTTTTTCTATTGTGAAAAATCAACCTGCTATTACAAGGGATAGAATTACAAAAATAGGATATTGGCTTGATTGGAGCTTTTATTTAACAGATACAGGAGGATTATTAGATAAAAAAGAAATGGAAGTTTTATATGATAAGGTTTTAGAAAGTATTAAAAAGGCTATTGAAAAGGCAGATGTTATTATATTTCTTACAGATGGAACTACTGAGCCTTTACCTATGGATTATGAAATTGCGAATGTTTTAAGAAATTATAATAAAAAGGTTTTTTTAGCAGTTAATAAATGTGATAGAAAGGATTTTTCATATTTGGAATACTATAAACTTGGATTTGATAAAGTTTATCCAATATCAGCAGAGCATAAAATTGGGTTAAATGAACTATTTGAAGATATTTTTGATTATCTTAAAAGTGAAGGTTTTGAGCCTTTAAAAAGATATAAAAAATTAAAAGATAAACCGAGAGTAGGAATTATAGGTAAGGTAAATGTTGGAAAATCATCACTATTAAATGCCCTTGTTGGTGAAGAAATTGCTATTGTTTCAGATATTCCTGGAACAACAAGAGATTCAATAGATGTTGAAACAAAGGAATTTATATTTGTTGATACTGCTGGACTTAAAAGAGAATTTAAAGATGATATTGAATATTATTCTTATGTTAGAACTTCAAGAAGTATTCATTATTCAGAAGTTCTTTTAGCTGTTTTAGATGCATCGCAGAAAGTTACAAGAATAGATAAGAAAGTTGTAGGTATTGCTCAAAAAGAATATAAGGCTCTCGTTGTTGTTTTAAATAAATGTGATTTAATAAAGAAAAAAGATAGAAAGAAAGTTTTTGATTATTTTAAAAAGGAACTTGAATTTGTAGATTGGGCTCCCTTTCTATTTGTTTCTGCCAAAACAGGAGAAAATATAGATATTTTAAAACAAACAATAAAAGAAGTTTATAAGCAGTATAACAAACAATTAAGAAAGGATGAATTACTTGACACATTATCACAAGCATTTGAATTAAATAAACCACCTTCAAGAATTTATGAAATTAAGCAAGTTGGTCATAAACCTCCAACATTTAAATTTGTTCTTGATAAAGAATTTAAAAGCCATTATGTTAAATATATTGAAAGTGCTTTAAGAAAAAAATTTGGTTTTTATGGAAGTCCAATAAAAATTATAATGGAAAAGAAAAAGTAATATGTGGGTATTTAAAGATGGTTTTTATGTTATTGAAGGAGATTTTTTCATAGTTAAGGTTTCTACAAAACTAATAGATGAAGCATCAATAACTTGTGATGTTTGGCTAAATCAAATCCATTCAGATAAAATTTACATTATTGATGATATAAAAAATTTACCAAAAGGTAATTTAGATGGTGATGGAATAATTTTAAAATTGAAGAATGTAAAATCAAGGATAAGAACTGCTGATTGCTATCCTGTTATTTTAATTGATAAGAAAAATCAAATTGGAGCTATTTTACATATTGGATGGAAAGGCTCATATTTAAGAATTTTAGAGAAATGTTTGAGAATCCTCCAAACTAAATTTTACTCAAAGGATATAATGGCAATTTTTGGTCCTGGTATTTGCTCAAAATGTTACGAAGTTAAAGAGGATTTATTTAACTATTTCCCAAGAGAATACTTCCATTTTAAGGATGAAAAAATTTTTCTTGATATTTTAACTTTCAATTTAGATATTCTTAAACAATTCGGAATTAATGAAATTATTTATCCACCATCTTGTACTTATGAAAATCCAATTCTTTATTCTCATAGAAGAAAAGAAAAAAGTAGAATTTTGACAATTTTTGAAATGTTTTAAAATTTAGTAATTAAACTTGAACGAATTAAGGACTAAATGGTTGTCTTGATAAAATTGCTTTTTGTAATGTAATACTATCAGCATAAATAATTTCATAACCTGTTGGAATGCCTCTTGCTATTTGCGTTATATTTATCTTTAAATCTTTTATTTTTTCATAAATATAATAACTCGTAGCATCACCCTCAACACTTGGACTTAAACCAATTATCACCTCCAAAATATCTTCCTCCAAAATTCTATTTCTTAAATCATCAATAAACAAACTATTTGGCTCAATCCCTTCAAGTGGAGAAATTAATCCTCCAATTACATGATATTTACCATTATAAACACCAAGCCTTTCAATATGAAACATATCATATGGACTTTCAACAACCATAATAATTTTATCTCTTTGAATATCTGAGCATATATCACAAATATCTTTCTCTGAAATTGTATGACATTTTAAACATAATTTTAACTCCTTTATTTCATTTAAAGAATTTATTAAATCTTCTAAAATTTTTTTGTTTTTTACAATAGCAAAAGCACTCTTTTCGGCAGTTTTTTCACCAATACCAGGAAGTTTTTTTAAATTTTCAATAAGTTTTAAAAAAGATTTTGGAAATTTCATATACCAAGTTGTTTTCTAACCTCTGGTGGCAAATCCTTTAACAATTCTTGCATTTTTTGTAGTGATTGTTGCTGAGCTTTCTTTTGAGCATTATTTATTAAATTAACTATCGTTTTCTCAATTTTCTTAACATCTTGTGATTTAAAAATCTCTTCACTCAATTTTATATCAATTACTTCACCTGCTCCATTTACAATAACCTTAATTTTACCATCCATTCCACTTTCTTCTATTCTTATATTTTTTAGCTCCTTTTGCATCTTATCTATTTTAGCTTTTGCTTCCATAATTTGCTTTAAATTTCCAAGCATATTCAACCTCCTATATTTTTATTATGTCTTTGGTTATGTTAGTTAAATTTATAACTTTATTTTCTTCTTTATCAAGATAAACAATATCTTCAATTCTTATTCCAAATTCATTTTCAATATAAACGCCAGGCTCAATTGTAAAAACTTCATTTCCCTTCAAAATCCATTCATCTGCCTTATAGCTTAAAGCAGGAATTTCATGAACATCAATTCCAATAGAATGACCAAGTGCATGACCAAAATAATTTTCATCATAACCAAAACTTTTTAAATAATCTCTTGCTATTGAATCAACTTCTTTATTTTTAAGTCCAATTTTCGTCTTTTCCTGAACTAAATATAGTGCTTCACTAACAATTTTATAAACTTCTAAGAATTTTTCATTTATATTTGAGCCTATCCAAATCATTCTTGTAATATCACAACAATATCCATCATAAACAACACCAAAATCTATTAAAAGTGGATTATTATTCAAAATTCTATAATTTGAAGGTCTTCCATGTGGCATAGCACTTCTATAAGATGTTAAAACAATTGTTTCAAAAGCCATTTTCTCAATATTGTATTTTTTCCTTGCTATATATTCCATTTCTATTGCTAAATCCCTTTCAGTCATTTTTTCAGGCTCTATAATGTTTAAAATTTCTTCAAAGACATTTTTGGCAATATCACAAGCTTTTTTAATTTTTTGAATTTCTTCATAACTTTTAATAGCCCTTAAATTTTCAATTACATTATTCGTAGGAATGAACTCAACATCTTTAAATTTCTCTTTAAAGCTATTAAGTGTGCTTATTGAAATATATTTTCCTTCAATAGCTAATTTTTTTATTGGCTTTAATAGTTCTTCCATTGTCTTGAAATAATCATCATAAATAATGACTTCATATTTTGTTTTGTCAATTTTTTCATTAGCATAAATTTTATATCTAAAATCAGTAATAAAATAGTTTTTTTCTTTACTTATTAAAATTTGGGCAGATGAGCCTGAAAAATTTGAAAGATATTTTACATTTGATAAATTAGTTATAAGAAATCCGTCAAAATCGTTTTCAATTAAATAATTACGAAGGTAAGATAGCATTTATTTTTGGTAAAACAATTTCAGGTTTTAATCTTGGGTCTTTTTTCCATTCCTCTCTTAGAATTTTTAAAACATTTAAACGAACATCAACAGGATAATTACTAATTATTGGCTCAATATGTTTTATCCATAATTCAACACCTCTTTTATAAGCCCAACCTCTTATATTAGTTGGATGTTTTACTAAGAATGTCTTAGCAATTTCAAGAGCCTTTTCAGTTTCACCAGCAAGCAAAAGCTCAGCAATTTTTGCTTCCGTTTTATAACTTTTCTTTTTTAATTTTAGTTTTTGCTGTTTTTTAATTTGATATTGCTTCCATCTGCTCATATCCGAAAATTTTAAAGGATAAGCTTTAAAATTTCAAACATTATGAGAGGTTTTTTAATTGTAGTAGGGTTATTATTTATTCTTTTTATCTTTTTAGTTTCACCTGTCATTTCATTTTATAATAATGCTATATCAAAAAGAGAAGCAATAAGAAGCCAATTCTCTCAAATAGATGTTGTTCTTAAAAGAAGATATGACTTAATACCAAATCTTATTCAAACAGTTAAAGGTGTTGCCTTTCAAGAGCAAGAAATTTTTCTAAAAATAGCAGAAGCAAGAACAAAATATGGCTCAGCTATTACAAATGAAGAAAAAATAAAATCTGCTAATGAAATTGAAGGATTACTATCAAGATTATTAGTAATTGTTGAAAATTATCCACAATTAAGGTCTTCTGAAAGTTTCAATAAATTAATGGATGAGCTTTCAGGAACTGAAAATAGAATAGCAGTTGAAAGAAGAAGATATAATGAAATCGTTAGAGAATATAATATGTTCATAAAGAGATTTCCAAATAACATTTTAGCAAATTTTTTTGGATTTAAAGAAGAGCCATATTTTGAAATAACAAGTATTGAAAGAGAAGCACCAAAAGTTAATTTTGAAGATTTAAGAGGAGGGAAAAGATGATAAGAGTAAATTTTTTAGACTTTCCTTATATTGAAGAGCAAGATGTTGAAATCGTAGAAAGGAAAGGTATTGGACATCCTGATACAATATGTGATAATATCTCTGAAAAATTTAGCATTGAGCTTTCAAAATACTATTATGAAAATTTTGGAAGAATATTTCACCATAATGTTGATAAAGCAGTTCTAATTGGTGGGAAAGCCATACCTAAGTTTGGTGGAGGAGAAGTTTTAGAGCCAATTGAAATAAAGGTTGTAGGAAGAGCAATTCTTGAAATAAAAGACAAAAAAATACCAATTGAAGAGATTTATAATGAAAGTGCTAAAAAGTTTTTAGAAAATAACTTTAAACATCTAAATATAAATAAGCACATTAAATTAAGTTTAAAAATTAGACCCGGAAGCGTAGATTTAGTTGAGTTATTTAATAGTTATAATCAAATTCCTAAATCCAACGATACATCTTTTGGCGTAGGATATGCTCCATTTTCAAAGCTTGAAAATTTAGTTTATCAAACTGAAAGCTTCTTATTCAATTTAAGAGAAATTTATCCTTTTATTGGAGAGGATATTAAAGTTATGGGTGTTAGAATAAATAGAAAAATAACCATTACTATTGCCCTTGCTTTCATAGACAAGTACTTTAAAGATGTTAATGATTATTTACAGAAGAAATCATTATTAAAGGATAAAGTCTTTTCTGAAATTTCAAAAAATATAGATGATGAAATTGAAATTCACATAAATACCGCTGATATACCTGATAAAGATATTGTTTATATTACAGTGACAGGCACAAGTGCAGAAGCAGGAGATGATGGTCAAGTTGGAAGAGGAAATAGAATAAATGGATTAATTACTCCTTATAGACCTATGTCACTTGAAGCACCAGCAGGTAAAAATCCAATAAGTCATGTTGGAAAACTTTACAATATTATAGCAAATAGGATAGCAAATGATGTTGTAAATAATTTTGATGAAATTAGTGAAGCTTATGTTTATATTGTAAGTCAAATTGGAAAACCAATAAATGAGCCACAAGTTTTAGATATAAAAATTAGAACAAAACAAGATAATTTAAAAATTTTTGAAAATGAAATTAGGAAAATAGCACAAAAGCATTTAGAAGAACTGCCAAGCCTATGGAAGGAGATATTAGAAGGTAAAGTTGCAATTTGTTAATT
>JAVVGK010000056.1:0-9531 GCA_032249175.1 Candidatus Hydrothermia bacterium | reverse complement strand
AAATCCTTTATTTTGTATATAGTAAATACTCTTGGATTTGTTTGAATTTATTAATTCCAAAAAATTTATAGAAGACATTTCAAGCTCATTTACGAGTGCTTTTAACAACTTTAAGTATTCCTTTAAAAATTCATCCATTAAATCTCTTTTTTCTTCAATTTTTTCTAAAACTGAAATAATTGGATTTGGGTCAATAAATTCACTTTTTTTATTTCTATCTTCCTCCTTTAATGGTCTTTGAATAATTTTTCCTTTTTTCCACTTAATAAGTCTTTCAATTTCACTTTTACCACTACCATATAAACCTTCTATATATAATATATTTCCACTTTCAACAGCACATCTAATTGATGTTCCATCAGGTCCTATAAATATAAAAACTACATCTTTTTTATCTTTGAGAGCTTTCGCAAGTTCAATAATGAAAATTTTCTCTTCCACTTAACCAAAATTTTAAAGTTGATTTTGGAAATTAAGGTGCCTTGTCCAATAATTCTGAAACTATTTATTTTCCCACCCTGATAATAAGGCTTCACCCCCTAATAAATCCAATAATTTCCTAAAATTTTTATAAGTTCTTGATAATCAATAACTTAACACTATTTATTTGGACAATAAGGCGGATTGTCTAACAATTCTAAAATATAGATTATTTCTTATTTTTCCTACCCATCCTAAAAATAAGGCCTTGTCTTATAAATACCATATCTTTTGCTTTGGAGGAGCTTCGCCCCCCTTCAATACCTCCCTGAATTTTCTGATATTTCACATACCAATAATTTTTATAATAACTCTTTTAGGTCTTTGACCATCAAATTCAAAATAAAAAATTTCTTGCCAAGGACCAAGATCCAATTTTCCATTTGTAATTGGAAGAACTACTTGAAGATGAGTAAGGAGATTTTTTAAATGAGCATCAGCATTATCTTCACCTGTTAAATGATGTTTATAATTTTCTTTATAAGGTGCCAATTTCTCAAGCCATTCAAAAATATCCTGATGTAATCCTTTTTCATTATCTTGAACTACGACACTTGCTGTAAGGTGCATTGATGATACAAGACATAATCCTTCCTTAATTCCACTTTCTTCAACAGCTTTTTTTACATCCTCTGTTATTCTGATAATTTCTCTCCTGTTCTTGGTGTTAAATGTTAGATATTTTGTATAGCTTTTCATAAACGAAAATTTTAAAGTGTTATAGTTTATGCTCTTTGCTTTGTCTAGTAATTCTAAAATTTAGATTATTTCTTATTTTCCCCACCCACCCTATATTTAAGCCTTCGGCTTATAAATGCCCCATCTTTTGCTTTGGGGGGCTTTGTCCCCCTAATAAACCACCCATTAAATCAATAGTTTTAGAAAATTTTTTATAACTTATTGATTATCAAGGACTTAACACTATTTATTAGACAAAGCATATGCTCTTTTTTCGGCTCAGAGGAATTTTTACCTCCTTAAATCCTAAGAATATAGAATTCTCAAACTTTTTCTATTTTTTTTAATGTTTTCATTGTACAAGTTATATAACCTTTTAATGAGCGTATTAACTCCAAATTAGAAGGTCCACTTGGTTCAAGTTTGTCATCTAAGAAACTTTTATTAAAAACAAGTTTAACAAATATAGGACTATCGGATGTAAATAAATAATCTTTTGAGTAAGATATTAAATCTGTCTTGGAATTTAGAGTTCTGTAAATCCATCTTAATCTACTACTTCCCTCAATAATAACAAATTTTTTTACTCTCTTTAACTCTCCAGAGCTATAAGTATAAGTTTGAGTTTCAAGAGAAGTAATACCAGCACTACTTTCCATAAAATCAGAAATAAGCACTTCATCAATCATATATTCTCTTCCTTCTTTTTTCCATGTTTGAAATTTGGCAGTACTTAGAGCATGTTTTAATAATTGATAAGCGATACTATTTGATGGAGAATTCAATATAGGTTTATAGGTGTCCTTTCCTCCATCATATTCGTAAAATGTAAGTTTTCCTCCTATATCTAACAAAATTTCATATTCAATAACATAACATCCTATAAAACTATCTTGAAAATTATCAAAAAATAGCAATTCATCGGAAAATTCTGTAAATTTGATGGTTTGTGAATAGTGATATATAGATATACGATAACCAAGCTCTCTAGCAGTTCCTGAAACAATACGAAAAACCATATCGTCGTTGATTGGACCTGAAATTTTATCTATTTCTTCACTAGCAACTTGAAAAATTTTCTCAATCTCGTTATTCATAGTTTTCACCTCCATTATTTTGAAAATTTTATAGCATTTTTTCATCCTTTAAAATTTATAGTATGCTTAACATTCTTTTAACTTTGCTTTTTAATAAACCTTTGGGATTTTCAAGCTTTGTGAGTAGCTCAGGAGCTTATGGATATTGGACAAATTATAACTTCATAAATAAACCAAATTGGACTTTGAATGTTGGATTTTCCTATATCAAATATCAAAATGTAAGCCAAAATTATATGAATTTTGATTTTAAGTACAATAAAAATGGTTTTTCAATTCAGATTATTGGAAGCTTTCCTTTAAACTATAACTATGTCCCAAGTTTTAGATGAGAACTTATCACCTTCTGAATTAGAATTTGAAAACTCATTAAGACCTAAAAGACTTTCAGAGTTTATTGGACAAGAAAAAATTAAAGAAAATCTTGAAATTTTTATAAAAGCTGTAAAGAAAAGAAAGGATGTTTTAGAGCATGTATTACTATCAGGTCCTCCTGGACTTGGAAAAACTACACTTGCCCATTTAATAGCTAAGGAGCTTAATGTAGATATAAAAACAACATCAGGTCCTGTTCTTGAAAAGCCTGCTGATTTAGTTGGAATTTTAACTTCATTAAAAGAAGGAGATATATTATTTATAGATGAAATTCATAGAATACCAAGAATTGTTGAAGAATATCTTTATTCTGCTATGGAAGATTTTGCTATTGATGTAATTTTGGATAAAGGACCATCAGCAAGAACATTCAGAATAAACTTACCTAAATTTACATTAATAGGTGCTACTACAAGAATGGGTTTAATTTCTCAACCTTTAATTGGTAGGTTTGGAATTCTTTTACATCTTGATTATTATTCAATTGAAGAAATTTTTAAAATTGTAAAGAGGTCTGCTAAAATTTTAAATTTAAAAATTGATGAGAATAGTGCTTTTGAAATAGCAAGAAGAAGTAGAGGAACACCAAGAATAGCAAATAGATTATTAAGAAGAGTTAGAGATTTTGCTGATGTTAAAAACAATAGTATTATAAACTTGGATATAACAATTTATGCTCTTGAATCTATTGGTGTTGATAAATTTGGTCTTGATGAAGTTGATAAGAAAATTTTAAAAGTTATTATAGAAAAGTTTAGGGGAGGTCCTGTTGGTATAAAGACAATTAGTTTAGCAATAAATGAAGATGTTGGAACAATTGAAGAAATATATGAGCCTTATCTTATTAGGATAGGTTTTCTTGAAAGAACAAGTAGAGGAAGATTGGCAACAAAACTTGCTTATGAGCATTTAGGATATAAAATAGAAAAGTTAATTTAAATATGCATAAGCCCGTTATGGTTAATGAAATTATAAAACTAACAGAGCCTAATGAAAATAGTATAATTATAGATGCAACATTTGGTTTTGGTGGTCATTCAAAAGCATTTTATGAGATAGTAAAAAATGGAATTATTATTGGATTTGAAAAAAATGAAATGACTTATGAAATTGTTAAAGAAATGTTTAAAAATTATCCAAGAATTTTAATTTATAATGTTGGTTATGAAAATATGGTTGAAATTATTGAAAAACTTGGACTTTTAAATAAAGTTGATATTGTTATTTTTGACTTGGGTTTGTCCTCATTTCTTATAGAAAGATCAGGATTGGGTTTTAGTTATAAAAGAAATGAAATTCTTGATATGCGATTTAGTCAAAAAGAAAACAAGCCTTTATATCAATTACTTGAAAATTTAACTCAAAAAGAAATTGAAAGAATTCTTAGAAACTATGGTGATATTAAAAATGCCTATAAAATTTCAAAAGCTATTTTAGAAAGAAAATCAATTAAAACAACAAAAGACCTTGTAAATATCATAAAAAAAATCACACCAAAAAACAAACTTGACAAAACTTTAAAAAAGGTATTTCAGGCATTTAGAATTTATGTAAATGATGAGATTGAAAATATAAAAAGAGGTATTTTAAGTGCTTATAAGTGTTTAAAAGTTGGTGGGAAAATAGCGGTTTTGTCCTATCATTCAATTGAAGATAGAGTTATAAAAAGCTTTTATAAATCTCCTTTATTTATCCCACTTTTGAAAAAACCATTAAGACCTTCAAATGAAGAAATTCTAATAAATCCAAGAGCAAGAAGTGCTAAATTAAGAATTTTAATTAAGAAATGATGTTTTATATCTTATCAGCATTTGTGATTTTATTTTTGGGTTTTAGTTTTATAGCTTTTGAAATTGCTTATCTTTCAGTTTCATATCCAATAATTTTTAAATCAACAAACAGGAAAGAATTTATAGAAAATCCAATAGGTATTTTATTTACAATTTTATTTGGTGTAAATGTTTTGTCTATTGTTTATGCGATATTAAGTTTTAAGTTTTTTAGAAACTTTTTTAATGAAAATTTAGCAATAACGATTGGTGGAATTTTTTCTACGATTACTTTTGTTTTATTTTCTGAATTTGCTCCAAGAATTATATCAAGATTAAATCCTTCAATTATTTTAAGAATTTTTAAATGGCAAATTATATTCACTTATTATTTAATTCTGCCTATAAACTTAATTCTTAAATTTTTCTCCCCTAAGAAACCCGAAGAGATTATTAAATTATATTTAGATGAGCTTGAAAGGAAACAAATTTTAAATAAATTTGAAAAGGAAATTGTAAGAAAAATTTTTGATTATTTGGAAATGGAAGTTAAGAATTTTGTAAGAAAATTTGAAGAATTTGATGTTGTTTCTTTAAGCGAGCTTGAAAATAGAAAGAATTTTAAAAGTGATATTGTTATTGTTAAAGATGGTGAAAAAATTTTGGGATACATTCATAAAAAGCAAATTTTAAAAATTGAAGAAATGGAAACTTTTGATTTGATTAATAAGCCTGTTTTTGTAAATGATAATTCAAAAGTTGAAGATGTTATTAAGGAAATGAAAAGAAAAAAGGTAAGTGTTATTTTTACACAAAGCGGTATTATTACACTTGAAGATATTTGGAGAGGGATTATTTAGATATAAGCTCCATAGTAATCTCTAAATTTTTTCATTTCTTCATTATCACTATTTAAAGCGGATTTAATATCTCCATCAAAAATTTTATAACCATCTTTTAATAAAATAATTCTATTTGAAATTTTTATAGCACTTCTTAAATCATGAGTTATTGAAATTGTTGTAGTTTTAAGCTCACTATTAAGCTTAATAATTAAGTCATTTATTAAGTCAGATGTAATTGGGTCAAGTCCTGTTGTTGGCTCATCATAAATAATATATTTTGGATTGTGAATAATTGCTCTTGCTATTGATACTCTCTTTCTCATTCCACCTGATAATTCAGATGGATACAATTTCAAAACCCTTTCATCTAAATCAACCATTTTTAATACTTCTACTACTCTATTTCTAATATAATCATTATTTCTTATTCCATTTTCTATTAAAACAAATGCCAAGTTTTGATAAACATTATAAAAATCAAATAATGCACCCATTTGAAACACATAACCGAAATTTCTTCTCAATTTCATAAGTGATTTACTATTTGCTTTATCTACCCTTATATCATCAACCCAAACCTCACCTTCATCAGGCTTTAAAATACCTACAATATGCTTTACAAGAACACTTTTACCTGTTCCACTCCTGCCCATTATTGTAATACTTTCTCCTGTTTTTACTTCTAAATTTATACCTTTAAGAACCTTAAAATTACCAAAAGATTTATGAAGATTTATAATTTTAATCATGGAAAAGCTCCTTAAATATATCACCATATATAAACCTTAATCTTCTAATTGCTTTCTCTTTAATTTGTCTAACTCTTTCTTTTGATAAATTTAATTCTTTCGCTAAATCTTCAAATGTTTTTTTCTCACCAAGTATTCCGTAGTATTCAGTTATAATTTTAAATTCCCTTTCATTCAAAATTCTTTTCATTAAATTAAGAACATTTTCAAAATTTAATTCATTTTCAACTATTTGATTTAATTTTGATTGCTTAGGATCCTCAAATGTTTCTTCTGTTGGTCTTTCATCCTCTTCATTCTCCTCATCAAATGAAAATTCACCTTTGTATTCATTTAATGCCTTTCTAACACTTTCAGGTCTTATATTTAAAATTTTAGCAATTTCTTCAATTGTAGGCTCTCTTTTATTTTCTAATTTAAATTCTTCAATTATTTTAAAAATTTTATCAATTTTCTCCTTGTAATCTAAGGTAATTCTAACAGCATGGGATTGCTCAATTGTAATTTTTCTCATAGCATTTTCAATATAATAAGCAGCAAATGTTAATAATTTTACTTTTTTTCTTAAATCAAATTTTTTTATTGCCTGAATTAAAGCAAGAATACCCTCACTTACTAAATCTTCAATAGGAATACCATAATTTGAATACTTTAAAGCACATTTATATATAAAACCATAATGAGCATTTATTAATTTTTCTATTGCTAATTTATCACCTTTTTTAGCAAGTTTTATTAACTGCCTTTCTGACATAGTTTAAAATTTTAAACCTATGGAAGAAATCGTAAAAAGGTATAATGAGCTTGTGGATTTTTTAAATAAATGCGATTACTATTATTATGTTTTAGACAATCCTATAATATCAGATGCTGAATATGATGAGCTTAAAAAAGAGCTTTTTGAAATTGAAAAGAAATATCCTCAAATAATAAGACCTGATTCCCCAAGTCAAAGGGTTGGCTTTAAGCCTTCAAAGGAATTCAAAGAAATTGAGCATAAAGAAAGAATGTTATCTCTTGACAATGCAGAAAGTGAAGAGGAAATTTCAGAATGGATTAAAAAAATAAAGAAAGATTATCCTAATGCCACATTTGTAGTAGAGCCAAAATTTGATGGAACTTCACTTGAATTAGTTTATGAAAATTCAATTTTAAAATTCGCTATTACAAGAGGAGATGGTTTAAAGGGTGAAGATGTTACTAATAATGCCAAAACAATAAAAACAATACCTTTGAAAATCCTAAAAGATATTAAGAGAATTGATGTTAGAGGTGAAGTTCTAATTTCAAAGGAAGATTTCAAAAAATTAAATGAGGAACTTTTAAAAAACAACGAGAGGACTTTTGCTAATCCAAGAAATGCTGCTGCTGGCTCATTAAGGCAATTAGACCCAAATATAACTGCTAAAAGAAAATTAACATTTATTGCTTGGGGAATTGGATATTTTGAAGGATTGGAAATTGATAATCAATTTGATGTTTTAAAATTATTGAAGGATTTGGGTTTTAAGGTTTCTGAGCCTATAAAATTATGCCACAATATAGATGAAGTTGTTGAATTTTATAGAGAAATGTTTAAAAATAGAGATAAATTTCCTTTTGAATTAGATGGTATTGTAATAAAGGTAAATGAATTTTATATTCAAAGGGAGCTTGGTTGGACAATAAGAGCACCAAGATGGGCATTAGCAGGAAAGTTTCAAGCTATTGAGAAAACTACAAGAATTATAAATGTTGTTTTTCAAGTTGGAAGAATGGGAATTATTACACCTGTTGCTATATTAGAACCTGTTGAAATTTCTGGTGTTGTTGTTTCAAGGGTTTCTTTACATAATTTTGATATAATTAGAAAACTTGATATTAGAATTGGTGATTGGGTTTATGTTAGAAGGGCTGGTGAAGTTATACCAGAAATTACAAGTGTTATTAAAGAGAGGAGAACAGGTGAAGAAAAAATTATTTCTGAACCTAAAAATTGTCCTTCTTGTAATGGTGAAGTTATAAAGGATGGCGCTTATTATAAGTGTATAAATTTATCCTGTCCTGCCAAGCTTTCAAGTCATATTCAATATATTGGAGAAGTTCTTGAAATTGAAGGACTTGGTGAAGCTACTTCTAATAATCTTGTTAAACTTAATTTAGTAAAAGATCCGGCGGATTTATTTTATTTAACAGTCTCTGATTTCATGAAACTTCCTAATTTTGCTGAAATATCAAGCAAAAAATTGTATAATGAAATTCAAAAAGTTAAAGAAAGTATGACACTTGAAAAATTCATCATGATGCTTGGTATTCCTTCAATTGGAAAAGCAAATGCCAAAGCTCTTGCTAATAAATTCAAAACACTTGATAAATTCTTAAATTGCTCTTATTCTGAGCTTATTTCAATAAGTGGAATTGGTCACGAAATAGCAACAAATGTAATAAAGTTTTTAAGGGATGAAAACAACAAAAGAATCATAGAGAAACTTTTAAAAAGTGGAATTAAAATTACACAAGAAGAAAAACCACAAAAATTATCAAAATTCTTTTATAATAAGAAGGTTGTAATAACAGGCGAGCTTTCAAAATTCACAAGAGATGAAGTTATAAAATTTCTTGAAAGTATAGGTGCTATTGTTTCAAATAATGTAAGTAGTAAAACTGACTATCTTATTCTTGGTAAAAATCCAGGCTCAAAATTAGAAAAAGCTAAAAAATACAATATAAAAATCATTAGTGAAGAGGAATTCTATGAAATACTTAAAAGTGAAGGATTTCTTCAATAAGATAGCAAAATTTTACGATATTATGATGCACGAAGTGGATTATAAGGAATGGGCTTTTTATATTGATGAAATTATTAAAAAATTTTCAAGAGGAAATAAAATTTTAGATTTAGCTTGTGGCACAGGAAACATTATTGAATTTTTGAAAAATAAGAATTATGAAATTTTTGGATTAGATTTATCTTTTAATATGCTAAAATTAGCTAAAAGGAAAGATATTAAAAATTTAGTAAATGGAACATTTTTTAAGTTGCCTTTTAAAGATCATTCATTTGATGTTGTTTTATCAACATTTGATAGTTTAAATAATGTTGAGAATTTAGATGATTTAAAAGTCGTTTTTAATGAAGTTTATAGAGTTTTGAAAAATGGTGGATTATGGACATTTGATTTAAATACAATTTTCGTTTTCATTAACTATTGGAATAATTATTTTAAAATTGATGATTTGAAAGATTTAATTGTTATTTGGAAAAGCAAATTCATTATCCCAAATTCTTGTCTCTTAAAAATTTATATTTTTGAGAAAATTGATGAAGATATTTATAAAAAGTATGATGGCGAATTATTGGAATTTTCTTTTAGTTTGGAAGATGTAAAAAATGCTTTAAAAGAAATTAATTTTAAAGAAATTAAAATTTATGAGCATTTATCATTTAGAAAAGGACATGAAAAAAATTATAGAGTTCAATTTGTCGCTATAAAGTAAGCTATTCTGAAATATAAAGGAATTTAAATTTCTCCTTTTTGAAGTTCGTTTCTACATCCAA
>JAVVGK010000055.1:0-9602 GCA_032249175.1 Candidatus Hydrothermia bacterium | reverse complement strand
AATAGAAATGGAAAAACAAGAAGAGATTTTAATATATTTATTGCGGATTTTAAATGAATGGCTTATCTCTTATAGAAAATTAAAAATTCTACTCTCCTGTTTAGTGATTTCTTTTCTTCATTTTCATTTGCTTTTAATAGACTATCTAAATTAAACGCTTTTCCTTCATCCCTATTTACAGGTTTATACTCTCCAAATGAAGTGGTAGAAATAAGATGCTCCGATGGGTCTATTTTTACACTATCTTTTAAGAAATAAAAAATTTCAAATGAACGTAATCCTGCCAATTCTAAATTAGATCTAAATTTTGTTGTAGGGTCAATATCTGCATGACCTTCTATTTGTATTCTTTCTATACAATCCAAGTTATTTTTTATTGCATTTCCAATAACTTCCAAAACCTTATATCCATTTTCAGAAATTTTATATTCATTTTTATTAAATAATAATCCTGAACTTACTCTAATTCTTTGAAGCTGTAATTCGTTTATTAGTCTAATACTGAAATCAAAACTCCCATCCTTAAAATATAATATATAATTATCCTTATCAATCATTTCCAATTTTTGGAATTTTTTATTACTTTCTAACAAATTTAGTGTTTTGGTTTGACACTCTCTCGCTCTGCCTAAATCAATAAACTTTGCCAAAAGAAGAGCATAAGATATTGAAAAAATAAACGCAAACAATAAAACAACAAACAACATAAAATCTACAAAAGGTGGCCAGAAATTAAAATACTTACTTCTCTTCATCTTTTTTTGTTTTTCCAAGTGCTAATCTAAAATGGAGAGGTTTATCAAGAACCTCAACAAGCCTTCCAAGTTGCCCAACAAGCTTATCAAGTTGCTCTTTAATTTCTTCAAATTTCTCAGCAGTTTCACTTGTCTTTTTAGCGATTTCTTTAACATTAGAAAGGTTTTGATTAATTTCTTCTAAGTTCTCTTTAAGGGGTTTTATACTCTGATTAAGCCCATTAATACCTCCCTTTAATTCCTCAAATAAATCTTTTAATTCATTTAATTCATTTTTTATAGGTTCAGTAACTTTTTCCTCAAACTTTGATGAAATTCCAGCTGTTAATTCTTCTATCTCTGTTGGTATCTTCCCTGCTTTCTCTGTAAATTCGTCAAATATTTTTCTAAATTCTCCCAATTTCTTACCAAGTGAATTAATTTGCTCTGGTAGTTCCTTAGTAATTACATTTCCAACATTTCTGAATAATTCTTCTATTTGATTTGGTATAGAAGAGATTTTATCATTTGTGTCTTTTAAAGTCTTTTTTAAAGCTTCTATGGAATTATCTAATTTTTGCGGTATAGAGGAAATTTCGTTATTTAGTGTTTGAATCCCCGTCTGTAAGGATTTTATATCATTACTTAAAGATGTTATACTTTGTAATTGTCCTTTTAATTCATTCATAGTATTTTCTAATTCATTCACAGACTCAGTTAAATTTCTTAATTTACGGAGTTCTCCATTTAATTTTGCTATCTCTCCTTCTAATTTTCCTAAATTTTTCAGTTCGTTCTTTAAATTCTCCACAGTTCCTATAAAACCATAAAAAACCTTAGAAAAATCATTGAAACTTCTATTAAATTCCTCCAAATTCCTAGGCAAACTATACAATACTTTTATTTTCTCTTCTAAATCCTTAAGAAAACCATTTAAATTCTCCAAAGTTTTAGATATTCCTTTAAATGTTTTGAGGTTTTCATTAAGCTCCTTAATATTTTCACTCATTTGCGTAATATAATGTTTTACCTCTTCTGATAGATCTTCTCTTTCAAATCCAACATCCCTTTCCCAAATTACCATTTTTAATGCTCCCCAGATTGTAAAATAAACACCAAGAACACTTGGAACAAAAATAAGTCTTATATTTAAAAGTAAATTTCTTAAACTTTGTGTAATTTCCTTTTCTGAACTTCCTAAAAGTGTATATAATCCATAAAATGAAAGTCCAAGACTTAATAGTGTTCCAAGTAATCCTATTACTATAAATATACTCACTAACTCTTTTGCTGTTTTTAAATTAGTATTTCTATTATCATCAGGAATATAAGTTAGAACAGTGAAATAAATAAACAGAAGCGATATAAATGTTGATATAATAGCAACAACAGAACTTTCAGTGCTATAAGCTATATTATGAATTCCAAGAAGAGACAAAATCACCAAGCCAACGATAATAAAAAGCAAGTCAAGCAAAATTTTCTTAATCATGCTCTAACTCCCTCATTTCGCTATAATTGTTCCTTTCATAAAAACTTCGTACTTACTTCCTATGTTTTCAAGTATAGCAAGATCTGAAAAAGTATAGTGTTTTAAACTAGTTGATACATCAAGAGCTAAATTATAGAACTTTCTAACCTTATCCACATCATTCTTTTCAATTTCCTTGACAGGAATAAGTATGAAGAGATTAGGATTAATATCCTCTTTTGGAAATAAAGATTTAAGATTTATCATAATATAAAATCCAAGAACATAGCTTGAAACAGGTTTAAGGTCAATATCCCTATACTCAGCGGATGGAAGTCTATATAGTTTATCAAAGTCCCTATTATAAATCATATTTTTATATTCAGAATTGTCTATTATATTCTTTATTTTTGAGACTTCCTTCTTTATTTCTTCCTCTTTAAATTTATTTTCAAATTTACTAAGTCTTTCTTCCAAAGGTTTAATTTCACTTTTATCAGCTTTTTTATTCAATTCTTGATTAAATTCATCTTTACTAACAACACTATTCTTATCAGCTTTTTTGCCTAATTCTTCTCGTAAAGAGTTAATTTCTTTCACATCAGCTTTTTTATTCAATTCTTGCTCAATTTTTTCAATTTCACTTTTATCAGCTTTTTTGCTTAATTCTTGTTGTAAAGAGTTAATTTCACTTTTATCAACTTTTTTATTCAATTCTTGATTAAATTCACTTTTTAGTGAGTTTTTTAAATCATTCAATTTACTATCTAAATTTTGCTTTATAATTCCGTCAACTAAACTTTCAATTTCTTCCCTATCAGCTTTTTTATTCAATTCTTGATTAAATGCATCTTTACTAACAAATTTTTCATTCAATCTTTGCTCAATTTCCTCAACTTTTAGCTGTCTTTTTAAATCATTCAATTTATTATTTAGCTTTTGCTCTATAAGTTTGTCAATTTTACTTTCATCAATTTCACCAATTTTGTTTTGCGATGCTTGTTTATTTTCTATTTCTTTAATTACTTCTTCTTTTATTTTTTCCTTTAAGCTGTTTTCGCCAATAGGTTTATTACTACCCTTTTGTAAATCTTCTTTTATCTTTTGTAAATCTTCTTTTAGTTTATTAAATTCCTCTTGTTTGACATAATTTTTGACATAATCTTCTAATTCTTTCCTATCAACATAATTTAACAATCCAATTACTCTACCCAAGTAAGGAGCTACTAATCCACCTGCAAATCCTCCTAAAAGACCTCCTACTAAACCTATTAGTAAAACAATAAAATAATTTGGACTTTCAGATTCACTATTTGATTTTGGAGTTTCAGAAGCAGTATCTTTGCTTGAATCTGATTTTTCTTGCTGTATAGGATTATTTTTATTTTTGGTAGTTTGAGAGAATAGAAAAGTGGGTCCTGTTAAAATAATAAAAAAGATAGACATTAACCTTATCATTTTTGCCCTCCTATTTTATTTAATTTTTTCGTTATTACTTCTATTGCTTTCTTAAAGAACTCAAGAGAATAACAAGAGCCTTTATCCTGTAATGTTTTGAAATCAGATAATTCCCTCCCATAATGGATATTGAATGAATCTTTAGTTTCTTCTTTAATTTCTTCTTCCGCAAGCCCTTCTTTGTCAAGATCCAATTTTTTTAATGTCCCTAAAATTTCTGACAATATTTGAGCGAAATCTTTATCTTGCACCTTATCCTGCCCCTTGTATTTGAATACTTCCTGTGTTAATTTCATACTTTTTAATTCTTCATTTAGTAATCCATCTACTACCTCATGCTTGGGTTTATCGGAAGTTTCAATAGTTACTTCTTTCCTAAATGTTCCTTCTAAGAGTTCCTTTATAGCCTTGTTTTTATATAATTCTTCATTACCAGGCAAATGTCCTATTAACACTTTTTCCATAAACCTTGAACCATTGCCTAAAAGAAAAATAGCTATATTTTTTTCATTTGGTTGATCGCTTTCACCTATATAATGCCTAACAAATAAATTAATTGTTGTAAAAAGAGCAAGATATTTAAAAGCAACTAAATAATGTAGTTCTTTATTCTTATTTATAGTGTCAAAAACATTATTCCATCCATTTTTTACTTCTTCTACGAATTTATCATACATATTTAAATCTTTAAAACTATCTCTTATAATATCATTCCCTGCAAATTTCAAAGAATAATGAAATACTATCTTCTTATCTTTCCATATACAAAAATCAGTAGTTCCACCACCTATATCAACAGCACATCCAACATCAGCATTAAACGCTTTTGAGCCGTAATATATAGCAACTGCTTCTGGGTGTATTACCCATCCATCTTTTTCTTTTTTATCTTCCAAATAAAGTCTACGGTTTCCTGGTAAAGCAGTAGGATAAGAGCAACGAATTTCAATTTCATTATATCCATAATAATCCTTAAATCCCTTAATAAAAAATTCTATATTTTCTAAATACTTTTTAAAAAGCTCTTCATTTGCTCCTGTACCCCACTTAATATCTTCCTCTCTAACTCTTGCTTTATCTTGCTCGTCAAAAATTTCACCCTTCCACAGCATTAAATGACCATCAAGGAAATTTTTATATTCATTAGATTTCTTTGATGTATCAAAAACATAATATCTTGTTCTGAAAAACCCTATATTCTTACTATCAAAAGGCTCAAATTCCTTAGGCAGTAAGAGTTTAGAAAATAATTTTGTTATATATTCTTTTTTCTCCTTAGGTATCTCAGAAGGTATTACAAAATTTACAAGCTCATTGATTTTGAAAATTTCAGGTTCTCCACCTTTTTCCTTATACTTTATTATCGTATTAGTAGTTCCTATATCAATAGCAAAAATGACTTTTTTCTCCTTAGGAGCAAATTCCTTTTTAGTTATTTTTACAATTCCATAGTGAAGTTCTCCCACATATCTCATTTTCAACCCAATATATTTGGGCATTTTATTTAGTCTATAAATAAGGATATCCCCTTCTTCACTTTCAATAAGCCTAAAATTCTTATAAACTTTTTTATCTTCTTGTCCTTTATTTGGAATATGAGCTTCCTCAACTTTAATAGCACCTTTACTCCATATAACTAAATAATACTCGTTAAAACCTTCAAAACTTGGGCATATACCTACAATTAAATCATCCAATTCAAAATTAAGCTCCCTATAATCCTTTTCAAACTTCCACCAATCTTTATTATCAATGTGTAATACGAATTTATTACCATCTATCTTGGCACTATTTAAAATTTTCTCTATCAACTCTTCATCATTTTCAAAATCCTTTTCCAAATCTTCATATTTCAAAGGCAATAAATAATCTTTATCATTAAATCCCCTAATTAACTCCACTTTACCTTCCCTCTCAACGAAATATTTTGTTAAATCTGTTATAATTCTATAATCCTTATAATTTTCTTTAAATTTACTGTAATTCTTCATTATTTCAATAATACCCTCCATTGTGCAAGGCTTTCCAAGAATTTTTCTTTCCCTATTTTCATATCCCTTTCTTGGAAAAATAATAAACTTTCCTTTTAATATGAACTCTTCATCTGTGTGCTTTTCCTTTATTCCAACAATCTCCTTAAATTTTTTAACATATTCCTCAATTCCCTCCTTTTCAGGTTTTTTAAAAGAATAATTAGCTTTCTTTTGTTCAGCTTTCTCCTTGCTGACATATCCTTTACCTATCAAATAATTTTTTAGTTCCTCAACCTTTTTGTATTTATCACCAATATATTCCAAAAATAAATAAACATCAATTCTACATTCTTCCGGAACTTTGCTAAAACTTAAAAATGCTTTATTTAAAAGGTCTTCTAATCCTTCATAATCACTATAAATAATACGAGAGAATATAAAAGTAGATTTTGAATAAGCAGCAATTGGCTGATTCAGATATTCTACAATTTCTAATTCTTTAAGGTCTTTATATTCTTTTTTAAAATAAGGGTCTTTGAATAATGGGTCATTATCATCAACTTTTATCTTTTTGAAGCTAACACTATTAAATAGCAACAAGTAAATAACTGTTAAGTAATCTTCTGCTATAACTTCAAAGAAATTTCCTGCTTCTTTATAACCCATTTCTAAAATTTTGTTAAAAACATAAAGTTTGGCCCAAGGAGTAGGTATTGAGCCAAATAATTGTATTAGATTCTCCTCTTTCGCAAACTGTTTATCTTCTTTCATCTTTTTAATAATATCTTCAAGTTTTAAACCTTTTTCTTGTATGTGATCCAACTCATTTATTGAAAGGATGTCTGATATGAATCTATCTACTCCTTGCTCAACATAAAACAAAGCTTTTCTCTCAGCCATGTTTAGACCTCCTTTTCAAAAATTTTGGGACTTTCTTCTTTTATAGCTTTAAAAAGCTCTTCAAAGTATTGATTTCCTTCTTTCCCTTTACTTCTGAAAAAGGCTTTATTTAACCATTCATCAATTTGTTTTTTATATTTTTCTTTTACCATTTTTATAAATTTATTTTCAAAATCATCCTTATTCTTATAATTTTTATTATTGGAAAACCTAATGCTTATATAATAACTTTCAAATCTACTTTTACAAAAGTTTTTTATTTGCTCTAATTTCTCTAAATTTTTCACTCCTAAACTTCTAATTCTTGTCTTTTCTGACTCATAATCCAAATCCAAAGCAAGAGAAGATAGTAAAAAACTATCCAATTTTATTAAATCATCTTTTATTTCCTCATCATATAAGTTGAAATGATTTTTCTCTCCACCTTTCAAACCTACCCTAATAACTTTACCTTTTAAGCTTTCGCCCTTTTGTATTAAATTTTTGATTATTAAAGCAGAAATGAATTCTAGAAAATGCGGTCTGTTTTTTTGAGAATCCCCTCCTATTCCATAATTTCCAACTATATTATGCTTTTCCTCAGGTAATCCAAGCAAAACTATTGAATCATATGGTAAAACTTTATTTTCATCTTTACCCAAGGTAGAATAATAATAAAGAGATAAAGTAGATTTAATACCAAAAATCTCAAAAATAGGTCTTATATTTTCGCTTTCTTCTGTTCTTTTATCAACTTTAAAATAAGGGAAATAAAATATACCGAAAATTTTAACATCAGGATTAGGATTTATTTTTCTAATTTCTCCTGGTAAAGTGGGAAGACAGGAGGCACCTGTCCCTCCAAAGACTGAGCCACAAATTACAACATTAACATTACTTTGATTCCGTAAGAAACTTTTAAACTCTTGATTATTAACCAATTCTTCACTTGATAATACTATAAGAGAACCTATATTAGGAAGCCCTCTAAAACCCTCCCTAAGTTCAAACTCCCTTTCTTTTTCCGTATATAATAGCTTATATAGTGGGTTATTACCTTCATATCGGGATATGAAATCTCCAAGCTTTTCCTGAGTTGTTAATGATAAAACTTTCTTTTCCTGACTTAATTTTTTAAACTCTGTTGTAAAAATCTCTTTAAAACCAAAACTTCTAATTTTTTCATACTCATCAATAAGACCTGAAACTTCCTTTACATTACCATTATTTACATCCTGATCAATAATGATATAGCTAAATTCTACATCTTTGAATATACCAACAGCAGAAGCATAAACCAAACTCCTAAGAACTCTTATTCCCGTTCCTCCAACACTTATATAAAGAACCTTATTCATAATCTCCCTCCTTTTTAAATCCAAGGAAAGCCTAATATCTTAGAAAAAGGAAGCTCAATAACATATCTAATTTTTAAAAATATACTAGATATGATAACTAAAAAGTAAAAAGCCAAACATGACAAAACCCAAATTAATGTAATAAGTAAAAAATAACCTTCCTCAATATATGTAAATTTTATCATAGAGGTTACGATTATTAGCAAAACAATTAAAATTACAAATGAAATAACAAGAGAAATTTTATATTTTGCTTTCAAAAAATTAACCAAAATGAGAAATATCCCAATTGAAATAAAAATAAAAATATAATTAAAAATTGCAACTGAATGATAGTGGCTTTCCCATTCAGGAAGAGATACATTTGATACCAGAACAACATATCCCGTATTTACAAGTTGCCCTCCAAGGAACCAAATTAAAGCAAGAGTAATAACTGAAAAAACAAGTCCAAGCATCGCTTTAACCTCCTATTAAGTAAATGTTAAAGGTACTAGCCTTCAAATCGTAAATTTTAAATAAAGAAATTATAAATTTTCTTAAATTATAAGTTTTTGAACCATCAAACTTTGAGGGCTCATTAATCCATTCTGGTATTTTCGTTATATCCATATCAAATTCCTTAATCCAATAAGGCTCTTGTAATGAATAAATAACAACATTAACTACATAATTTTTGTCTTTTAATTTCAGATTTGATTCTAGATTTAAAGTATCATAATTTGTATTTATACTTTGGCTTATAATCTCAGAGCCGTTATCACATCTAATAACCTTTATATATGCTTGATTTATAAATGGAGCATAAGAAGGTATTTTTAATTCCTTCAAGCTCAAATTTAAAGAAATGTTTTCAGAAGACAATTTATATATAGTATCATTTATTTTCACTATTCCTTTACTGGATAGTAGTTTAGGCTTAAAATAATCCATTTGTAAATTATTTGATAAAATTAAACCTTGCATTCTAGTTTTTACCTGCTCTGAAATTTCATTCATAATTTTATCAATGAGATAAACATCCTTAGAAAATATTAATGTATATAATGGTCTTTCTCCATTGAAGGAAAATGATAATGCTCTTGGAGATACATCATAAACTATACCCTCAAATTTTGACATTACCATCAAAATACCAAGGGAAACATCAGAAGGTAATGCCCTTACTTTATCTATTATTTTATCTATATCCCCTTCTTGCTGAAAAAGGTCTGTAATTATTACATAAACCTTATTATCAAATCCCCATTTAACAGCACTATCTATAATAACATCCATGTAAGTGATGGGATCACTATAAAAGCTTTCCATCAAAGATTGCTTTCTAAATTCGTCTCTATTTATTCTATATATTTCTTTACCGAATTTGAAATAATCCAAAGATGATTTTTTATGAGATAAACTAACTATATTCTCTATGTTTGAAATTAAATTTACATACTCTGAAAATTGGGATTTTACAAAACCTTTCATGGAAGGTGTTCCATCAATAAATAAGTATATCTTTACTTCTGTATTTAAATCAATCTTCGGAGCTAATTGGACTTGATTACTATATTTTAAACATTCTTTTACTTTTACGCTAATAGGCTTACTACAACCATAAAAAATTAAGGTAATATATATTACAAGTCTAAAAATCAAACCTTGAAAAGTTTAAAGTATAAATAATCTATTTTTACCTCATAACCTCTGAAAAATGTGCCACCTCATATTATATAAATTATTG
>JAVVGK010000054.1:0-9635 GCA_032249175.1 Candidatus Hydrothermia bacterium | reverse complement strand
CTGTTTCTATTTTATTAAATCTTTCATCTATTCTAGCGAGCTGAATTTCTGTCTGCCTCCTGAAATCCATAAACTCTTCTCTTGTTATTTGAGCTAAAAGTAATAAAGTTATCATATTAAAATTTTAAGGCATCATTTCCTATCATCAAAATTTACTAAACCTTGGTAGGGGGCTTAATCTACCTTTAAAAAATACCCCATCTTTTAACATTTTTCTTATAATTAATATATTCTTCTTTAAAAATCTCTTCTAAAATTTTCTCTTCAATAGGAATAACAATTCTATCAAGAATGAAAAAGAATAAAATGGAAATGAAAAATCCAATCAAAGTTTTAAATAATAAAGAAAAACCTATAACGAGCAATAAATCTCCAAAATAAATTGGATTTCTTATAAATCTAAAAATGCCTTCCTTTACAAGTTTCTTTGGTTTATCACCAGGAATGATAGTTGTTCTATTTAATATCAAGGTTGAAAGTCCTAAAAAAATAATAGTTAGAGCAAAAGCGATTATTAAAATACCAAGAAAGCTTGAAACTTCAATAGTTAAAAACTTTCTTCCTATGTAAGTTAAAAAAATTGAAAGAATTAAAAAACTAATAGGGATAAATTTAATCATTTATAACGGGAAATTCCTTTCTGTAAATATCAACTTCATTTAAATCAATATCAACAATAGCAAATTTTTCACCAATGCCCATATCAATTATAATTTCGCCTCTTGGAGAAACTACTAAGCTATTACCACCAAATATATCTCCATATCTATTTATACCTATTACAAACAATTGATTTTCAATTGCTCTCGCCCTAATTAGTGTTTTAAAATGCTCAATTCTACTTATGGGCCACTCGGATGGAACGAAAATTATTTTAGCACCTTCAAATGTAATTTTTCTAGCAATCTCTGGAAATCTCAAATCATAACATATCATAACACCAATTTTACCAAATTCAGTTTCAAATATCCCAATTTTATCACCAGATTTAAAAATTATATGCTCATTTAAAGGTTTAAAAAGTTTCATTTTTGAATAATGACCAATTATTTCACCTTTTTTATTGAATAAAAATGAGCGGTTGTAATAATTTCCATTTTCTTTATAAAATAATGAGCCTGCTAAGATATAGGTTTCTTTTTCCTTTGATAGCTTTGAAATGCCTAAAATGATTTCTGAATTCTCATATTCACTTTGAATATCATAAGGCTCTAAGTTATATCCCGTAGTCCATAGTTCAGGAAGGACAACAAAATCTATTTCAAAATTTATATTTTCTAATATGTTTTTAAATTTTTCAAAATTTTCAAATTTATTTTTTGTTGGATTATTTTGGATTAATAAAATTCTCATCTTCTAAAAACATAAATTTTTTATTTTCATAAAATCGTTTTCTTTCCTTTTTCTCTTTGGCATATACTTCTTCTTCCTTTTGATGAATTTGTTTTGGTAATGAAACAGGTTTTCCGTCCAATTGATTTATATTTCTATAAAATCCCATCCATGCTTGCTTTGGTTTTACTCCAATTGGAACAAATAATTTGTTTTTATCCCATATCATAGAACTTCTGCTTGGACTTGCCATTTCATAAACATCACTCATAATTATAACTTCATCAGGACATGCTTCTACACAAAAACCACAATATAAACATCTTCCTGAATCCCACATCCAAACCGCTGCATATCTTTGCCCTTTTCCAATAGGATTATCTATTGGGTTTTCATCACCTTCAATATAAATAGCTTCTGATGGACAAATAGCAGCACATAATTGACAAACAATACACCTTTCAGTCCCATCTTCATGTCTTTGAAGTCTTAAAGCCCATCTTGCCCTTTCAGGAAGTCTTCTTTTAATATCAGGATATTGGATAGTAAATGGATTTTTGAATATATTTTTCAAGTTATGCTTTAATGTTATATAAAGACCTTTAAAAATGGCAAGAATTTCACGCATATAAAAATTTTAAAGTCCAAATTTGCTTTAAAATTTTAAATAGTATCAAAAGTTGAAAATAACCATATCCAAACTTCTACCAAATAGTTATAAATTTTATATTTTAAGGAAATTTTCAAAGAAATTTGATGCTATATTTTATCTTGGAGATGAAATTGAAGAATTAAAGTTGATAAAAAATTTAAAATTTGTAAAGGACATTAAAGATATTGAAAATTTTGGTTTTTTTGAATTTGAAAAAAATAAAAACATTGATATGGAATGTTTGTTAAATTTACTAATTGAAAATGAATATAAAAGGGTTGATTTTGTAGAAAATCCAAAAGAATTTTCAAGAAGGGGCAGTATTTTGGATGTTTATTTTGAAAATTTTTCGTTTCCAATAAGACTTGAATTTAATGATAATGAATTACAAGACATTAGAATTTTTGATATTGTTAATCAAAAAAGTTTTAAAAAAATTGAAAGTTTTAGGGTCCTCTTGAAAGGTATGAATAACTTGAAAAACTATTTAATTATTGAAGAAACCTTAAAACCAATTAAAAAAATAAGAATTATTGAATTTTCAAATGAATTTGAAAAAATTAACATAAATGAGTTTATTAAAAATGGTTATAAAGTTATTTTTGCTACTATTGATAAAGAAAGAGCAGAAGCATTTAAGAAGATGTTTAAGAATGTTAAAATTATAAAAGGTGAATTTAGGGAAGGGTTTATTGATGAGAGAAAAAAAATTATTTTTATTTCTTTGGGATTTTTTGGAAATTTAAGAAGTTATAAAATTTATAGGAGCTTACAGATTGGAGATTTAGTTGTTCATAAAGATTATGGAATTGGTAAGTTTATTGGAACTGAAATTAGAGGTATTTTAGAGTTTTTTAAAATTCAATATAAAGATGGAATTTTGTATGTTCCAATTTATAATGGACATTTAATTAAAAAATATCTTGGAAAAGAAAATGTTGAAATAAATAGTCTTTCAGATAATAAATGGAAAAAAACATATAAAAAAGCATTTGAATATGCTCAAAAACAAGCATATATTATAATTTCAAAGCTTTCTTTAAGAAAAAGCCAAAAAGGATTTAAATTTAAGAAATTTGATGAGGAAGAATTACTAAAATTAACATTTCCTTATAAAGAAACATTAGACCAAAAGAAAGCAATTTATGAAACATTAAAAGATATGGAAAGTGATAAGGTTATGGATAGATTGATAGTTGGAGATGTTGGATTTGGAAAAACTGAAATTATATTGAGAGCAAGTTTTAAAGCAGTGCTAAATAATAAGCAAGTTGCCATTTTAGTTCCAACAACAATTTTAGCATTTCAACATTATAATAATTTTAAAAAGAGATTAGAGCAGTTTGGCGTAAATATAAAGATGTTAAGCAGATTAACACCAACTAAGGAAGTTAAGGAAATTAAGGAAGGTTTAAGGAAAGGATATATTGATATTGTAGTAGGGACGCACAAATTATTAAGTAAGGATATTATTTTTAAGGATTTGGGATTGCTTGTAATTGACGAAGAGCATAAATTCGGTGTTTTACATAAAGAAAAATTAAGGAATTTAAATGTTTTAGTTGATACTCTATATTTATCAGCAACACCTATACCAAGAACACTTGCAAGTGCTTTAAAAGGACTAATTGACATAAGTATTATTAGAACCCCTCCAAAAGGTAGAAAGGAGATAAAAACAATTGTTAGTTATTATTCTGATGAAATTGTTAAGAAGGCTATTTTAAATGAAATTATAAGAAATGGTCAAGTTTTTTATGTTTATAATCGCATAGATAAAATTTATGAAATTAAAGATAAAATTCAAAATATGTTTAAAAATTTAAGAGTTGAAGTAATTCATGGAAGAATGGATAAACAAAAAATTGAGAATATATTTTTGGACTTTTATGAAAAGAAAATTGATGTTCTTATTTCTACAAATATAATAGATGCTGGTTTGGATTTTCAAAATGCTAACACAATAATTGTTCAAAGAGCTGAAATTTTAGGACTTTCTGAATTACACCAATTAAGGGGTAGAGTAGGAAGAAGCTCAAAGCAAGCCTATGCTTATTTTTTAATAGAAGATAGAAATTTAAATGAAAATGCCATTAAAAGATTAAGAGCTATTGAAAATTATAGTTATCTTGGAAGTGGATATGATATAGCACTGGCAGATTTGGAGATTAGAGGGGCTGGAAACTTGTTTGGTTTTGAGCAGTCAGGACATGCTTATAATGTAGGATTTTATTTATATTTAGATATGCTTGAAAAAGCGATTTATAAATTGAGGGGAATGTCTTATAGTGAAAACGAAATTGAAATAAACATTCCCGCTTATTTACCAAAAGAATATATTGAAAATGATGAAGTTAGACTTTATTTTTATGAAAAAATTACAAATGCTAAAACATTAAATGAAATTGAAATTATTGAAAATGAAATTACTGATAGATTCGGAAAATTACCAAAAGAAGCAGAAAATTTAATTAACGCTTATAAGCTTAAATTAAAATATAAAGATTGTGAAAAAATTATTATAAATGAAAATGAAGTTATTTTATTTAAAAATGGAAAAAGCTTTTCTATGGAGCAGGCTGTAAAATTAGTTTTTATGCAGGGATTTTAAGAGGACGAAAAATTGATTTCAACTTTTTTATGCCTTGTCCAAATTATTAGGTTTTACAGGGGAATTTAAGGGGAGCAATGCTCCTAAGTCAAAAAATGGAGTTTTTTAAAGCCAATAACTTATGAAAATTTTAGAGAATTATTGAATTTGTCGGGGGTTATTTAAGGGGGCGAAAGTTATAAGGCGAAGTCTCAGTTTAAGGGTGGGTGGGAAAAATGAAGAAAAACAAATAATTTCATAATTATTAGACAATCCAACTTTTTTATGCTTTGTTCAATAAATAGTGTTAATTTATTGATTATTAAGGACTTATGGAAATTTTTGGAAATTATTCATTTTACGGGGGGATTTAAGGGAGCGAAGCCCCCTGCCGAAAAATGGGCATTTTTAAGCCGAAGGCTTGATTTCAGGGTGGTTGGGGAAAATATAGAAAAATAAATACTTTCAGAATTATTGGACAAAGCAACTTTTTTATGCTTTAAAATTTTCAAGTTGTAGGAGGTGATAATGTATGCGTCTTATAAATATAACTTTTACCTTACTTATAGGAATAAGCTCATTTTTTGCTTTTTTGAGTTTTGGATATGGTTGGATAGTCTCTTTAATTCCTGCTATTGCTATTCCTTTTCTATCTTACCTTCTTGCTAATTATCTTGCTCACAGGAAATTAAAAGCAGTTATTTCTTTTGGTGTTGCACTTTCTATTTCTTTAATTATAGGAAATATGTTAGCTTTTATTATTACAAAGTTTGTTCCCTCTGTATTCCATAGCTATATCTATCTTTTGATGAATTTAATTATGATTTATATTTTCTTTGCGTTTTCATATCAAAATAGAAAAGATTTAAAGTTTGGTGAAATTTTAAATTTCTTTCAGAGGGATTTTAATGATGTTCTTGGAAGACCCAAACTTGTTGATACAAGTGCGTTAATAGATGGTAGAATTTTGGAGTTAGCAAGAGAAGGTATATTGGAAGGAGAGCTACTTATACCAAAATTTGTCATAGGTGAAGTTCAACATATTGCTGATTCTACGGATCCTTTAAGAAGAGAAAAGGGTAGGAGAGGACTACAAGTTTTAGAAGGATTAAAGCAGTTATCAGGCAAAGTTATAAAGGTTGAGATAATCTCTGATAGCCCAAGAAACAGAGAGGTTGATCATAGGCTTATAAATATAGCAAGAGCAAAAAGGATTCCTATTATAACCACTGACTATAATTTACAAAAATTAGCAGAAATTCAAGGGGTTGAGGTAATAAATATAAATAAAATTACGAAAGCTCTTTCTCCACCTGTTATGCCTGGTGAGAGAATAAGAATAAGAATAATAAGAGAAGGTAAAGAGCCTGATCAGGGACTTGGTTATCTTGAAGATGGAACTATGGTTGTAGTAGATCATGCTAAAAGAGATATAGGAAAGGAAATAGAGATTGAAATTGTTTCTGTTTATCAGAGTGAGACAGGAAGAATTATATTTGGTAGAAAGCAGGAAGAAGTTAAAGTTTGAGTATATATATTCATCCAAGTAGTAAAATTGGTAAAAATGTAGAAATTGGTGATAATTCTTATATTGGAGAAGATGTTATAATTGGAGATAATACTAAAATTGGAAGAAATGTTATAATTGAAGGTCCTTGTAAAATTGGGAAAAATAATGTTATATTTCATAATGTTGTAATTGGTTTAGAACCCCAGGATTTTAAATATAAAGGTGAAAAAACATATGTTGAAATTGGTGATAATAATATAATTAGGGAATTTGTTAGTATTCATAAATCAACAGGTGAAGGAAACAAAACAATAATTGGAAATAATAATTATATTATGGCTTATGCTCATATTGCTCATAATTGTAAAATTGGTGATGGAGCAATTATTGTTAATTCTGTTCAACTTGCGGGGCATGTTGAAATTGGTGATTATGCTTATGTGTCTGGACTTGTTGGTGTTCATCAATTTACAAGAATTGGTGCTTATAGTATAGTTAGTGGAATGTCAAGGATAAATCAAGATGTTTTGCCGTTTTCTATGGTAGAGGGTAATCCTGCCTATTTAGTTGGAATAAATCTTGTAGGTTTAAGGAGGAGAGGATTTTCAGAGGAAAGAATAAGAATCATTTCCCAAGCCTTTAAATTTATAAAAGATCCAAAATTGAACCTTAAAGATGCCCTTAATGAAATTAAAAAATTACCACAAAATGAAGATATAAAAATGCTTATAGAATTTATAGAAAGTTCAAAAAGGGGCGTTATTAAAAGAGTTAGAATTTCAGAGTAAAAAAGCACAGGGATTTAATTGGAGGGACATTTATCTCTAAATTTTAAATCCTTTCTCTCTTAACCTTTTGAGCAATTCTTATGGCTTCAAAGGTTTCATATTTGCTTGGAATTCTAAAATCCTCTGGATACCTTATCTCTACTGCATAATTAGTTAAATAATGTACTTTCCATTCAAAAAGTTTTTGGAAATATGAGTTCTTTTTATTTCCTTATTGTGAAAAAGTAAGAACGCTTTAAGATATTTCTCTATACATTGTTGCATATGAAAGCAAACCATATCTGTTGCAGGCTTTTTGTGTTTCATTTCATCAATACCTATCTTAAAGTCATTTTCAGCCTTTCTAATCCAAGCAATAATATCTCTTCTGTTCATATTTCAATTCCTTCCTTGATAACGTAATATATAATGTAAGCCTTATTAATTTTCTTATATTCAAACTCATTTTTTGATACAAGAATTATATCACATATAAAATTTTTATAAACTAAAACTTTCCTTAAATGTGAAGAAAGTATAACCTTATCTTCCTTATTCAACTTTCTATCAACTACAATTAAAACATCCCAATCGCTATCTTCTTTAAAATCACCTCTTGCTCTACTTCCAAAAAGGATAATTTTATGAACTTTTATATTCTCCTTTTCAAGCTCCTCAATTATTATCCTCTTTATCTCTTTTAACTTCTCATTCATAATTAAATCCTTTCTCTTTTAACTTCTTTAAAACAAATTCTTTTACCTTTTTTGCTATCTCAACTGCCTCTCTTGCTTCATCCACACTTGGAAAATACTCCTCCTCACCATAACGAACTTCAATGGCATACTTTGTAAGTTCGTCTGCTTCCAATTCAAACAAATATTCAAAGCTTTTATCTAAATCAGTACAATCTTTTATTATGGCTGTAATATTATGGGTTTTCCTTATAGGCTTTCCATTATATATTAGGAAAGCTTTTAAGTACTTTTCTACACATTGCTGAGCATGAAAACATATAGCACTACTTGCTGGATCTTGCGTATTTAGTTCATCTAATGCTATTTTTAAATCTTCATTTGCTTTTTTTATCCAATTAATTACTGTCTTCTCATTCATATTTCAATACCTTCCCTCACAGCGTAATATAAAATTTTCCCCACATTATCAATATCTTCAAAAAATTTCTTCTCTGATGTAATAATAATATCACAGATTTCATCAATTTCCAATATCTTTCTTTGTATTTGTTTAATAATTTTCCACTTCTTATGAAAATCCAAATTTTTATCTATAATTACATAAAAGTCCCAATCGCTATCTTCTTTAAAATCGCCTCTTGCTCTACTTCCAAAAAGAATGATTTTATGAACTTTTATGTTCTCCTTTTCAAGCTCCTCAATTATTATCCTCTTTATCTCTTTTAACTTCTCATTCATAATTAAATCCTTTCTCTTTTAACTTCTTTAAAACAAATTCTTTTACCTTTTTTGCTATCTCAACTGCCTCTCTTGCTTCATCCACACTTGGAAAATACTCCTCCTCACCATAACGAACTTCAATGGCATAGCTTGTCAATTCATGAGCTTTATAACTATAAATTATTTGAAAATCGTTATCAATTTCCTTGCATATTTCTATGATTTTTGATATGTTATGAGTTTTAGGAAAATTTCTTTGATGAAAAATCAGATATGCTTTTAAGTATTTTTCTATGCATTGCTGTGCATGAAAACATATTGTATCTGTTGCAGGATTTTCAGTATTTAATTCGTCAAAGGCAGTCTTTAAGTCATTTTCAGCCTTCTTAATCCAAACCTTTACCAATTTTATAACTTTTTCATTCATATATTTTTTCCTTCATTACTTATGTTATATGATATAGAGCCTATAATATCTTTCATATTGTCAAATTCCCATCTTGTCTTCAATATAATTTCAACATTTTCTTCTATTTTAGACAAAGCCTTATATAGCCTTCCTAATAAATATCGCTTATGATAGAAACTTAAATCATTATCAACAATTATACAAACATCCCAGTCACTATCTTCTTTAAAATCACCTCTTGCTCTGCTTCCAAAAAGTATAATTTTATGAACTTTTATATTCTCCTTTTCAAGCTCCTCAATTATTATTCTCTTTATATCTTTTAACTTCTCATTCATCTCTAAATTTTAAATCCTTTCTCTCTTAACTTCTTCCTTACAAACCTCTTAACTTTTTGAGCAATTCTTATGGCCTCCTTAGCATCTTCTATTGTTATTTCATAAAAGAAATCTGGATATCTTGATTGAACAGAATATACTGTTAATTCCTGAACACCCATCTCTTCAAGCTTTTTAAAATCAGGATCTATTTCAATACAATGTTTTAAAAGTAAAGCAATATCATGAGTTTTAACGATAGGTTTATCATGAAATATAAGAAAAGCTTTTAAATACTTTTCTACACATTGCTGGGCATGAAAACATACAGCATTCACAACACAATCTTCATTTTTTATTTCATGTTGAGCAACTTTCAAATCGTTATCAGCATACATAATCCATCTTTTCAAGATCTCTTTCAAATCTCAATACCCTCACTTTTTACATAATAATCCAAACTTCCAGGAAATTTACTTAAATTATAAAATTTCCTATATTCCCTTATTATTATATCACATGATAAATTCAAATAAGCCAATTTTAGACTTATTTTTCCCATAAGAGATTTAAGAAGTTTAAAGTTCAACTTTCTATCAACTACAACTAATATGTCCCAATCGCTATCTTCTTTAAAATC
>JAVVGK010000053.1:0-9687 GCA_032249175.1 Candidatus Hydrothermia bacterium | reverse complement strand
GAAATTGAAATTAAACTACAAGCTATGAAAAATTCTTTATTAAAATGGATTATTGGTCTAATTTTAGCTCAAACGTTAACTATTGTATTAACTATTCTAATGGCAGTTGCTCTAAAATGATTAAGAGAAACTTAAATTATGTTAATTCTTGACTTTTTTAATTCCAAAATAAAAGAAAAAACATCTGTCACAATTGGCTCATTTGATGGTTTTCATTTAGCTCACAAATTCATTATAAACTTAACAATTCAAACCTCAAAATTATTAAATTCAAAAAGCTTAATTTTTATATTTATTGAGCATCTTTATAAAAATTCAGATTTAATTTTAACAAAAGAAGAAAAATTGGAAATGTTAAAAAATTTTGATGTTGATTTTGTTGTTTTACTTGACAAGAGAACATTTGAAATAACAAGAGAAGAGTTTTTAAAAATTTTAAAAGAAAACTTCAATGTAAATTGGATTATTGTTGGGTATAATCACAGATTTGGATATAAAAGGCAAGGTGACACATTTTTCCTTAATGAAAATATAAAAAATTATGAGTTTGGACTTACTATTGTTCCACCGATTAAAATTGAAAATATAGAAGTTAGCTCAACTAATATAAGGAAATTCATAAAAGAAGGGAAAATTGAAATTGCTAATAAATTATTAGGTTATAATTTCTTTTTAGAAGGCGTTGTGGAAAAGGGTAAAGGATTTGGTAGGCAAATTGGATTTCCAACTGCTAATATCAAAGTTAAGGATGAGAAAATTATTCCTTTTGAAGGTGTTTATCTAACAAAAACTTATATTGAAAATAATGAATTTTTTTCCGCAAGTTATGTAAAGGATACTATTGAAACATACATTTTTAATTTTAATGAAAATCTATATAACAAGGTTATTAAAGTTGAATTTATAAGAAGGATTAGTGATGTTTTAAGAACTGAAAGTGTTGAAGAACTTAAAAGAAAAATTGAAAATGATATAAATTTAGCTAAAAGTTTGATTTCATCATGATTATTTATGGTAAGAATGTCGTTTTATGTGCTTTAAATTCTAAATTTAGAATTTCAAAGGTTTTAATTTATGAAAATTTAAAAGATAAAGAAAAATTTATTCAGCTTTGCCAATTTAAAAGTATTCCTTATGAACTTGTTAGTAAATTCAGATTAGAGCAATTGATAAAAGATGATAATCATCAAGGAATATGTGCTTATTTTGACGATGAGCTTCAAATTAAAGTTCAAGATAACATAAATAACTTTATAAATAGCAATAATAAGATAATTTTAATAACTGATAGAATTCAAGACCCTTATAATTTTGGCTCAATTATAAGGACTGCTCAAATTTTAAATGTAAATAATATTATTTCAACATATACGCAATCTGTGAAAATAACACCAAGTGTTATAAAAGCTTCTGCTGGTGCTATATTTTACATAAACTTTTCATATTCAGATAATGTCAAAAGAGTTATTCAGATTTTAGAAAAAAAGCAAGTAAGAATTTTTGCTCTTGAAAGAAATGGTGAATATATTGAAGATGTTAATATAGGAAATGAAAAAATTGCTCTTATTGTAGGCTCCGAACATTATGGTATTAGAAAATCACTAATTGACTTATCTGAAAAAATTTTAACTTTAAGAGCTTATAATAATCAAGTTAATTCATATAATGTTTCAAATGCAGTTTCAATTGCTCTTTATATATTGGCAATAAAGCAGTGCTTGTCCAATAAAAAATGTTAAATGATTGACTACCAATAACTTATAAAAATTTCAGGAAATTATTGTTTTTTGTGGGAATTTAAGGCTTAAATATAGGGTGGATGGGAAAACATAGAAAAATAAATATATTCCAAAATTATTAGACAATCCAAAAGGGCAGTGCTTTGTCCAATAAATAATGTTAAGTGATTGATTATCAATAACTTGTGAAAATTTTAGGAAATTATAGATTTTTGGGGGGATTCAAGGGGGGCGAAGTTTACAAGCCGAAGGCTTGATTTCAGGGTGGGTGGGAGAAATAAGAAATAATCTATATTTCAGAATTATTGGACAATGCAAAAAGGCAGTATCCTTATCCTTTAAAATTTCAATTAATGCTATTAAGTTTAAGAGTTAAAAATTTCTTGCTTTTGAAAGAAGCTTATTTAGAATTTAGTAATGGATTTAATGTTTTAACTGGTGAAACAGGTGCAGGTAAATCATTGCTATTAAAAGCTTTAAGTTTGGCTCTTGGTGATAGAGTTGATTGGGAGGTTTTTTCTGATCAAAAATCAATAATTGAGCTTGAGATGTTAATTCCTGATGAATATGTAAAAATTTTTGAAAATTATGGTATTGAGATTGAAAATAATATCCTTAACTTGCGAAGAATCATAGAAGGTGATAAAAAGAAAAGTAGAATTTATGCTAATGACAATCTTGTGCTTTCAAAAACAATAAATGAAATTTTAAGGAATTTAATTGAGATTCACGGACAATACGAAACTTATAAGTTATTTGATGAAAGCTATCAAATGGAAATCCTTGATAGATATGCCAAGTCAAGAGTTTTTGAAAGTGATTACCAAACCAAAATCATTGACAAGTATGCTAATAATGAAGATTTATTGGAAGAATATAGAAATGTATATAAACATTGGATTGAAATTAGAAATTTATATTCTGAATTTCAAGAAAAAAAAGAAAGGTATGAGCAAGAGCTTGATTTTTTAAAATACCAATTAAACGAAATTGAAAGTGCTAATTTAAGGATTGGAGAAGAAGAAGAGCTAATTAAAAAACTTGATTACCTTAAAAAAATTGAGCAAATTAAAGAAGTTAAGATGTTAATTGATGAATTAATTTTTTCAAGTGAAGATAGTGTCCTTTCAAAGCTATCTTTAATTTTAAGAAAATCTCAAAACTTAAATGAAATTGATGAATTTAAAGAAATTTCAAATAAAATTGAAAATGTTATATATGAAATTAAGGAATTAAAAGAAATTTTGAGGAATTTTGAATTTGAAGATTATGAAAATATAAATATTATTCAAGAAAGACTTTTCTTTTTAAATAAATTAAAAAAGAAATATGGCAAAAGTATTGAAGAATTGATAAATTACAAGGAGGAGCTTAAAGATAAAATTAAAAAAATGGAAAATTTACCATTTGAAATTGAAAATTTAGCAAGAGAGGTATATGAAACTGAAAACTATTTAAATAAATTGGCGGATGAAATTAGCAAAAGAAGGAAAAACGCAAGTAAAAAATTTAGAAGTGAAATGATAAAGTACCTTAAAGAACTTGGTATGCCTGATTCAGAATTTATAATAAATTTTGAAGAGATTCCAATTGGATATAATGGAAAAGATAAAATTGAATTTTTATTTTCTTCTAATAAGGAATTTCCAGCAAAACCTTTAAAAAAAGTAGCGTCAGGTGGAGAGCTTTCAAGGTTGGCACTTGCCTTAAAACTTATTATTGCAGGTAAAGAAAGCCCTTCAACACTTATATTTGACGAGATTGACACGGGTATTGGTGGTCAAATTGCTTTAAAAGTTGCTCAAAAACTTAAAGAATTATCAAAATTCTATCAAATTATTGTAATTACACATCTTCCTCAAATTGCAAGTTTTGCTCAAAAACACTTTTTAATAACAAAAAAAGACAGTATTACAGACATAAGAGAAATAAAAGATAATGAGCGAATTGTTGAAATTGCAAGAATGTTATCAGGTATTGTTTCAGAGGAAAGCCTTGAGCATGCAAAAACTTTACTTTTTAATTCGTATGCTTTATAATTTTGGCACTAATTATGATTAGAATAAGTGAAGGTAAGGTTTTACCAGGTAGTTGTAAGACATTTTCAGTTGGTTTTTCATCTAATAATAAGCCATTTATGGCAGGTGTAGAAGCGGGGAAAGATGCTCTTGAAGCATTAAGCACAAAAAATGTTTCATTTGCTATATCAATTATTACAAAAAATTATGAATATAAGAAAGTTATTGAAGGAATAAAGCAAGTTCTTCCTAACATAACTATTGTTTCTTTACTTTCTGATGATATTACAACATATGAATGCTACTCAGATAAAGGCGTTGCAGTTGGTTTATTTAGTAATGAATTTAAAATTGATTATTATTTAGCAAAAGGGTTTTCTTTAAGTTCAAAGAAAGCCCTTAAAGATGCTTTTTCTGAAATTCTAAATAGTCCAAAAATTTATAAGAATGATATATTATTATTTATTATCCCAGGCTCAATACCATTAGCAGGTCAAAATTCAATTATTACAATAGAGGAAGTAAAAGAAAAATTTGATGGTATAGTTGGAGGTGTTATTGGAAAGTTAAATAGTGTTGAGTATCAAACATTTATTATAGATGATAAGGCATGGACTGATCACGCAGTTATAATAAGAATTCAAACGAATGAAAACTTTTCTTTATCTCAAAGTTATGGTTTTCATCCTTTAAGACCATTTGTTGTGACATCTGTAAAAGGTGATATGATAATAAGTTTGGATGATGGACCTGCGTTTTATTCATTAATTAATGTTTTATCAAAGAGAGGAATTGATGATGGTCAAATAAGAGATCCTGTTAAGGCACAAAAACTTTTATCATCTTTTCAATTTGCTGTTGCTGATAAATCAAGACCTGGTTTATTTAGGTCAATTGTTCCACTTGCCATTACAGAAAAGGGTATAAGAATTAATTCATTTATAAATGAAAATTCAACACTATGGCTTATGGAATTTAGTAAGGAAGAGATATTTGAAGGGGTTGATAAAATGTCGGGAAGAATTTTAAATAGTTTAAAATCAATTTCAGGAGGTATTATTTTTGAAAATACGATAAGAAAAATTCTTCTTGGAATAGATGATTATGTAAAAGAGAAAAAAATTATTTGGGATAATTTAAAATCTCCATTTTTAGTTATTGAAACAATTGAGGAGATTGTATATAGTGAAAATCTTTACGGAGGAAGTCATAGTGGCTCAATTTTAGGAATTTTTTATGAAGGAGGTAAATGATGGAAAAGATAGAAGAGCTTTTAAATCAGCTCATAAGAAAAGTGCCTCAAATAAGAGCTGCTGCTGTTGTTAATACGGAAGGAATTGTTATATCATCAGTTCTTGAAGGTGATGTAAGTGAAGAGAATTTTGGGGCTATGTCAGCAGCTCTTTTGGGGCTTGGTGATAGTGTTTTGTCAGAGGTAAAGGGTGGAAAGCTTTCTGAAATATATGTAAAGGGAATTGATAAAATGATACTTCTTTCAAAAATATCAAAAGACCATCTACTCTCACTTTCCATTACTTCTGATGCTCCACTTGGACTTTTGCTTGTTGAAGTTAGAAAAACTGCCAAACTTATAAGCTCGGTTCTTGCTGAAATAGAAAAATCACAACCTACTGTTGATATAAGTGATTTGCTTGGAGGTGATACATCTATTATAGAAGGTTTATCATTTAAAGATTTATTAGAAGAATGAGGAGGAAAAATCATGTTCATAGACACTAAGAAAAAAGAAATTAATGTAAAAATTGTTTATTATGGTCCTGCTTTATCAGGCAAAACAACAAATTTAAAAGTTATTTATGCTAAACTAAATCCAAAATTTAGGGGGGAGCTTGTTACTGTTGATACGAAAGGTGAAAGAACACTATATTTTGATTTTCTTCCTGTTGAGATTACACTTGCAGGTGGTTTTAAGGTAAAGTTTCATATTTATACTGTTCCTGGTCAAGTATTTTATAGAGCTTCAAGGAAGCTTGTTTTAAAAGGTGCTGATGGTATTGTTTTTGTAGCAGATTCTTCACCAGAAAGGAGAGAAGCAAATATACAGATTATGCAGGAACTTTCAGAAACACTTGAAGAGCAAGGAACACCCCTTGGAACAATTCCTCTTGTTTTACAATATAATAAGAGAGATGTCGCTAATGCTCTTGATGTTGAAACACTTCAAGCGGACTTAAACCATCTAAATGCCCCTTATTTCTTGGCAGTAGCAAGTCAAGAGAAAGGCGTTTTTGAAACACTTGATGCTATTGTTAAACTTGTTATTAAGAAACTAACAAGTAAAGCGCCTGTATGAGTATTACATCAATTGGAAATTTAATTGATTTAAGCTCTGATATTCTTTTGGAGCTTGATAATAATTACAATATTAAAGTTTCAAATAAAAAATTTAAAGATTATTTTGGTGAAATTGATAATTTCTTTTTGATTTTTCCTGAATCATATAAAGATGCTGTAATGAGGCTTATTGAAAATACTAAAAAAACTTTAACACCCCTAAACATAAGAATACCTATCATTACAAAAGACAAACAAGAAGTTGCTTATCTAAAAATTTTCCCAATTGAAAGAGGAATTCTTATTTCTATAAGACCTCAAAAAGTTTCAAGTATAACCGAAGATATAATAAACACAATTGATTACGGAATTATTTTAATTTCAAAAGAAGGCAATTTAATTTACTCAAACAATTATGCGAAAAATTTTGAGGATTATTATGGTGAGATTGTGAAAAATGTCTTAAAGAGACAAGATAAGTCTTTTGAATTAAATATAAAAGATAAAGTATTTGAGGTTGCTCAGAAGGATTTTGAAACAAAAATTAGTGGAAAAATTATATTATTTAGGGATATTACACAAATTAAAAGAATGCATGACTTAATGTCCTTAGTTGATAGATTAAGCTCAGTTGGTTTAATTGCTGCCTCTCTCGCTCATGAGATTAAAAATCCCCTTACAAGCATAAAAGTTTTAGCTCAAACCTTAGCTAATGATTTAAGTAATGACAAAAAGGAAATCGCTTTGAGAATATCAAGACAAATTGATAGAGTAAATGAATTAATATCAAAACTTTTAATATATACAAAGCCTTCAAAATCAAAGCCAATTTATATAAATCCAATTGAAGTAATAGAAGAAGTGGAAGGAATTCTATATGGTCAAATTTTAAATAAGAAAATTAAGTTTTATAAGGAGGTTAGTCAAAATGTTGAAATTTTCGTAGATCCAAAAGATTTACAGCAAATACTTTTAAATTTAGTTTTAAATTCAATAGATGCTGTGGATGAAGGTGGATATATAAAAATAGAAGTTGGATTATCGGGAATTGTATCAGATGATTTAGAGCCACTTGCCTACATTAAAGTTATTGATAATGGAATTGGAATTCCCTCTGATAAATTAAAGGAAATTTTTTACCCATTTTGGACAACAAAAAAAGGCGGAACTGGTCTTGGTTTATTTGTTGTTCATAAACTTGTTAAGGATAATGGGGGTATGATAGAGGTGGAGAGTGAGTTAAATCGTGGGACTGTATTTACTTTATATTTTAAAGGGAGGTTGAAAAATGAGAAGAATAATGATAGTAGATGATGAAGAAGATATTGTTTTAGGACTTTCAAGATTTTTAAAGAAAAACGGATATGATGTTGTTTATGAAACAAGTCCTAAAAAAGCCTTAGAATTACTATCCGCTGAGCCAAGTGATATACTAATAGCAGATGTCAAGATGGATGAAATGTCAGGATTAGAGCTTATAAATGAAGCAAGAAAGAAAAATCCAGATATAAAAATCATTATTATGACTGCAAGAGGCTCCGAGGAGATTGAAAGAATTAGTTATGAAAGAGGTGCCCTTGAATATCTTGAAAAACCATTTGATGTTGAATATCTTTTAGAAGTTCTAAAAAAAATAGAAGCTGGTGGATTTAAAGGTGTTGTTAAGGAACTTGGACTTATTGACTTTTTAAATATATTACATATGGAAAGAGCATTAGCTGTTGTAAATGTTACATCAGCAGTAGGAAGTGGTAAAATATATTTTCAAGATGGTGAAATTGTTCATGCTCAATTTGTTAATCTTGAAGGAATAGATGCTTTAAAAGAAATACTTAATTTAAAAGGTGGCTCATTTAGTGTAGAAAGAAATATAAAACCTCCAAAAACAACTATTAGAAAATCATTTAATAATTTAATGCTTGAATTGTTTGCTAAAACAGATGAGGAAGTAGCAGAGGTTGAAGTTGAGGAATTTAGTATAATTAGTCAAGTTAAAAAAATTCCTGATGAAGTTTATCAAAAGCTTGATAAGGAAATTTCCTCACTATTTAGCTTTGATAGTAATTTAAAAAGCTTTGGCATATATGATAGTGAGGGAAATACTTTATACTTAAAAGGTGAAGATTTTAGCTCTCTTATTTCAGAACTTTCAAGAATTAAAGGATTTGTTGAATGCTCAATTGAGCTTGAAAATAATAAAATCATCTATATAAAAAAAGAAGATGATAACTTCTTTGTTATTGAAATCTCAAATACATCTTTATCTCTTATAAAGGTTAGATTTCCAAAAACGATAAATAACTTAAAAGAAATTATAAAAGGAGGAAAGTGATATGGAAAAGATACAACAAGTTCTAAAAAATCTTTCTCAAGAGCTTCCAGGTTATGTTGCAGGTGCTATTGTAGAAGGTGAGGAGGGACTTACCGTTGTTGAAGAAAGAAAAGTTCCCGATATTGATATTCAAATAAGTGCTGCTTATAGCGTTGAATCCTTAAAATTCCAAGAAAGAATCGTTAGCTCTTTAAATAGCTCTGATAAACCAAAATTTATATTATCAATAAGTAATAATTATTTAATAATTACCCAACCTATAAACAATAGCAATTTTTATTTACACATAATAACAAATAGAGAAAAAAGCTCACTTGGAATAATAGTTGCTTTACTTTCAAGATATGAGCAAATTTTAAATAAGGCTATATCTGATTGGGTTTTATGAGGGGTAGAGCCTATGGAATAACTGACTTAGGTAAAAAAAGACCTAAAAATGAAGATTTTTTTGCTATGGATCCTTCAATTGGATTGTTTATTGTTGCAGATGGACTTGGTGGGAGAATGTCTGGTGATAAAGCAAGTTATGAAGCGACTCAAACATTCATTGAAAAATTAAAAAATTTAATTGGATATTATGATGAGCCAAAATTAATTCTTGAATCAGCTTTTAAAGAAGCAAGTAAAAGAGCTTATGAAATAAGTAATTCTGATGAATATTATGGAGCAATGACAACCTTTACAGCTTTATTTTTATTCAAATCAAAGTTTTATATTGTTCATGTTGGTGATACAAGGGTTTATTTGTTAAGAGCAAATAAATTTTTTGTTCAATTAACCGAGGATGACACTCAGGCACAAGTTCTTGTAAAGAAAAAAGCATTATCTCCAAAAGAGGCAGAAGTTCATCCATCAAAGCATGTTCTTACAAAAGCACTTGGTCATAAACCACTTATAAGACCAAAATTATATATTGGAAATGTAATGAATGGTGATAAATTTTTATTATGCTCTGATGGATTATATATCTATTTTTCAAGTGATGAATTGAAAGAAATAATAAAAAAATATAAGCCAAAAGAAGCTGTTGAAATTTTAGTAAAATTAGCAAATGATAGAGGGGGTGAAGATAACATAACTGCTATTGTTGTTGAGATAATAAAAAGTGATAATTCAATTTTTGGACAAATGAAAGCACTCCTTGAGGTTATTTTCTCTAATAAGTAGTGCTAAGTTAAAGATTCTAAGGAAATTATTAAATTTACAGGGGCGAAGCTTTAAGCTATTAGAATTATTGGACAACGCAAAATAATTGCTTACTCATCCTTTAAAATTATCAAACTATGATAGAAAAATTAAACAA
>JAVVGK010000052.1:0-9719 GCA_032249175.1 Candidatus Hydrothermia bacterium | reverse complement strand
GAAATTTCACAGATATTAAAAGTTATTGATGAAAATTTAAAGACAATTGGACTTGGTCTTGGTTATCGTGATATAAAGCATATAAAGGAATATGTGGAAAATGGAGGGGAAATTAGTGATGCTTTAATAGCTAAAATTATTCCAAGAATAAGGACAACAGATGAAGAAATTAAAAATGTTGTAGATGAAATTATAAAAGGTTTAGATTCAAATAATTTAGGGCTAAAAGAATTTAAAAATGAGGATTTTGAGGAATTTAAAAAAGAACTTGAAAATTTAAAGCGAAAATTTGAAAAATATGGCTACATTTAACCTTTCATCTTCTTAAAAAACTCATAAATTTCAGGAAGTTTTTTAATAATGTTTATAACTCTTAAATATAAACTTCTCTCCATAGGTATTAAGGCACTGCCATAAATTTTATTTCCTTCTAATTTTCCACTAACTCCTGTTTTTGCTAAAAGTATAGTATTTTCTCCAATTTCACTATGGTCAGCAACACCTACCTGACCCGCTAATATAGAATTTTTCCCTATTCTTGAACTTCCTGCTATACCACTTAATGCTGCTATAAAGCAATTTTCTTCTACTATTACATTATGAGCAATCTGAACCAAATTATCAATTTTTGTTCCTTTTTTAATAATTGTGCTTGAAATTGTTGCCCTATCAATACAGCTGTTAGCTCCAATCTCAACATCATCCTCAATTATAACATTTCCAATTTGTGGAATTTTCTTATCTTTATAATATCCAAAACCATCAGCTCCAATTTTTACACCACTATGAAGAATTACATTATTTCCAATTTTACAAAAATCGCCAATAAACACAAATGGATAAAATATACAATTATCTCCAATCTCTACATTCTCACCAATAAATACAAATGGATAAATTAAACAATTATTTCCAATTTTTACATTCTTTGAAATATAAACGAAATCCATAATTGTTGTTCTATCTCCGATTAAAACATTTTCTTTTATTGTAGATTTTTCTGAAATGAATTTCTCTTTTGAAGTTTTGTGCCAATCAAACAATTTCAAAATTTCTATCATAGCAAGCTTTACATCTTCTACAATTATTATTGCCCTAAATTTTACATATTCAGGTTTAAAATTGCTAATAACAAGCCCTACATATTTTTCAATATCATATTTTTTATCCATTAAAAAAACAATAGCATTTTCATCAGCATTTTCAATTTCTCTAATGTACTTTACTTCAAAATCCTCCCCTTGAAAATTCTTATTTAAAATTTTAGAAATTTCAGAAACTTTCATGGCATAATAATCCTATATATATCAAAAATTATAATAATTACCATTAAAATCATAAGCAAAACAAAACCTGTCATTTGAATAGCAAAATAAAATTTTGGATTTATTTTTCTTCTTATAATTGACTCTATTAAGAAAATCAAAATATGACTACCATCAAGTGCTGGAATAGGAAGTAAATTAACAACTGCCAAATTTATTGATATTAAACCTGTTAAAAGTATTAGAAAATCCAATCCAACTTTTACAGATTCTGAAACAGTCTTTCCAATCATAATTGGACCACCAATAGTATTTAAAGGTGTGTCACCTGTAAAGATTCCAATTACTAATTTAAATATAAATAAAAACGATTCTAATGTTTTTTCAAATGCTAAATTAAGTGCTAAAAATGGATCTGGAATAAATTTTTCAAATTTCTTTGAAACACCTATTCTACCCTGCTTATTACCTTTTTCATCAGGAAAATCACTTTTTGTTTTTATTTGAACTTCATAAACTTTTCCATTTCTTTCATATTTTAATTTAATCTCTTTATTAGCTTTTTTTGATAATAAATTGCTAATTTCAGACCAATCCTCAACTTTCTGACCATCTATTTCTATAATTTTATCACCTTTCCTTAAACCTGCTTGATAAGCTGGATAATCTTTTATAACATTATCAACAATAGGCTCAATTTTTGGTGTTATTTTAAAAGCATCATTTCTTTTTAATGTTAGATTTATTGTATCATTATTTCTTAAAATTCTTAACTTAATATCTTTTCTTTCATTTTCTTTTTGTAAGAAAAACCAACCATTAAATGGCTTCCCATTAACTTCTAATATAATGTCTCCTTTTTGAATTTCAGGAATTTCACTTTTATATATTTGTGGATTTTTTATATTAGTAATTCCAAAAACTTGAAAATAAATATAAAAAGCTAAAAATCCAAAAATAATGTTAAATAAAGGACCTGCTAAAACAATTAAAATTTTTTGATAGTTTGGTTTTGATAGGAATTCATAAGGATAACCAGAATAAGAGCTTGGCTCATCCCCTGCCATTTTAACATATCCTCCAATAGGAAGTAATGAAATAGCATATATTGTTTCTCCCTTTTTAAATGATTTAATAGCAGGTCCAAATCCAATAGAAAATGTTTCTACTCTTACTTTAAATAATTTAGCAAATAAGAAGTGTCCTAATTCATGGACGAAAATTAAAATTCCAATAATAAATAGTGTTAAAAGAATAGTTGTAAAAAGCATTTTAAAATTTTAAAGGATAGATAAAATAAGGCTTTGCGTTGTCTAGTAATTCTAAGATTATTTATTTTTCTTCATTTTCCCACCCACCCTGAAATTAAGCCTTCGGCTTATAAACTTCGCCCCCCTAATAGTCCCCCCATTAAATCAATAATTTTAGAAAATTTTTTATAACTTATTGATTATCAATTACTTAACACTATTTATTTGGACAAAGCAATAAGGCTTTGCGTTTATTTCTACATTTTTCCCACCCACCCTGAAAATAAGGCTTCGCCTTAAAACTTCGCTCCTCTTAAATTCTCTCGTAAAATAAATAATTTCCTTAAAAGTTTCATAACTCTTATCCTTTAAAATTTTCATTATGAGCAATTGGAAGTTAGAACCTCCTAAGCTAAAAAAAGAATATAAGTTTAAAAATTTTCTTTCTGCTATAAGCTTTGTAAATGAAGTTGCTAAAATTTCCGAAGAATTAAATCATCATCCAAACATTTATATTTATTATAATGTAGTAATTATTGAAACTTGGACGCATTCTGAAAATAATATAACTGAAAAGGATTATGAGCTTGCTAAAAAAATTGACGAAGTTTTAGAACAATCAAACCAAGAATAGCACTTAAAAATGAAACAATAAATACACTTAATTTTGAAATTTCAAGCAATTCTTTATTATTGTAAAAAGCCAATTCAGATATAAAAATTGACATAGTAAATCCAATAGCACAAACGATAGACATAGCCCAAATATCATAAATTTTAATATCTTCCGGGAATTCAACAATTTTTAATTTTTTAAATATAAAAGCAGAAATTGTAATTCCAATTTGTTTGCCAAAAAATAAACCCAAAATTATTCCCAAACTTAAATTACTAAAAATATTTGAAACTTCAAAATCAAATAATTTTATTCCACTATTTCCCAATATAAACACTGGCAAAACAATTAAATCTACAACATTATCAAGTTTACTTTCCCAAATTTCTAAATCTTCTAATTTTACAAATAAACTTATAAAAACACCACTAATTGATGGATGAATACCTGATTTATAAAATAAAAACCAAGCAATAATTAAGCCAAATACTAAAATCCAATTTTTATAAAATAACTTGCTTAAAATAGCCAAAATAATAGCAAACAACAAAATTAAAAACAAATAAAAAACATTAAAACCACTTGTATAAAAAATTCCAATTACAATAACTGCTATAATATCATCAATTACAGCAATAGAAAGAAGAAGGATTTTTAAGCTATATTGAGCATTTGAAAGACTAATTATTAAAAATGCAAAAGCAATATCAGTTGCCATAGGAATACCCCAACCTCTTAATGCTTCAAAATTATTATAATTAACTAAAACAAAAATAATAGCAGGTGTAATAGCTCCGAAAGTCGCTAAAATTATTGGTAGTAAAGCCTTTTTGAAACTATTTAAATGCCCAATTAAAAATTCCCTTTTAATTTCAAGCCCTACAAGAAGAAAAAATAATGTCATTAACATTTCATTTATAAAAAAGTGTATAAACTCATTATGAAATATAAAGAAATAACTATCACTTAAATTTGCCCAAATAATTGCTAAAAAGAACACAATAATTAAGATATATCCTGAAAATTGAAATAACTTCAAAAACTCTTGAAGAAAATTTCTCATAAAATCGCCTCTTCAAATTTAAATTTTGGCTCTTCAATTTTGCTTAAATACCTAAGATACCATTCATAAGCATAAGCTCTTTTTCCTAACTTATATAATGTCCAAATAAGTAATTTTAAATGCTCAACATTCAAAATATCTCTATTTAAGAGACTTTCAAGAATAACTACTGCTCTATCATATTGATTTTCAGAAATGAACTTCTTTGCTAAATTATAAACAGCATCCAAGTACATATTTTTTAATTTATTTCTTAATTCTGAAAAATATGGATGAGTAATATATGGCATAAAATCCCCATGATATATATTTATAGCAGATTCTAAATCCCCATTTTTTAAATAATCTTCAAATAAGTATAAATCAACTTTGAAATTTTCATCAGTCTTAAATAAAATTCTATCATTTTCAATTATTAAGTACTTTGGTGTTTGTGTAATTGTCCAAGGCTCAATAACTTCTAAAATCTGTTTTAATCTTGGTTTTATATTTTCGGAATGAATACCAAAAGCTATTGATAAATTCCCATAAGTAATTACCCTATTCCTGTTTGATATTAAGTAAAGTAAAATCAATAAGTTAATATCATCACCAAAAATTGTAATTGGTTTAATGTCATTATTGAAGAAATAGACAATATCCCCAAATGTAGTAATATATTGCTCACAAAATTTTCTCCAATGCTCACTAAATCTATCAATTTGAATTTTAAATTTTTGCTCTTCTTTTGCGATATTTTTTATAATTTCTATGTAATTTAGTGAATCTTCAACATTAAGCTTTTCAAGAAACTCCTTAATAACTTTTGGCTCATTTTTTATCTTTTCTGATAAAAGAAAATCACTCCCTATTTCAATTATTTCATCAATTGTCATTTCAGAAGAAATGAGTTTTGAAATCTCATTTTGAAGAGCAGGAAATATTTTACCAATATCAAATATCTTAAATTCGTTTATTAAATTTTTTGTTATTTTTAAATATGCTCTAAACTTTTCATTATCACCAATTTTATAATAAATTAAAGTTTTTAATGAGTTTAGAATTATTAAATCTGGTGGTGGTATTTGCTCATCACTTGGAAGAATTTCAAACAATTTAATCGCTTCATCAATTTTATTAAGAACTATTTTAAGTTGAATAAGTGAAGTTAAGGTTAAAATCATGTTATATATTAATTCATTTTCCTTGGTTATTTTTAATGCTTCATTTAAGTAAATTTCAGATTTTTCAAATTCATTTAAGTTAGCATAAATATCACCTAAGCCATTTAGTCCTAAGGAAAGCATTTGAGGTGAGCCTTTTTCAACAGCAATATCAATTGAGCTTTTAATATAACTAATTGCTTTTTCTTTGTCAGTTTCTTCTATTGTAAAGGCATAATTTAAATAAAATAAAAATTTTGTTCTTGAACTTCCTGAAAGGTTTAAACTCTCTTCAATTTCCGTTTTCAAAATTTCTAATTTCTTCTTATCTCTTTGCTTTATATAAAAATTCATAACATTTGTATAAGCAAACGATAAATAATAAGCATTATCAAAGTTTTTTAAATTCACAATAACATTATTAAATGATTCGTAAGCTTCCTTAAATCTGCCAATACTTGCCATAATAATAGCATAATGAATAAGTGCTAAGTTATAAGCAATTGGGTCATTTTTTGAATAATTAATAGCAATTTTTAAACTTTCCAAACTTTTATCTATTTCTCCTTTATAAAAATAATATCTTGAAAGGCTATCAAATAAATAAGGATTTTTTGTTCTATTTTTATAACTTTCAAGTAATTCTCCAGCTGTTTTTAAATCTCCAATATCAATTAAACTATTAGCATATCCAATAATTACAAGCTCATTTTCAGGATACTTCTCATATAGCTGGGAAAATTGGTTATAAGCTTGTGGAATATCTCCTTCAAGATAAATGGCATGTGCTTTTATAATTTTTTCATCATCATCCAAATCTGGTCTTTTTAATAATTCAAGGGTTTCCTTCACTCTTCCAAATCTAAATAATCTATAACTTATATATTGTTTTCTTGTTTGTTTATAACCTTCTTCTATTAACATCTTTGATTTTGAAAAGTCAAGCAATTTGTTAGAGCTTTTAAGCTCAAATATCAATATACGAGAAGCCAATTCACTAATATCTTCTATAAAATCCTTGTAGTTTTGCTTTAATAAAATTTTATAATCCTTTAAAATTATTTCTGATAATTTATTATAATCACCAATAAAGTAATAAATTCTATTTGCTCCTATTTCAAGAGCAATTTCAATAAGTTTTGAAGGGGATATATTAGCACTTATATAATTTTCATTTTTATATATTGGGGGAATTGAAATTGAATTTTTTATTGCCATAATAATGTTATCTTTTGGGTCTTGACCAAAAACTTTAAATTCAGTTGTTCTAACATTATATGCTACAATATAAACCGGAATTTTTAATAATCCAAAGCTTTCAGGCAAATTTTTCCTTAAAAATTTTTCAAGTTTATCAGATGAATAGTCTTTTTTAAGGAAAATTTTTCCTAAAAATGATTTATGTAAAACATCATCCTTTTTTAGATTTTTATAAAAATCTAAAATATCCCTAATGCCTCTTATTGTTGGCTCTTTTCCAAGAAAGGCAGAAGTTATACTAGAAAATGATGTTGATATAATGGCATCAGGAATAAATCCTTGCTCAAATAAATAAAGAATTCCACCTGCTTCAAGAAAAATTTCATTAAAATTATTATTTAGAATTAAGACATTTTTCAAGTTCATTTAACTTAACCTCCATCTGATAATTTCTTTCTAAAAATTTAACAATAACCTTGTTATTTTTAACCTCTTCCTCACCAACAATAATAGCAATTTTAATTCCCTTTTCATTAGCATAACCTAACTGCCCTCTCAAATCCTTATTTCCACAATAAATATCAACATTATAATTTAATTCTTGTAATTTTTCAAAAACTTTAAATCCATAACTAATAACTTCACTATCATAATTAGCGAAAGTTATCAAAATATCAGTCCAAGTCTTCCTTTCATTTATTAAATTCATATCATTTAACGCAGTTAGCAATCTATCTATTCCAATACTTCCTCCAACTGCTGGAACATTATAGCCTGTAAAAATTTCAATTAAATTATCATATCTTCCACCACTTGCTATTGAGCCAATTTCATAATTTAAAATTTTTGTTTCAAATATCATTCCTGTATAATAATCAAGTCCCCTTGCTAATGAAACATCAAATTCAAAATTAACATTAAATTTTTTAATGTACTTAAAAATTTCATTTAATTCATTATAAGCAATTTCAAATTCACTATCCTTGAAAATTTTTGCTAATTCTTCAAGTTGAAATTTATTTGAAATAATGCTCATAATGCCATCTATGATTTCTTTATTAAAATTTTTTTCAATTAGTTGATTTTTAACACCTTCTATTCCTATTTTTTCCAATTTATCAATAATCCTTGCTAATTCAATTTCCCTACCTTCAATATTAAATTTCCTTGAAATTGATTTAAAAATTTTTCTGTGGTTTATCTTTATGATAAAATCCTTAATGCCAATTTCTTTAAGAGCAGAATTTATTGTTAGAATAATAGTAATGTCAGCTAATAAATTTTTTGACCCTACAATATCAATATCACATTGATAAAATTCTCTATATCTTCCTTTTTGAGGTTTTTCCGCTCTAAATACAGGTTGAATTTGGTATCTTTTAAATGGTTTCACAATTTCATTTTGATGATCACTAAAAAAACGGGCAAGAGGAACTGTTAAGTCATATTTTAGCCCAAGTTCTCTTCCACCTAAATCTAAAAATTTATAAATAAGTTTCTCACCTTCTTCTCCATATTTACCGGATAATGTTTTATAGTATTCAAATGTTGGTGTCTCAATTGGGTCAAATCCCCATCTTCTAAAAACATTTTTTATTTTATCAATTATAATTTCTCTTTTTATTTGCTCTGATGGTAAAAAATCTCTTGTTCCTTTTGGAATATTTGACATTATAAAAATTTTAAAGTATTGGCTTTAAAGGGCTAAATTCCTGTGCTTTGTCTAATAAATGGTGTTAAGTGGTTGATAATCAACAAGCTATAAAAAATTTTCTAAAACTATTGATTTAATGGGGGAATTTAGGGGGGCGAAGCCCCCCAAGGCATAAAAATGGGCATTTTTAAACCGAAGGCTTAATTTCAGGGTGGGCGGGAAAATAAGAAATAATCTATATTTCAGAATTATTGGACAAGGCTAAATTCCTGTGCTTTAAAATTTCAAAATGGATAAGATAACAAAAGATAAAATTGTTGAAATAGAGTACAGTCTATATGATAGTGAAGGGAATTTCATAGAAGCATCTGAAAGTTTCAAGTATCTTCATGGACATAAGAATATAATAACAGGTCTTGAAGAAGGTCTTGAAGGTCTTGGAGTAGGTGATGAAAAAGAAATTGTTATTCCTCCTGAAAAAGCTTATGGAAATTATGACTTTGAAGCAATTCAAACTATTCCTATGGATGTATTTGAAGGTTTTGAAATTAAGGAAGGCGAAAGCTATTATGCTCAATCAGAACAAGGTGAAATTATTCAATTTAAGGTCATAAAAATAGATAGACTGAATAATGAAGTAATTGTTGATTTTAATCATCCACTTGCAGGTAAAACATTAGTATTTAATGTGAAAATAAAATCAATTAGAGATGCTACTGATGAAGAATTAAAACACGGACATCCTCACTAATTTATCTATTTCAATAAGCTGCTTTAATAAATTTTCCAATTGAGAGAGTGGATATTGGGTTTGTGCATCACTTAATGCATTTTCTGGATTTGGATGAACCTCCATAAATAATCCATCTATTCCAACAGCAACAGCAGCTCTTGCCAAGTAAGGAATAAATTCTCTTTCTCCTGCACTAAATCCATTTCCAGCAGAAGGTTTTTGAAGTGAATGAGTAGCATCGTATATTACAGGATAACCGAATTTTTTCATTATAACAATACTTCTAAAATCTACTACGAGATTATTATAACCAAAAATATAACCCCTTTCAGTAATCCATATATTCCTATTTCCAACACTTTCAATTTTTTCAATTACAAACTTAATGTCCCAAGGTGCCATAAACTGAGCTTTTTTAACATTTACAATTTTTCCTGTTCTTGAAACTTCTAAAATTAAATCAGTTTGTCTTGAAAGAAAGGCAGGAATTTGAATAACATCTACAACCTCAGCCACCTTTTCAACATCATGAACATCATGAACATCCGTAAGAACTTTTATATTTAATGCTTTTTTTATTTCTTTTATTATTGCTAAACCTTTTTCAAGACCGGGTCCCCTAAAACTTTTAATTGAAGTTCTATTAGCCTTATCATAAGATGTCTTAAAAACAAAATCTAAATTTAATTTATCTGTAATTTCTTTTAATTTTTTAGCAGTTTCAAAAACTAAATCCTCACTTTCAATAACACAAGGTCCAGCTATTAAAAAAAACCTATTTTTCATACTAAATCCC
>JAVVGK010000051.1:0-9774 GCA_032249175.1 Candidatus Hydrothermia bacterium | reverse complement strand
CTTCGCCCCCTTAAATTCCCCCGTAAAACTTGTAATTTCATTAAAGTTTTTATAAGTTATTAGTTTTTAATCACTTAACATTATTTATTAGACAAAGCATAATTTTTTGTGTTGTCTAATAATTCTGGAATTATTTATTTTTCTATAATTATTGATTGTTTCTGAAATCAAGCCTTCCGCTTTAAAAAGACCCCTTTCTTTACTTAAACCAAACATTATATTCATATTTTTTTGTTCCAAATGATGATTTTATAAAACCTACACTTTCAGTAGTTTCAAGTCCAAAGTCAAGAAGTTCCAATTTATTTTCAATAGCCCATCTTACACTAATTAAGAATAAGAACTCTCCTATGTCAAAATTTAATAGTTTTCTGTAACCTGAAATCCAAAGTAAAGCATAATTATTTATTTTTATTATTAGAACTCCTCCCAAATAGTTATCATTTTGAAGAACATTTAACAAATTAAGATAGTTTTTTAATTTTAAAATATTTTCTTTTTTGAAAACTTTGTGATGTTTTTTATAAAGAGTTCTGTAATTTTCATAAAATTTTTCAAAAAAATTAAGACCTTCCTTAATTGTTAAGTTTAATTTTTTCTCTTTGTTTTGAAGTTTTTTTAAACTTTTATATCTATTCTTGCTAATCATTTTAAAAAAAATTTCAATAGATTGTGGAACTTCAAGAAGGTAAGTAAAAACTGTCTTATTTTTTAAAAAATCAACATTTATCCTATTCTCAAAATCATATATGTAGAATTTAAAAAAATTTCTTGATATTGATTTTAAAAAATTTTTATCTATACTATCTTTAAAACCCCCATAAAATCCATAAGTTAGTGAATATCCTCTTTTTATTAAAATTCCTTTTGATATTATAGCAATTGGCTCAAAAAACTCAACTTTTCCTTCTGAAAAATCAGCTAATTTCTCTATAAATTCTTTCTCATAAAATGGATTTTTCAAAGTCTAAACATAAGTAATAAACCTGCAAATAAATCTAATGTAGTATTTGGAATTAATCTAAATGCTGGTGTAATTTGAATTCCAAGGTCTATTGGAGCTTCTGTGAAGGAGTAATTTAATGTAAATGGAACTCTTATTCCTACACCAGCAGATTGATTTTTATTAACTTTTACTGTCATTAAATAACCACCAATTCCAATATAAAACTTTAAAGGTTGGAGTTCTCTTGTTGGTATATTAAAGTCTTTATCAAAACTAAAATAGATATTGTTATCTATAACATTCCAACCAGCCAAAATTCTGAAATCTTGCTCAAACCTTAAAGATAAAGCAACAGGTGAGCCTATATGAGCGCCAATAGAATGAAGTTGTGTAGTGAGAATGAAAATCATAGCCAAAATTTTAAAGGATAAATTAAATTGCATTGTCCCATAATTCTAAAATATAGATTATTTCTTATTTTTCCCACCTATCCTGAAATTAAGCCTTAGGTTTTAAAAAACCTATTTTTTGCCTTGGAGGCTTCCTAAATGGCTTTAAAATTCCCGTTTTTCAGCAGGAAGCTTTTATTATCCTTTAAAATTTTAAAACTATGGTAACTTTCAAAGGAAGCAAGGTTAGTTTAGTTGGCAAAATACCAAATGTTGGTGATATAGCCCCTGGATTTGTTGCTATTGATAATAGTTTAAAAGAAAAAACACTTAATGATTTCTCTAATAAAATAAAAATCATCTCTTCTGTTCCATCACTTGATACTTCTGTTTGCTCCTTAGAAACTAAAAAAATTGATGAAATGATGAAAAAATTCTCAGATGATTATATATTTATAACTATAAGTATGGATTTGCCATTTGCTCAAAGTAGATGGTGTGGAGCTAATAATGTTAGTAAAGTTATAGCGCTTTCAGATTATAAATATCGTTCTTTTGGATATGCTTATGGATTATATATAGTTGAACTTGGATTATTAGCAAGATGTTTATTTATTATTGATAAAGAAAATAAAATTAGATATATTCAAATTGTAAATGAAATCGCAAATGAGCCAAATTATGAAGATTTAGAAAAGGCACTCAATGTTATTTAAATATATTGGAAATTTTAGGTGGAAAGATGTTTTTGAAAAACCTTACAAAACAAATGATAATTCATTTTTAAATGTTAAGCGATTTGAGATTGTAAAGGGCAAAGATATTGAGTTTAGGTATTTTGAAATTGAAAAAGGTGGTTATTCATCGCTTGAAAGACATGAGCATGAGCATATTGTAATGTTTATAAAGGGTAGAGGGATTGTTTTAATTGAAAATGAAATTTATGAGTTTGAGCCATTTGATGTTGTTTATATTCCTTCATTTAAAGCACATAGATTTGTAGCAAAATATGAAGATATTGGATTTATTTGTGTAGTTAAAAAAGATAGAGATAAACCTCAAAAATTAAATGAAGAAGAAATAAAAGCATTAATTGAGAAAAATCCAAATTTAAAGGAATTTTTAAAGTTCGGGGTATAGCTCAATGGTAGAGCGTTCGGTTCGGGACCGAAAGGTTGCCGGTTCAAGTCCGGCTACCCCGATTTGGTAGAAGAGAAGTTAAGAAGGATAGCGTCAGCTTTATTAAATAAATATAAAGAAATTTCAAATCCAAAAGAAAATGTTATTATTTTTGTTTATAAGAAAGAAATTGGTTGGGAAATTTTAAAATTAGCTTATGAGCAAGGATATAGAATTATAAATAAAACACTTCCATTTTATATTGAATATAAAACTGATTTTGATTATTATGATTTTGGTTTTCATAATGCAGATATACCTTATGAAGAAAGAGAAGAAATTGAAAATGCTTTCAGAATAGGAAAATTAAGGTGTTTAATTTCAACATCAACCTTAGCTTATGGTGTAAATTTACCTGCTGATAGAGTAATTATATTATTAACTTCATTTTATGATAGAGAGAGAGGAAAGACGATAACACTTCCATCAATAACGGATGTTATTCAAATGGAAGGAAGAGCGGGAAGGTTTGGTATTAGGGAAATTGGTTATGTTCATATATTAAGATATAGGACATCTAAACAAACTTACGATAAGGTTTATGAAGAAACATTTAATTCTTCAAATAGTGAAATTATTAATGCCCTTAAAAATATAGATAAAATTTTTGATGATTATCTTGGAGAATCTGCCAGATTATCATCATTTATTTTATCTGCTTATAAAATCAGTAATGGAAATGTTTTTGATTTTCTGAAAAAAACATTTTCATTTAAAAATTTCAACGATAAAAGAAAAATTAATTTTATTTTAGATTTTTTAATTGAAAAGAAATATATTGAAAACAATAAAGTTACTAAGAAAGGTGAGCTTTGTTTAAGTACAGGAATTCCACCAACTGCTTATGAGGAATTTTTAAGAAGAACAAAAATAAATGGCGATGTATTTATAAAAATTAGACCCTTAATTTGGACTAAAAGAATTAAAGATTGCTTAAAAACATTTTTAACTGATGAAGATGTTATTAAATTTTATGATAGAAGTTTTTTAGAAGCATTAAGACCATTTGATTATCCAGAAGATGGCTCACATGAGCTAATTTTTTATATTAAAGGGGGGCTTTTTAAAATAAGAAACATTCATAATCCTCCAAGTGAATTATATTTAGGAACAGAAGTTTTACATCTTTCAAAAGCACTAATAAAAATTTCTGATTACTTTTTCCTTTCAAATGAAGATATTTTAAGAATTGCTCATTCTTTGAAATATGGAATTGATTATAATTTTTCACCTATTGGCTCAATTGGAGGAATAGGTCATATAAGGGCAAATGCAATTAAATTAGCGTTATCATTAAATCATAAAATTAAAAGTTTTAACTTTGAAAATAAAGTTAGTGATATTCTTGACTTATTAGATGAAAAAACATTAAAAGATATTCTTTCAATAAGATACATTCATCCTGAAAACATAAAAAGAGAAGCAGTTAATATATTAAATACCCTTTCAAAAAATAGGGATAAAATTCTTGTTGATGAATATATTTTAAGAGGTGTTAGTTTATTTAAACTTGATAAGGAATCTGCATTAAAATTACCTGTTAATGAGCTTCTTATTAAATATCTTGAAAGCTAATGGAAATTTTAAATAATATAAATTACAAAAAATTTTCATCAATTTCTGATTTTTTGGCATTTATTAGTATTTATGATGACGATAATAGAACAAATGCTTGGAAAAAGTTAATGTTAAGATATTCTGATTATTTTAAAAATGGTGTTGTTGTTGAGCTTGGTGCAGGTTTTGGATTATTTTCTGAATTTGCTCTTGAACTTGGGGCAAAAAAAGTTTATGCAGTTGAAAGAAATAGATATTTATTTAATGTTCTAAAAGAAAGACTTTCAAGATATAAAGAAATAAAAGTTATTAATGAAAATGCACTTAAATTTATACCAAAAGAGCGTATTGATGTTGTTATTCATGATTTTTATGGAAGTTTATTATATGATGAATCGTTATATGTTCTTGATAATTTAAAATTTAAACCAAGTATTGTTATACCCAATAGTGGAAAGCTAAAACTCGGATTTTTTAGTTTAAAAGATATTGAAGATAAAGTAGTTAATCATTCCGTTCTAAAACAGCTTAAAAATTTATTAATATCCGACTTATTTGTAATTGAAAATAAACCAGAATTAACTATTGATATAGCAACTTGGTCATTTTCAGAAGGATTAAAAATTGATAAAATTATTGATATTTCTAAATTTGAAGGTGAAATTTTATTGTTTTATCTTGAAGTTTTTCATAATAATGATTTTGTTTGTGATGCTTTTGAATGTCAAAATTGGTCATTGGTTTTTGCTTATAGAGTTTCTAATAGATTTTTTTTGAAATTTAAATGGAGTGGTGATTTTTGTAAGGTTTATTTTTCTTTTGTATGAACTTGAAAATTATTAAAAATGAAAGTGAGATTTTAGATATGAATTTTTAAATAAAATGAAGTCGTGTATTATATCAACAAATAAAATGGTTGTTGTATTTTTTAACGAAAATGAAGCAATATTTAGAAGTTTTGGTTTTGATATTGAAAACTACATTAGTGAGGTTGATAAATTAAGGGAGGAACTTAAAAGTCTTTTCAAAAATTGATTATCCAAAACTTGATAAATTTTTACTTAAAAGTTTATATTTTTATAAAAAATCGGTAGATGAGCTATCAAGATATTATTTTCTTCAAGAGGATTTATAGTTGCTAATGAAATTATGAAATTTTTAACAATTATTGCTACTATTTTTATACCTTTGTCATTTTTAGCAGGTGTTTATGGTATGAATTTTGAATATTTTCCTGAACTTAAATGGAAATTTGGATATTTTTTGTTTTGGATTTATTTTAAGAAAAAAAGTGGATTTAATTTTTAAATTGCCTTAAAATTTCTTTATGCCTGAGATAAGAATAATAGGAAATTTTGATAGGTTTGAGATAGTAAAAAGGATCATTTCAGAGTTTATAGAATACGAAAAAAATTTACCTAACAGAAATCCACAAGATGGAATTATTTATTTGGTTGAAAGGTTTTCTAATGATTAAAAGACCAGGTTATAAGAAAAACTTTGATTTTGAGGTGTTAATAATTCCAGAGTATGGATTAGGAGAAGGAAGCCATGAAGAGTTAGTTAATGTATTCCTTTGGCTTTCTAAAACAAATCAAAATCTCATTGAAGCATTAAGAGAAGTCTATTGCAGTAAAAGAGATAACAATGTTGATAGTATAATTTGCAATTATAGTCTCGGTATTAGAGAGGAAATATTCTTAAAAGTTGTAAAATGGCTCTTTATTATGGAAGATATTATCTATTGGCATTATAAAGGTAGGGAGTTTTTGTTTAATTTGATGTTTTACAATTTAAATTTACATCTAAGAGGGGGTCAAGCGCCTAAAAATTTCAAAAAACCACAAAGTTTAGAAAAAGCTATGAAAAGGATTGATTTAACATGGCAGACTTGCTAATTTTTAAAATCTCACATAATATAAAATCCAAAGTTGAAAGTGAAATTTTAGCAAAACTTGAAATTGAAGGTTTATTAAATGAAGTGCCTAAACCTATTGAAAATTTCTATGATATAATGAAGTATTTAAAGGATTTTGAAGATTTTAGAATTTCAAATAGAATTTTTTGGGAAAATGCTTATGGGAAAGTTAAGGGTTATTACTTATTTTTAGATATAAATGAAAAATTGATTGAAAAACTTATAAAAAGATTGGCTTATTTTAGCGAAATTTACTTATTAACAAAAAGAGAATTAAACTTAACAATTTCTCCAAAGTTATACGAAAAATTTCAAAAAGAAGATAAAATTTTATATAGATTTATTACTTATTCCTATTTCCTTGAAAAGTCAGAATACATCTCAAAATTAAGTAGAAATGAAAAAGAAATTGATAGAAACATTGAGATTTTATTTAAACACCCATTTGAAAACATTTACTACATTTCCGCACCGCAGAATCTTAAAATGGGTAAGAAACTTGAAGATTATTTTTCAAATAGAGAGGAAAATTCACTTTATTTAACACACTACTTTTATCCATATAAAGGCAAATTTCATCCGAAAATGGTAAGGAGTTTGTTAAATTGGGCAAATCCAAGAGTCGTTTTAGATAATTTTGTAGGAAGTGGAACATTATTGGTTGAAGCAAGTTTGATGGAAATAGAAAGCTATGGAGTAGATATAAATCCTTTATGTGTCCTTATGTCAAAAGTGAAAACTTCCGCTTTATTTTATCAATACGAGAAAATTAACATTCCAATTTTTATAAATTTTCAAACAGTGAAGAATTTTGTTGAATCTATAAAAGATGAGCAAACAAGAGATTTCTATAAGCTTGTTTTAGCAGGGACAATAAGTGATATTTTAAGAAATAGAAAAAAGGATTTTAAATCTGCTTTTTTAGAAAGATTAAGAGATTTAGAATTAAGAATTTATCTCTTTAAGAAACTTAACGAAACATTAAGAATTAAACCAATGCCAGCTTTTGTTGAAAGAATGGACACAAGAAAGCTGAATTTAAATAAAAAATTTGATAGTATTATAACTTCACCACCTTATGCTATTGCTCTTGATTATATTAAGAATGATAAGGACATTTTGAAATTAGTTTTTGATTTAGATTTTAAATTATTAGAAGAAGATATGATAGGAAATCCACGAGAAAATAAAACTCAATTTGAAATGCCTTCTTATCTTGAAAATAAACTTGAAAAATTCAAAAATAGACCACAGATTTTTAAATTTTACTCTGACATTTATTTAACTATTAAAAAAATGAAAGAGCATTTAAAAGAAGGCTCAAAAAATGCCATTATAATTGGGAATGATAAATTAAAGGAAGGGTTGCTTAGAAATGATTTATTGATTTCTGATATTTTACAAATGGAAGGTTTTAAAATTATTGATGTTATAGAAAGGGATATAACTAAAAATGTTGAGGGGGCTATAAAAGAAGAAAGTATTATTTTATTTTATTTTTAATTGCTTGAAGTATTTTATTAACAATTTTCTGTGGTGTAAAACCAAAATAATCAAAAAGAACTTTATATGGTGCTGATTTTCCAAAAGTTTCCATACAAATTTTCAATCCATCTAAACCTACAAATTCTTCCCAACCAAAGCCACTTAATGCCTCAACGGAAACTCTTAAAACATTCTTTAAATCTTTTCTTAAAATAGAATTTTTATATTCTTCACTTTGTTTCCTAAATAACTCAAATGAAACAACATTAACCAATTTCACTTTTATGTTATTTTGTTTTAAAATTTCTGATGCTTTTAAACTTGGATAAACTTCTGAGCCACTTGCGAAAATAATAACATCAGGATTTTCCTCTTCAATAACGACATAAGCACCATAAATTAAATTATCAACATTTAAGTTTTCAATAACAGGAACATTTTGCCTTGTTAAAATTAGAGCAATTGGTCCTTCTTTATAATTTATAGCAAATTCAAATGCTTTAATTGTTTCATTAGCATCAGCAGGTCTTAAAATTATTAAATTTGGTATTGCTCTTAATCCTGCAAGTTGCTCAATTGGTTGATGTGTTGGTCCATCTTCACCAAGCCCTATTGAATCATGAGTAAAAATGTATATTATTGGAAGTTTCATAAAAGCAGAAAGTCTAATTGATGGTTTCATATAATCTGAAAAAACAAGAAATGTTCCACAAAAAGCTCTTAAATTATATAAACTAATTCCATTTACAATTGCTCCCATTCCGTGTTCTCTAACACCAAAATGAATGTTTCTTCCAATTGGATTTTCTGCTAAAAAATCTCCAAGTTTTGGAACATAAGTTTTATTAGAAGTGCTTAAATCAGCGGAGCCACCAATCATAAAATCTAAATCTTCCCATATTGTTTCAAGAGCTTTTCCGAAAGCATTTCTCGTAGCAACTTCACCCTTGAATTTTTCCATATTTCTTAATTTTTCTGTTATATGCTTAGGAATTTTTTTATCCACAAAAGCTTGAAATTTTTCCTTCATCTCTGGAAAGTTTTTAAAATAATCATTTAATAATTCATTCCAATTTGATTCCAATTTTTCACCTTCATCAATTTTTCTTCTTGTCCAATTTAAAACTTCTTCTGGAACTTCAAATGGCTCATATTTCCAATTAAAAAATTTTCTTGCATATTCAATCTCTTCAATTCCAAGTGGCTCTCCATGTGCCTTTTCACTTCCCATTTTATTTTTCGTTCCATATCCAATTATGCTTTTAACTTCAATAAATTTTGGTTTTTCCTTTACTTTTAAAGCCATTTTAATAGTTTCTTCTATTTCATTTAAATTATTTACATCATTTATTGTAAAAACTTCCCAGTCAAATGCCTTAAACCTCATTTTTACATCTTCGCTCCAAGTTAAATTGGTTCTTCCATCAATTGTAATTCCATTATTATCCCAAAAAACTATTAAATTATTCAGTTTGAAATGTCCTGCTAGTGAGCAAACCTCATAACTAATACCTTCCATTAAATCTCCATCACTAACAATTACATATATATTATGGTCAAAAATTTTAAAATTTTCTCTATTAAAATAATTGCTTAAATACTTATAGGCAATAGCCATACCAACAGCATTTCCAATTCCTTGTCCAAGTGGTCCCGTTGTTGTTTCAATACCAATGCTTAAATCATATTCAGGGTGTCCTGGTGTTTTACTATTTAATTGCCTAAAATTTTTTATATCTTCAATATCTAATTCATAACCATATAGATAAAGTAGTGAATAAAGCAGTGCACTTGCATGACCACAAGATAAAATGAATCTATCTCTATTTAACCATTTTGGATTTTTTGGATTAAATTTTAAAAATCTATCAAAAATTATATATCCAAGTGGAGCAAGAGCAAGTGGAGTTCCTGGATGACCACTTTGTGCTTTTTCAACAGCATATATAGATAAAAATCTAATTGTATTTATTGTTAATTCGTCTATATTTGTCATAAAGTTCTAAAATTTTAAATGTTATGAAAGCTTGAAAGTTTTGATAGAAATTTGATTTAATAGGCTGGGAAAAATGAGAAACAATCGTAGTTTTAGAATTATTAGACAAGGCTCTAGTTTATTGCTTTTTCCAATAAACAGCGTTAAATGATTGACTATCAATAACTTATGAAAATTTTAGGAAATTATAGATTTTTGGGGGGAATTTAAGGGGGGCGAAGCCCCCCAAGTCAAAAAATGGGGTATTTATAAGGCGAAGCCTTATTTTTAGGGCGGGTGGGCAAAATGAAGAAAAATAAATACT
>JAVVGK010000050.1:0-9897 GCA_032249175.1 Candidatus Hydrothermia bacterium | reverse complement strand
CTCTTGTTTAGTTTTTTGTCTAAATCATCTATTCTTTGATTTAAGGCTTGGATTTGTGTTTCTATTTTATTAAATCTTTCATCTATTCTAGCGAGTTGAATTTCTGTCTGTCTCCTGAAATCCAAAAACTCCTCTCTTGTTATTTGAGCTAAAAGTAATAAAGTTGTCATATTAAAATTTTAAAGCATGAAAAAGTTGGATTGTCCAACCTGCCCGAAAATAAACATCTGCTCTAAACTGACTATTTTACGGCAGGGGGTAAAGCCCACTTAAACCCCAAATAAAACCGATAACACTAATTGATGTATTTATCTATTTTCTTCTAATTCAATATCAGGAAGATATTGACCAAAGCCTTGAACATTTGAAAATAAAAGTTTATAATCTCCTGTCCCAAGTTGATCGTAGAATTTAAATTTTTTATTTCCATCATAATAAATCCATATTACATAAGATTTTGTTCCAAGAGCAATTTCTTCTCTTCTTATATCATCTGGTTGCCCAAATAAGATGTAAATTTTTCCCATATCTGTAAATCTTCCCTTTTTAAATGGTGTTGAAAATTTTAAATCTGCTTCAATAACTCTTTGTCTAAATATAGGATAAAATGAGCCATCAGGGTCTTTCATTTTCCAAAACTTCTCAATCCATAAATTTTTGCTTTTCATATCTTTTATATTTTTAAATTCATTTAATTCATTTGGTGAAGCTATATAATCAATAAAATACCTAATTTCATCATTAAGAAGTATTCCTTCTCTTTGAACAATAAAGTAATGCCTTAAAACCTTCTTTATATTTAAGCCTAAATCAACAATTTCAAATTTTAAGTTGTATTCTCCATCAGGCACATTATTTAAAGGAATTTTTCCACTAATTACAATCTGCTCCTTATCCTTAATGATTAATTGAGGACTTGATATTAAAATTGCACTATCGTTTTTGTCTTCAATAATATATCTTAAAAAAAGCTTTTGGCTATCTTTTTTAATATCGTAAATTTCAAAAAAGTAGAAAATTGTATCTTTAAAGATATTTGAAGGATTTGGTAAAAATCCAATTCCATTTCTATAAAACGGACTATTTAAACTATCATCATAAAATGAGCTTGATAAAACAAGTGAAGAAAAATTTAAATTACTATCTTCTTCAATAATTAAAGGAAATTCAATTTTTGAAGATTTTGTTTTTGTTTTCACTTCAAATTTTACCATATATTTTCCAGGTTTGGATAAAATTTCATAACTATCTACCATATAAATGGCGTTTTTTGAAATTTTTTTGTCTTTCTTTTCTTCCATAAGTTTTTGCCTATCTAAGAAAATTCTTAAATATATTTGATAATTTTCAGAAATATCATTTGGATTTATTGAATAAACAAAATTTACAATATAAATATCACCTGACAATTTAAAGTAAATAGGCTCAACATATCCCCTAATAGTCCCATCTAAAACATAGCTTTTATTATCTAATGTAGTCAGCCCAACTAGAAGGAGCAAGCTCATAATCACCTGTTCCGTACTTGTCTATAAAAATAAACCTAAGATTTAAGCTTTCATAGTACCATATTTGATATGGTCTATCGTAAAGGTTTATTTCACTTTTTTCTATATAGTCAGGAGGTCCGTATCTTAAATAAATTAGTCCCATGGCATTTATTTTGTTATTTCTCGTATAATTTTTTATAACATAGTGATACCTTTGGAGAAATAACTCCTTTTCCTCGTTTAAATTTGTATTTGGTGTGGGGTCTTTATCTTTCCAAAAACTTTCCCATGCTTTTTTAAGATCATTATTATTCTTTTTAAGATATTTACTAAATTCACCTGAATAAAGGTAGTTTAGGGCAAAAATGAGATTTTTTAATTCATCAGATGTTAAGTTAAACAATCCAAGCTTTTGAAAATCAAAGTTTCTTGAAATTTTAAGTTTTTTATACTTAAATAATAACTTGCCTTCATATCTATCAAGTTTCAAATTTTTAATTTCAAATGAAATTTCTATATCATTTTCACCACTTCTTAAATAAAATTTGTAATTTTTCTTTATTTTAGTTTTCAAGCTTTCAAGTTTTATTTCAATATCTATTGTATCATCAATTTTTGAATAAACAGGAATTTTCAAAATTAGCAAACTATCACTTTCTTCATATTTTTCTTTATTCGTTATAGGTTTTCCAATAGTAAAATAATTACTATTTTCAATTTTCGTTATAAATGAAGTATCACTAATAATTGCATCTGTCTTGCTATTTTTAACAGAAAAGCTAACTTTATAAACTTCATTATATTTCAAATTGATTTTCAGATTGATTGAGCTATCAAAATCAATAACTTCTGATTTAAAAATTTTTTTATTTTCAAAAACATCATAAAAGGCTCTATAACTTCCTTTTTCATTTGAAGAAAAATTTATAACTAATAAATAATTTTCACTTTGAGGAATTTCTGAAATTTGAATAAAATTAATAAGCCACACCTATTCTCCTCGCAAGTTCTTTTAATTTTCTTATTCTTTCATGTGTTGGTGGATGGGTTGAAAAGAGTTTTTGTATTCCTTCTAAAACAGGAGGTATTATAAACATATGGCTTGTTGCAGGATTGGCTTGAAATTGATAATCATAAACTCCTTTTTCAATTTTTTCAAGAGCATTTGCTAATGCGATTGGGTCTCTTATAAATTTAGCACCTGTTTCATCAGCCAAAAATTCCCTTGAGCGAGATATAGCCATTTGTATTATTATTGCTGATATTGGAGCAAGGAGAATTATTAAGATATCAAAAATTGGGTTATGATTTTGCCTTTCATCTGAACTTCTAAAAATGAACATCCATCTTCCTATCTCAATTAAATATACAATAGCGCTTGCCAAAACAGCTGAAATTGTTGATATTAAAATATCCCTATTTTTAATATGGGCTAATTCATGAGCTATAACACCTTTTAATTCCCTTTCATCAAGAATCCTTAAAATGCCTCTTGTGAATACAACAGCAGAATGCTTAGGATCTCTTCCTGTTGCGAAAGCATTTGGAGCTTCTTCTTCAATTATATAAACTTTTGGCATAGGAAGATTTGCTAATAATGCAACTTCCCTAACAAGATTATATAATTTTGAGTTTGTATCCACTTCCTTAGCACCGTACATTCTAAGCACAATTTTGTCGGAAAACCAATATGAAAAGAAATTGAATATAATAGCAAGGATAAGAGCAATTGTGAGTCCCGCCTTTCCTCCAAAATATCCACCAATTACAATTAAGAGGGCAGAGAGTAAAGTTAATAATATGAGTGTCTTTATTTGGTTAGTCATATTGAAATTTTAAAGCATAAGAATAAATTTATTTGTCTTTTTTACTTTCTGAAATCAAAAATAATTGTCAAAACTGCCGAAATAATAAAAATTGTTTGAATAATTGACTTAGCTTTAAAATTTTCAGAGTTTTTATGCTTGATTTAAGCTATCTAAAAGGAGAAAAGCTTGAAAAATTAAAGAGTAGTTTAGTCAATAGAGGATATAGCTTAGATATTCTTGAAAAGGTTTTGAAAATTGACGAAAGAAGAAGAAAAATAATAAAAGAAGTTGATAATTTAAGAGCAAAGAAAAATGAAAAATCAAAAATTATTTCACAAATGAGAGCAAAAGGAGAAAATGTAGATGATTTATTAAAGGAAGCAAAAGAAATTGATAATGTGCTTGAAAATTTAGAAGAAGAAAGAAAAAAAATTGAAAATGAATTTCATTATTATTGGAGTTTAATTCCAAACATTCCTCACGAAAGTGTTCCTATTGGAAAAGATAGCTCTGAAAATGTAGTAGTTAGAGAATGGGGTAGGATTCCAGAATTTGACTTTGAGCCAAAACCACACTGGGAAATATGTGAAAGACTTGATATTATAGATTTTAATAGAGGAGGTGAATTGGCAGGTTCAAGATTTGTTGTTTATAAAGGACTTGGAGCTGAGCTTGAATGGGCTTTAATAAACTATTTTAGAGAATTTGCTAAAAAACATGGTTATAAAGAAATTATTCCACCATTTTTGGTAAATGAAAGAGTTATGTTCAATAGTGGTCAATTACCAAAATTTAAAGATGAAATGTACTATATTGAAAAAGATGAATTATATCTTGTTCCAACAGCGGAAGTTCCATTAACAAGTTTATTTATGGAAAGAACATTAGATGAAGAAGAATTACCTATATATTATTTTGCTTATACACCTTGTTTTAGAAGGGAAGCAGGTGCTTATGGTAAAGATGTTAGAGGAATTAAAAGAATGCATCAGTTTAATAAAGTTGAATTATATAAATTTACACTCCCTGAAAACTCATATGATGAGCATGAAAAGATGGTTAGAGATGTTGAAGAAATTTTACAAAGTTTAAACATTCCTTATAGAGTTGTTTTATTATGCACAGGTGATATGGGTTTTGCATCTTCAAAAACTTATGATATTGAAGTATATTGTGCAGGTCAAGGAGCTTATTTAGAGGCAAGTTCAATTAGTAATGTTGAGGATTTTCAAAGTAGAAGAGCTAATATAAGAGTTAAAAGAAAGAATGGAAAAAAAGAATTTGTTCATACATTAAATGGCTCAGGTCTTGCGACGCCAAGAGTTTTAATAAGTATTATTGAGAATAATCAAACCAAAGAAGGTTATGTTATTGTTCCTGAACCTCTAAGAAAATATCTCGGAGTTGATATTATTAAATGAAATTTTTAAAAAGTTTCCTTTCAATTTTTTCAATTCTTCTATTTATCTTTATGGTGTATTTCGCTTTTAAAGATATTGAAAAAATTAAAGAAATTTTGAAATTTTCAAATAAGTTCTATCTTCTTTTATCAGCAATTTTTTTTTAGCATTTAATCTATTTTCAATTTATATTGTTAAATTTATATATCATTTTTTTTCACTTGAATTATCGTTTAAAAGAGCTTTTTATATTTCATTCATTTCAATTCTTGGAAGATATTTGCCCGGAAGATTTTGGACATTTACACTGCTTTTGGCATTTTCAAAGACCTTAAATTTAGATTTAAAAAAAATTACAAAAGGGGCAATTTTAAACCAATTTTTCTTAATTTTTTCAGCAATTCCAACATTATGTTTTTATTTTTTAGAAGTAAAAAATTACTTACTTTCCTTTACATTCTTGATTTCATTTATTGTTCTTCCAATAGTTTTACATTTTTTATCTTTAAAGTATGAAATAAAATTGAATTTACTTGTGTTTTTCAAAATTTTCTTTATGTTCATAATTTTGTGGATTCTTGTAGGTCTTTCTTTGTTCTTTTTCATCTTGTCATTTTCAAAATCCATAAATTTATTTTTTACAATTTTAATTTTTCCAATTGCTTATAACATAGGAATATTATCACTAATATCACCAGCAGGGATTGGCGTAAGAGAAGGAGTTATGACATTTATGCTATTGAAGTTTTTTGATTTAGATTTTTCAAATAAAATGAGTGTTCTTTTTAGATTATTTAATTTGATTATTGAATTGTTTCTTTCACTAATAGCTTACATTTTGTATAAATTGGATAGCCCAAATAAATAAAGTTCTGCTATGAGATAAAAGTAGAATTTAAGAGACTTACTAACTTTTCCTTGCTTAATGTATTCAATTCAAAATTACCGAAATTTACTATAATTTTTCTATTTTTAATTTTAATAACCATAGGAAGAGCATAATAAGGCTCAATTCTTTTTAAAAAATTATAAATTTTTACATTAAAGTCAAGAATCCCATCGTTTTCATCGTGAAGCTTTCCCTCAGGAAAAATAAAGAAATAAAATTTATTTGGAAATTCATTAAGAAGTCTAATTGTCTTAATAATGGAAGCAGTTCTAATATGTTTTTCTTTAAATGGTAGAGTTAGTGCAAATTTTGAAAAAAATGGATATTTATCATATTCTTCCATCCAAATAATCATTTTTCTATCTTTAAAAATTGTTTTTCTTAAACGATTTAAGATATGAACATCATAAATGTAAAAGTGATTGGAATAAATGATAATTTTTTTGTCTTTGTAGTTGCTAAAATTTGGAATGTTCAATAAAATTAACTTTCCAAGCATTTTCAATTGAATTTCAAGAACGAAATCAACAAGAAATTTCGGATAATATGTTTTAATGTTCATATAAATAGAAAATGTTAAAGATTATAAAGAGAAAAGATGAATAGGCAAAATATACTGAAACAAAGTAATTTTAAAATTATTATACAACCACATTTTAATATGATTTGTTAAATATTGAATTTATGGGGATATTATTATAGGGAGGCTAAGTTTATAAGCCATAGGCTTAATTTCAGGGTGGGTGGGAAAAAATAAAGTAATAATGATTTGTCCAATAAATAGTGTTAAGTGGTTAATAATCAATAAGTTATGAAAATTCTAAGGAATTATTGTTTTGTGGGGGGAATTTAAGGGGGGCAAAGCCCCCCAGAGCAAAAGATGGGGTATTTATAAGGCGAAGCCTTATTTTTGGGTGGGTGGGAAAATAAAGTAATAATCGTAATTTCAGAATTATTGGACAAGGCAAGTAATAATTGATTAAGGCATTAAAATTTCAAACTTTATGAAAACAATAGAATATCTTTTAAAATTTGATGGTAAAATTGTTTTATTAGTTCATAAGAATCCTGACCCTGATTGTATTGGTAGTGCATTAGCATTATATAAATTTATGAAAAATTTTAAAAGTGATATTAAAATTGTTTCAAAGGATGAACCACCTGAAAACTTAAATTATTTAAAAGGATTTGATGAAATTATTGTTAATAGATTTGAAAATGCTAATTTATATGTTCTAATAGATACACCCAACCTTAAAAGAACAGGCTTTAATGAATTTAATAGTAAAGCAAATATATTGAAAATTGACCATCATCTTTCAGATGAAAATTATAGCGAGTTTGATTATGTTAAAGTTGAAGCTCCTTCAACAACATATCTTATATTAGAGCTTATAAGAAACTATAATGAAAGTTATTTTGATGAAGATATAGCGGAGTGTATTTTCATAGGACTTGTTGGCGATACAGGTAGTTTTTCATATTCAAATTTAAAATTAGCATTTGAGGCAGCTTTATATTTAGCAAATAAAGGTTATGATTTATCTAAATTTTCAGAAAGATATTCAAGAAATAATTCAATAAATAGGTTTTGCTTAATTAGAAAAGCTCTTGAAACATTAAAGCAAGATGGTGAAATTGCTTATGTTATAATAAGGAAACATTTTTATGATGAATGTGGTGCTAAAAAATATGAAAACTTTGGAATTGTTGATTATCCGCTTTCAATAAAGGGTGTAAAAGTTGCTTTAAAGTTTGAAGAAATAGAAAATAATAAATGGAAAATAAATTTAAGAAGTAAAAAAGGAATAAATGTTCAAAAATTTGCTTCAAATTATGGTGGCGGAGGTCATGAAAATGCTTCTGCCTTTGAGAAACTTGGAACAGAGAAGCAGGTTATAGAAGAAGTTATTTCTGATTTGAAAGAATACCTAAAAAACTCTTAATTTCATCAATATCAGATTTTTTACTTACTTTTAAAATCTCTAAAAGTTGATTTAAATCCTCATTTACTAACTCATATAGAAATTGAATAATAGAGGCAAATCCGTTTCCAATTAAAAATTTCAATTGCTCGTAATCCACATTTTTAAAATTAAGAACCATAAGTTTTGAATAATAGTCAGCAATTTTCAAGTTGTAATTTTCATCAAATTGATCGGTTATATGTTTTGGTAGATTTTCAAATTTTAGAATTTTGTTATCTAAGGATAAGGCATATCTTATAGCATTCTCAATCTCACTGAAATTTCCAAACCAAGGATAAGTTAAAAATGCTTTATAAAAATTCTCTTCAATTTCAATAAATTGATCTGAAAACCTTCTTAAAAAGTGTTCTAAAATTAGCAATTTTTCTTTATTATTTCTTTCACTTATTGAAGGAATGTAAATTGAGGGAATTGTTAGTAAATTTTGAGGAGGTGTTATTTTGTCTGTGATAAAAATTATTCTTTGACCACGTTTATAAATTTCATTTATGGCAAAGTTTAAGTCATATTCATTTTCAAATAAATCTATATTTAGTATAATAACTGACTTTTCATTTCTTTTTGAATCGGTTTTAAATCCCGCTTGCTTTTCCTCAATTTCAAAATAATCAATAGCATTTTCAAGAATTGAACTAATAATTGTTAATTTACCAACACCTCTTTGACCATATATCAATATCCAAGGATTATAGGAACTTTTTAATAAAATTTCAAGTTGTTTATAAATCTCCATCGTTTGACCATAATAGCAAACAAATTTAACATTTGCTGGTTTTAAATTATTTAGATTGTAAAACTTATTGTAAAAATCAGAAATCCTTTGCCTTATTGTTTTCTTTGAATAATCATTTAAGAAATTTTGAATTTCATTTTCATTTTCAAATGACCAATCTACTGATTTGAAATCCGCTTTACCAATTGTAATAGTTGGATAATTTAAGGATAATTCATATAGTTTTTTATGATCCTTAGGAGCTATTACAATATCAGGGATTTCAGTTATAGATTTTGCTAAATCAAACTGCTCAATTTTTAAATTTTTTACTAAATTGAGAATTTTCAAATATTAAGAGCGAGCGACGGGACTCGAACCCGCAACCCCCAGCTTGGAAGGCTGGCGCTCTACCAATTGAGCTACGCTCGCAAGGTTTAAAATTTTAAAGCATAAGGTCATGGATGGTTTTATCCTCATAAACAAACCAAAAAATTGGACATCTTATGATGTTATAAGAGTTTTGAAAAAATTATTTAATGTTAAAAAAATAGGTCATTCCGGAACATTAGATCCATTTGCAGAAGGATTATTGATTATTGGAATAAACAGAGCAACAAAATTTATTGAATTTTTAATGAATTTACCAAAAGAATATATTGCCAAAATTAAGTTTGGTATTGAAACGGATACACTTGATATAGATGGTAAAATTATAAATTGTGATAATAATTTTAAATTGAATGAAAATGTTCTTCAAATGGCTGTTGATGATTTTCCAAGAAGCTATGAGCAAATTCCACCAAAGTTCTCCGCCAAAAAAGTTGATGGAAGTAGAGCCTATGAATTAGCAAGAGAAGGTAAGGAATTTGAATTAAAACCAAAGCTTGTAAGTATATATGATTTGAAAATTGAAAGCATTGATGAAGCTAACAATGAAGCAGTTTTTTATCTTAAAGTTAGCTCTGGATTTTATGTTAGAAGTTTCGCAAGGGATTTGGCTAATAGAATTGGAACATTTGGATATTTATTAGAGTTAAAAAGAATAGCAATTGGCAATTTCAAATTAGAAAATGCTCATAATATAGATGATAGAGAATTTAAACTTATTCAAATTGATACTGCTCTTGATTTTATTGAAAAAATTGAAATTCTTGATTGTAGAAAATTTAAAAATGGACAAATAACAATATATAAATATAAAGATGGAATTTATAGAATTTATTGTGATAGCCATTTTTTGGGAATTGGAAAAATTGAAAATAATTTATTAAAACCATTAAAAGTTTTGATTTAGCATAGCAAAGACTTTAATGAAATTATTAGATTTTATGGAGGAATTTAAGGGGACAAAGTTTTAAGCGGAAGGCTTATTTATAGGGTATGTGGGCAAAATAAAGAAAAATAAATAGTTTTAGAATTATTGGAAAATGTAGTTTATAGTTGCTTTGCCCAATAAATAGTGTTAAATGATTGATAATCAATAAGTTATGAAAATTTTAGGAAATTATTTATTTAAAGCCCCCCAGGCATAAAAATGGGTATTTTTTAAGCCGAAGGCTTATTTATAAGGTAGGTGGGCAAAATAAAGAAAAATAAATAGTTTTAGA
>JAVVGK010000049.1:0-9915 GCA_032249175.1 Candidatus Hydrothermia bacterium | reverse complement strand
GATTCAAAATCATCTATCCACTTTCTTAATTCTTCTTTATCTGAATTAAATTTAAATACGCTATATACCTTAAAGAAATTATTTTTATCTACAACTTTTGGATATAGCATTTTCGCAGCTTCTAATTTATCCTTTTCAAAATCAAAAACACTTAAAATATCTACTACTTGCTCAGATGTAAAGTAATTTCCTCTTACAGCATCTTTTAGAATATTTAGCTTGCCTGATGAGAATGATTCATTTTTTAGATTATTTATAAGCTCCCTAAATGAGCTGGAACTCATTGGTTTCTTAACCTCCTCTTTTGGTTTTTCAACAGATTTCTCTTCTTTTGGTTTTTCAATAGGCTTTAAGGATTTTACATACAATATAGTCTCATATCCTCTTTTTATTTCTATTTTCTTTTGCCATTTACCATTATCATTATAAACAATAATTTTATAAAATCCAGGTGTTAGATAATTGTAAGATGTTGGAATTTCAGCTTTATGGATAGGCTTTGTACTATTTTCAGAATAAATCTCTGCTATTGCTCCTTCTGGCTCTAACACTTTTATTAGTGTTCTTCCTTCCTTTTTCCTTATAATGATATAATCATTAGTCTCTTCTTTTTCTTCATAACTTTGCTTTGTTTCAGAAGGCTTTTGAGGACCACCCTTTATTTCAATTTTTATTTCACCTTTTGGAGTATCAATATCTTCCGTTTCCTGAGCTTCTACATTTACTTTTACTTTACCCTCTGGTGTATCAAATTCCATAGAGCCTTGATTCTCAGAGCCTTTTATCTTTACATTTACACTATCATCCAATGCAAAAGAAGTTTGAGCAGTCAAAAATATAGTGCATATGGCACTAATCACAATCAGCATCTTTGAACCTCCTTTTTAAAAACATACCATAAAAAAAAGGTTATAAACATTATGCCGAAAATTTTGCTTTGTCCAATAATTCTGGAATTATTTATTTTATTATATTTTTCCCACCCACCCTGATAATAAGGCTTTGCCTTATAAGTACCCATTTTTCGGCAGGGGGCTTTCGCCCCCTTAAATGAACCCCCAATAAAAACCATAATTTTTTAAAATTTCCATAACTTATTCATTATCAATCACTTAACATTATTTATTGGACAAAGCAGAAAATTTTAAAGTTTAAATTGGTACCATTTCAAGTCTTATAAGTTATTGATTATGAATAATTTATAAAGGCGATTTTTTAATTTACAAAATTTTTTTTGCTCACCTAAATCTTTTAATTTGTCTAATTAAGTTGGTATTATTTACGAAACTAACAATTAATTAAAATGACAAATTATGTAAAATTTGATTTTAAAATTATTTTAGAATTTTTTATATCATAAAATTTTCATTTTTTATATCAGTTAATTTTTTAATTTTTATTTTATAGAAAATTTGAGTATTATAAAACTAAATTTTTTATTGTAATTATCATATATCCACGAAAAATATAATTAAAAACAATTTGCCTTTTTATTGATTAAATGTTTAAAATCAAAAAAATTCATAGGGGGTATCTTTTAAATTAAAATTGACTTGACATTTTAAAATTTGATGCTTTAAAATTTTCACGCTGGATGTCAGGGCAGTGGAAGGGAAAAGGAAAAGAAAAAAACCTAAAAAGGAGGTGTGAGCTATGAACAAGGCACAACTTATAAATGAAGTAGCAAAAAGATCAGGGATAACCAAGAAAGATGCCAAAGCTGCTGTTGATGCTGTATTTTCAGCAATAAAAGATGCTCTTGCAAAAGGTCAAAGAGTTAGATTGATTGGTTTTGGAACATTTGAGGTTAGAAAAAGAAATCAAAGAAGAGGCAAGAATCCAAAAACTGGTCAAACAATAACTATTCCTGCAAGAAAAGTTCCTGCATTCAAAGCTTCAAGTGAATTGAAAAAAGTAGTAAAGTAACCTAAGGCATAGCCCTTCCACTGCCCACTAAAATAAAATAATTTTCGCAAGTGTAAAGTAAGTAGAATAAGTTAAAGCGTCCCCAATAGTAGTAATTAAGGGAATATCAGTTCCAGCAGGGTCTATATTCATTTTCCTTAAAATTATTGGTGTTATAAAACCAAATGTATTAGCTACTATTGAAGAGATAATTGAAGTTAATGCTACAACCAAAGCTAATTTGATATAAAAATCTCCTCTAAATAGTGCTATTATAAACATTCCTAATGCTATAATAGTAGAAATAATTAAAATTGTTGAAAATTCTTTAAAAAATAATTTTAAAAATGCCTTTAAACTTCTCTCTATTTCGCCTGTTGCAATTGCTCTTATTGTGAAAGCAGAAGCTTGTGAGCCAATTATTCCCGTTGTATTGGCTAAGTTTGGTAGGAAAAATGTTAAAATTGTTAAATGAGCAATAATTTTTTCATAACTATTTAAAACAAAACCAGAAATGTTCCCAAGTATAACCATTAAAATAATTGCTGGTAATCGTTTTAAAATTTTTTCCTTATATGATAAATCAAAATATCTTGCCTCTGGATCAACCAAACCTACAAATCTATATATATCTTCCGTTGCTTCTTCTTCAATAATATCAACAACATCATCTATGGTTATTACACCTAACATTCTATTCTCTTTATCTACGACAGGAAGAACTAATAAGTCATAATCTTTCATTATCTTAGCAGCAATTTCTCTATCATCATAAGCGGAAACTGAAATAATATTTTCAGAAATTTCAGATAATTTCATATTAAAATCACTTCTTAATAATTTTGTGATTTTAACATAACCTTTTAATTTACCTTCTTTTGTGATAACGAATATACTAACTAATGCTTCATCTGAAACATCACTTTTCTTAATAGTCTCAATAGCTTGAAATACACTTAAATCTTCTTCTATTGAAACAAAATCTGTATTCATTATTCTACCACAAGAATTTTCAGGATAATTTAGTAGTTTTAGAGCGACTTCCTTTTCTTCTTTTGGTAAAATTGAAATAATTCTCTGGACAAGATAGGGTGGTAATTCTTCAAATAACGCAACTTTATCATCGTCATCAATCTCTTCAAATAATTCCGCTATTTGTTTATCTGAAAAACTTTTAATAATTTCTTCTAATTTATTTCCTTCTAAATAAGTTAAAACATCAGAGCATTTTTCAGTATCTAAAAGTCTTAAAATAAGAACTGCTTTATTTGGCTCTAAATCTTCAATTATTTCTGCTATATCAAAAGGGTGTAAGCTTTGAACTAATGCTTTTAAAGACTTAAAATCTTTATTTTTTATTGCTTCAATAATTTCTGGAATTAAAACATAGGAGATTCTCAAAGTTTGAAAATTTTAATGGATTTTTGATTTTTCTAAATTTCTTACTTTTTAAGTCAGAAATTATGCTTTAAAATTTTCAATATGGCAGAGAAACTTATCATAAAAAACCTTAGAGTTGCGATAGAAGGGAAAGAGATTATAAAAGGAATTTCACTTGAAATTAAAAGAGGTGAAATTCATGCGATTATGGGTCCAAATGGCAGTGGGAAATCTACACTTGCTTATGCTTTAATGGGTCATCCAAAATATGAAATCATAGAAGGGGAAGTTATATATAAAGATAAAAATATATTAGAACTTTCACCTGATGAAAGAGCAAAATTAGGTTTATTTTTAGCATTTCAGCATCCACTTGAAATTGATGGTGTAAGACTTTCAACATTTTTATGGCAAAGTTATGTTAAAAAATTTGAAAACTCAAATAAAAAACCAAATATAATGGAATTTAGAAAAGAATTAAAGAATGCACTTATAAATGCGGGAATGAAAGAAGATATGATAGATAGATTTTTAAATGTTGGATTTTCAGGCGGTGAAAAGAAAAGAACAGAAATTGTTCAAATGGCTGTTTTAAAACCAGAAATAGCAATTTTAGATGAAATTGATTCAGGACTTGACATAGATGCAGTTAGAATTGTTGCTGAAAATGTAAATAGATTAGTTAAAGAAAATAATATGGGTGTTTTAATAATAACACATTATCAAAGAATTTTAAATTACATAAGACCTGATTATGTTTATGTATTAATTGATGGCAGAATTGTTGATAAAGGAGATTATAAGCTTGCGGAGGAGCTTGAAAGAGAGGGCTATCTAAAATACGGAATAGAAGAGAAAGAGGAGGCTTTAACATGGAAGAGTTAATAAATGCATTAAATGAGGATTTAGCATTTGAATATAGTGCTATTATTCAATATATAACTTATTCTGCTATTGTTAAAGAATTCTTTATAAATGAAGTTAATGATGAATTAGAACATGCCAAATTTTTGGCAGATAAAATAACAGCACTTGGAGGAAAACCAATAATCACTCCAAAACCTCTCAAATTAGTAGAAAATCCAAAGGAAATGATTGAAGAATTATTAAAAGCAGAAGAGGAAACAATTGAAAGATATAAAAAACATATAGAATTAGCCCAAAAATATAATCAAATTGACATTAAAGTTCAATTGGAAAATATAATAGTAGATGAGTCAAAACATAAAGATGAATTAAAAAAAATCCTAAAAAACATAGGAGGTTAAAGATATGGAAAAAAGTAGGATAGAAGAAGAGATTTTAGAAATAGCACCAAGTGAGAGAAAAGTTATAAAAGAAGAGGAATTTCAATTAGATATTGATTATAGTAAATATGGATTTAAGGATGAAGATGCTATTTATGAATTTGTTTCTGAGCCTGGGCTTAGTCCTGAAAAAATTATATTAATTTCAAAGTTAAAAAATGAGCCTGAATGGATGACAGAAATAAGACTTAAAGCTTATGAAATTTTCCTTAAAAAGCCTATCCCTAATTGGGGTGTCAAGCTTGATGATATAAATTTTGATGAGATTGTTTATTATGTAAGACCAACGAGTAAAATTGCTAAAAGTTGGGATGAAGTTCCAGAATATATAAGAAGAACTTATGAAAAACTTGGAATTCCAGAAGCAGAAAGAAAATATCTTGGGGGTGTTGAAGCTCAATATGATTCAGAAGTAGTTTATTCAAATATAAGAAAAGATTTAGAGGAAAAAGGTGTTATATTTTTATCAATGGATGAAGCATTAAAGAAATATCCTGAAATTGTAAAAGAGTATTTCGGAACAGTTGTTCCTGCAAGTGATAATAAATTTGCCGCATTAAATACTGCTGTCTGGTCAGGTGGCTCTTTTGTATATGTTCCAAAAGGTGTTAAAGTGGATATACCACTTCAAGCATATTTTAGAATAAATTATGAAAGATTTGGTCAATTTGAAAGAACACTTATTATTGCAGAAGAAGGTGCTTATGTGCATTATATTGAGGGTTGTACAGCGCCAATTTATGATACCCATACCTTACATGCTGCTGTTGTTGAAGTAATTGTTAAAGAAGGAGCACATGTCAGATATACAACTATTCAAAATTGGTCAAGAAATGTTTTAAACTTAGTAACAAAAAGAGCAAAGGTTTATAAAAATGGTTTTATGGAATGGATTTCAGGAGAACTTGGAAGCGGTAGAAATATGAAATATCCAAGTGCTATACTAATTGGAGAGAATGCGAGAGCGGATATTTTATCTATGAGCTTTGCTAATACTGGAATGTGGCATGACACAGGTGGAAAAGTGATAATAATGGCTCCAAATTGTAAAGCTACAATAACTTCAAAAAGCATATCAAAAGGTGGAGGAATATCTACTTATAGAGGTCTCGTTCAAGTTCATAAAAATGGAGAAAATGCTAAAATTTCAGTTTCATGTGATGCTTTAATTATGGATGATTATTCAACAAGCAATACATATCCATATATTGAAATTGAAGCTGATAGAGTGAATATTGCTCATGAAGCAAAAGTTGGCAAAATTGGTGAAGAGCAAATATTTTATTTAATGAGCAGAGGTCTATCAGAAAAAGAAGCAACAACAATGATTGTTATGGGATTTATAGAGCCATTATCAAAAGAATTACCTATGGAATACGCTATTGAATTAAATAGATTAATTGAACTTGAAATGGAGGGAAGTGTAGGATAAAAAATCCTGATTAATACGCTATTTTATTATATTTCTCCTGCCTACCTTGAAATCAAGCTTTCGGTTTATAAATACTTATTTCTTACATTAGGAAACAAATCCCCATAAAAGCGATAATTTTTGCTTTGTCCAATAAATAATGTTAAGTGATTGATAATCAATAAGTTATAAGAAATTTTCTAAAACTATTTATTTCATGAGGGGACTATTAGGGGGGTGAAGTTCATAAGCCAGAGGCTTAATTTAAGGGTGGGTAGGGAAAATAAGAAATAATCGTAATTTTGGAATTATTGGACAAAGCATCAACATGGAGAACTATGCTTTCATATTCAACAAATTGGGGAAGTTCATTCTCAACACCTTCAAGAGTTTCAGACCATAATTACAAGTTTAATCAAAATCCAGCAGGACATGATTATAATGGATTATTTATTGATAATAGCGGTGTTTATGCAATATGGGCAAACGACTATTATACTGACGATGCTGGACTTGTTTGGTTCTCAAAAACAACATCATCAGTTCCTCTTGTTAATATAGATGAAAACAAAATCAATTATGAAAATGCGAAAATTTACTCTTAAAATTACTTTCCCCTCAAAATCAATATCAAAATCAGTAAAATAAAATTGATGAATTGTAAAATCAACAAAATTCTTATCCAAAATAAAATAACATTAAATTTTTCTATAAATTCTGATAACATTTTATCAAGCCTAACTTCAATGCCTTTTACAACATCTAAAAAATTTTCATTTTTTTTATCTTCTTGAAACTTAGTAGCAATACTAACGGCACTTGGCAATAAACTTATTAACAAATCAAATAATTTTTTAAGCATCTTTCAAAATTTCAGCCAATTCATCAATTTCTTCTTTCTTTCTTTTCTCACTAACAGCTATCAATAAATAACTATCTCCAAGCAATTTAACTTCTGGACCAACCAAAAATCCTTTTTTAGCACATTCAAAAATAACTTCTTTTGCCTTTTTATTAGTTCTTATCACAAACTCCCTAAATGTAGGACTATTAAAAACAAGCTTATGTTTTAACTTCTCTTTTAAATATTCAGATTTATTAAAAATAAGCTTTGCTAATTTTTTTAAACCTTCTTTACCCATTAATGTTAAATATATACAAACAGCAGTTGCTATAAGCTGTTGATTTGTACATATATTACTTGTTGCTTTTGCCCTCCTTATATGTTGTTCCCTTGCTTGAAGGGTTGTTACAAAACCCCTCCTGCCGTATTTATCTTGTGTTAATGCTACAATTCTTCCTGGCATTTGTCTAATATATTCCTTTTTTGAAGTAAATAATCCAACATAAGGACCACCAAACGATAAGGGAATACCAAGCGATTGTCCTTCACCAACTGCGATATCACTATCGTACTCACCTGGTGGTGATAAAATTGCCAAGCTAACAGGATCAAAAACACTAATTAAAAGAATACCTTTTGACTTCACAATATCTTTAACTTCAAAAACTTCTTCAATAATTCCAAAATAATTTGGATTTTGTATTACAACACTTGCTGTAGAATCATCAATTAAATTTCTCAAATGATTTAAATTAGTTCTTCCATAGTCATCAAAATCAACCTCTACTATATTTGCTTCTATATTTTGTAAATAAGTTTTTAAAACCTCCTTATAAGATGGATTTAAATTTTTTGGAATTATAACTTTATATTTGTTTTTTATCCTAAAACTCATTAAAACTGCTTCCGCAAGAGCAGTCGCTCCATCATAAACTGACGCATTTGAAACCTCCATTTTCGTAAGCTCACATATTAAAGATTGAAATTCAAACATTACTTGAAGTGTTCCTTGACTTACTTCTGGTTGATAAGGTGTATAGGCAGTATAAAATTCACTTCTTAATAACAATTGATTTAAAGCAGAAGGTGTGAAGCAATCATAAGCACCACCACCAGCAAAAATTTTAAAAATTTTATTTAAACTTCCAAGATTTTCAATATATTCTCTTGCCTCTTCTTCACTTAAAGCAGGTGGTAGTTTTAAATCATCAAGTTCTAAATGTTTTGGAATTTTTGATTTATAAAAAGTTTCTAAATCGTTATATCCAAGATAATTTAAAATTTCTTTAATTTCATTATCACTAAGTCCAAAATAATGTCTTGCGAACAAGAGCCGTTGGCCGGACTCGAACCGGCAACCTGGGCATTACGAATGCCCCGCTCTGCCAATTGAGCTACAACGGCAAGTCTTAAATTTTAAAGTCTTAAAAAATATACCTTATCCAATAATTCTGAAATTATTTATTTTATTATATTTTCCCACCTACCCTGAAAATAAGGCTTCGCCTTAAAAACTTTGCCCCCCTATATTCCCCTGTAAAATAAATAATCTCCTGAAATTTTCATAAATTATTGACTATCAGTCACTTAACACTATTTATTGGACAAAGCAAATAACTCTGCCTTGTATGGCAATTCTAAAACTAATTACTTTAATATATAAGGCAAATAACTCAAAAATTTTCTTTCTTCAAGCTTTCTATTTTTTTAATGAAGTAGTCCAAAGAACTATTTCTTTGCCTTGCTAAATCAATATCAGAAACATTAAAATTTATTAGTATATCCTGTTTAAATACAGTTTCACTTTTATAGTTAGTTTTCCTCATAATATCTTCAAATTTTTTCTTAGTACAAAAACTAGTATCAATTAATATGTTGGGGTCTATTGATATTTCCTTTGCGAAATTTTCACTAATTAAAGCAAGATACCAAGACTCTATTTCTTTTTTAACAATAATTATTTTTTCTTTTTTTAATTCCGAATAAGAATTTATTAGTTGAATTTTCTTCTCTCCTATACAAGGACCATTTTCAAAATCTGCTAAAAATAAATAATCATCGTTTTTTTCTTCAATAGACTTTAAATATTTATTAACTTTTCCTTTTTCAAGTTCCCTATACTTAATTATTTCATAATCAAAAGAAAATTGAATTTTTCTTAAAAACCTACTAATTAAACTCTCATCATCATTGCCTTCAACAAAAAACCATATTTTTTTTCATTTTAAAAGATTTTCAACAAAAAGTTCATCAACACCTATTTCATTCTTTAAGAAAAATTTTATATCTTCAATTTCGTTCAATCTCTTTATGACTGAAAAACCATCTTTATTTCTTGAAATAACAATAATATCATCCAAATCAATATATTTTAAAAACTCAGGATTATGTGTTGTTATTAAAATTTGCTTTTCATTTGAAGATTCTTTAAATAAATCAATAACTATTGAAAGCAAAGAGGGATGAATATTTATTTCAGGTTCTTCAAAAATTAAAATGTTTTTATTTTCAAAATATAAGGCAACTATTAATGCAATAATTCTAATTGTCCCATCTGACAATAAGTATGAAGGAATATAATCATTACTAAATTTTTCTTTTACTTTTAGAAATACAAAATCCTTAAAGTTAGATCTTTCAGTACTTATTCCCTCAATAAAGTCCAGAACATAACTAATTAAATTAAGTAAGGTTTTTCTTTTTGCTTTATCTGAAAGAATATTTTCAATAACAAAGGCAATATTAGAGCCATCTTCTTCCAAATCATAACTACTTACAAAAGATGCAGTTTCTTTAATCAATTTTGCTTCAAAATCATAAATTCCAATGTATTCAGTAAAAAATTTTTGAAATATTGAATTATTTAATTCTCCAAAAAATTTTAAAACTTGAAGTGAAAGAAAATCTGGCTTAATTTGATTATACGGTAGAGATGGACGAAATTTAACATTGAGGTCGTCATAAATTGTAATATCTGTATTCCAAGAACTTTCTATTTGCCTCTCTAATATATTAAATTTTTTAATAACTGAGTTTTTAAAAGTAAAAGAAATAGATTTTTCCAAATT
>JAVVGK010000048.1:0-10077 GCA_032249175.1 Candidatus Hydrothermia bacterium | reverse complement strand
GAAGGCTTATTTATAAGGTAGGTGGGCAAAATAAAGAAAAATAAATAGTTTTAGAATTACTAGACAAAGCAGTTTATTTATACTTTAAAATTTTGGAACTATGATAAAAAATGATATAACAATTAGAGTTGCAGGTAGAGCAGGTGATGGAAGCTTAACAACTGCCGATATTCTCTCAAAAGTTTTTAAAGATATTGGACTTTGGTTAGTCACATATAAAGATTTTCCATCAAATATAAGAGGACTACCAACAAATATAACATTAAGAGCAAATGAAAAAAGAATATATTATGGAAGGAAAGACAAGTTAGATTATTTACTTGCTTTTGATAAAAAAAATGTAGAAATTCATATTGATGATGTTATTGAAAGTGGAGTAATAATTTACGATAATTCAAATGAAGAATTAAGTCAAGACTTGATAAGAGATGATATTCATTATTACTTTATTCCTATGCAATCTATTGCTAAAAACCAACTTGGTCTTGAGGTAATAAAAAATATCATAGCGGTAGGTGTAATCACTTATCTTTTGAAAATGGATTACGAAAAGACAAAAGAAATTATATATAATCATTTCTTAAAAACAAAAGGTGATAAAATAGCAAGTAAAAATATAGAAGCTTTTGATGCAGGGTATAATTATGCCAAGGAGAATATAAAAAAGGTTGATAAATATATTATTGAAGAAGTAAAAAATCCTGAGAAAACTTATTTTATTATGGGTAATGAAGCACTTGCATTTGGAGCAATTGTAGGTGGTTGTAGATTTTATGCAAGCTATCCAATAACACCAGCAAGTGAAGTTCTTGAAATTTTATCAAAAGAGCTTCCAAAATATGGGGGCATAGTAGTTCAAGCGGAAGATGAAATTGCTTCTATAAATTTTGCTATTGGGGCAGGTTATGCAGGTGTTAGAGCGATGACAGGAACAAGTGGTCCTGGAATTTCATTAAAGACTGAAACAATAGGACTTGCTGTAATGAATGAAACACCTCTTGTAATATATTTAGCACAGAGAGCGGGTCCTTCAACAGGACTTCCAACAAAAGTAGAGCAATCTGATGTTTATCATGCGATATTTGGTGGTCATGGTGATGCACCAAGAATTGTAATTGCTCCTGGAAATGTTAAGGAAATGTTTGAATTTGCTATCTTAGCATTTAATTTAGCTGAAAAGTACCAAACACCTGTTATTCTATTAGCAGACCAAGTTTTAGCCCAAAACAAATACACAATTCCTATTGATGAAATTGATCCAAAAAAAGTAAAAATTGAAAGAGGAAAAATTTTAACACAAAAAGAACTTGATGAAATAATATTAAGAGGAGAAAAGTTTTTAAGATACAAAATAACAGAAGATGGAATATCCCCAAGAACAATACCAGGAATGGAAGGAGGAATATTTACAGCCAATTCAAATGAGCATGAAGAAGATGGATATACAACGGAGCATCCAAAGAAAAGAAAAGAAATGCTTGAAAAAAGACTAAGGAAAATTTATCAAACCGCTAAATATAGTGGCGATTTACCTGAAAATTTAATTTTTGGAAGTGGAGATATTGGAATTATAGGATTTGGATTTACTTATGGACCAATAATGGAAGCTATGGAAAGACTTAAAAATGAAAATATTGATGTTCAATTCTTACAACTAAGAACACTTTGGCCATTAGATGAGGAAGGAATAAAATCATTTATAGACAGCTGTGAAAAAGTTATTGTTGTAGAGCAAAATGCACAAGGTCAATTAGCAAACGTTATAAAAATGTTTTATCCAAATCATGATAAAATAGAAAGCTTAAGGAGATACGATGGAAGAGGTTTCACTCCCAAAGACATTGTAGATAAAGTCAAAGAAATTATTAGGGTAAGTGTTGCTTTTAAATAGCATTAAGTAATAAGCAAAATACTTATTAAATCATCTCCTTTTGCTCTTCTATTAGCTTTACAATCCTTATTTTCAGGGTGGGGGGCAAAATAAAGAAAAGTAAATACTTCCAGAATTATTAGACAAGGCAAAGAATAAATGCTTTGATCAACAACTTATCAAAATTTTAGTAAATTATTTATTTTACGGGGGAATATAAGGGGGGCGAAGCCCCCCAAGGCATAAAAATGGGTATTTATAAGCCGAAGGCTTAATTTAAGGGTGGGCGGGAAAAATATAGAAAAATAAATACTTACAGAATTATTAGATAATGTAAAGAAAAAAAATTTATTGCCTTTAAAATTTTCATTATGAGAGTAACAGCAAGGAACTTTGAATTGACTGAAACTTTGAGGGAATATATAAGTAAGAGACTTGGTCATTTAGATAGATACTCCGACCATATTATAGATTCTGAAATAATTCTGATTGAAGAGAAGGGTCAATATAAAGGAGAAATGATTGTTAAAGTTAAAGGAAGAACAATAAAAGCAGAAACAAAAAGTAATGATGTCCTCAAAGTTGTAGATGAATTAAAAGATATTGTTATAAGGGAGTTAAAGAAGTATGAGGAAAAACTAAAAGACCATAGAAGATAGTTGAGAATTTTTCCTATTTTTTCAATTGTTTTTATCTTTTATTTTATTTTTCTATTAAGGCTATTTAATCTTCAAATTTTAAGAGGTGAAGAGTTCAGAAAAAAGTCTTTTAGCAATCATTTTTATATAATAAAGGTTAAGCCTGCAAGAGGAAATATATATGATAGAAATGGTTTTATTATAGCAGGTAATTTAACAAGCACCAAAAATTTCATTATTACGAAGGAAGAAGATATATTAAAGGAATATAAAAGTTATATAGCTTCATTAAATGGCTATTATAGTGATGTTATGGATTATTTTGAGTCTTCAAGTATAATTTCAAGAAGAGATTTACTTAATGATGTTGTTTTTGTTCCCATAACAAACAGAATTTATCCTTATGGTGATTTGACACCCCATTTTGTTGGTTATGTAAATAGTGATGGTATCGGTGTTGAAGGTTTTGAAAAAGTTTTTGATGATAGTTTGAGAGGTCAGGAAGGTGAAATAATAATTCCTGTTGATGCTAAAATGAATATAACTGACAGAAATAAAATTATTTATAACTTTCCAAATAAAGGTAAAGATTATAAACTTACAATAGACATTCAATTATATAAGTTCATAGATAGTCTTTTAGAAAACTATGAAAAAGCTGGTGTTGTAGTTCTTAAAACAAATGGTGAAGTTCTTGCCTTATATTCCAAACCAAAATATAATCCTCAAATGTTTTCAAGAGGATTAACAGAATCAGAATGGAATTATATTAATGATAAGGAATTAGCACCCCTTATGGACAGAACGATATCCGGATTATATCCACCAGGTTCCATAGGGAAAGTTCTTACAACACTACTCTCCATTGAGAGTGGATGGAATTGGAGGAATAGTATGCCTTGTCCAGGGTATGTTGTTTATGGAGGGAATGTTTTTAAAGATTGGACTATTCATTATTACATTTCAAATATTATAGAAGCACTTGAAGTTTCTTGTAATGTTTATTATTATAATCTTGGTAGATTTCTTGGAATAAAAAGAATTGCTGAAACTTATAAAAAGCTTGATATATTTAGAAGAAAATTTACACCTTTTCCTCAAGAAAAAATTTCTTTTGCTCCGGATAGTGAATGGTATATGAAGAATTATAAATTTATTCCTGGTGGTTCAGCATTAAATCTTGCTATTGGTCAAGGTGAATTATTACTTACACCACTTGCTATATCAATGCTTGTAGGAGCAATTGCTAATGATGGAAAAATGCCTTATCCAAAATTTTATTTTGGTCAAATTGTTAAAGATACTTTCAAATTACCATTTTCAGATTCTACTATAAGAATCACTAAATTTGCTATGTTAAATGTTGTAAAGGGTCCAAGGGGAACTGCTGGATATTTAAATTATAAACTTATGGAATATGGATTAAGTGTTAATGTAGCAGGTAAAACAGGTTCCTCTGAAAATCCTCATAGTAAAAAAACCCATTCTTTATTTACGCTTTTTGCTCCATTTGAAAATCCCCAATTTATAATTACTGTTGTTGTTGAAACTGCTGGGCATGGAAGTGATGTCGCTGTCCCAATAGCAACTGAAATTTTGAGATGGTGTTTATTGCATTACTATTATCAACAATAGGTATTCTTGAAATTTGGACTATAAATCCAAGCCTTGCTCAAAAACAAATAATTTTTTTAATATTTTCAATTTTTTTGGGTTATTTTGTTTATTTAAAATTTAAATTCGCATATATTGAATTGTTTTTCTTTCCATTTTTAGCACTAACAATTTTTTTGCTTTTTTTAGTCCATTTTATTGGAAATGGTATAAACAGATGGATTGACTTAAAATTTTTCTATTTTCAACCTTCTGAACTTACAAAGCTATTACTTCCATTTCTATTCTATCTTTATAATCCTTCTGAAAATTTAATTAAGGTTTCAATTATTATCTTTGCTTTATTTTTGCTTATCATTACACAACCAGATTTAGGATTTTCAATTTCAATTTTATTTGTTTCATTTTTCGTATTTCTTTATTCAAATGTTAATAAAAATTTACTCATATTTTTTATTTTTTCAATAATAGCTGTTTTTTCTTCATTTAACATAATTTCTTTTGTTTTAGCATTTACGATTTTACTTTTTGTTTTAATAGTTTCAAAATCAAGGTGGTATTGGTCATTATTAACGATTTTGGTTTTTATTTTTATAAGTATTATAACTCCTATTATTTGGAATAATATGTTAAAGCCTTATCAAAGAACTAGAATAATAGCATTCTTAAATCCTGAAGCCTACAAAAAAAATGAAGCTTATCAAATATATCAATCTCAAATAGCTATTGGTAGTGGTAAAATTTTTGGCAATGGTTATAATAAAGGAACTCAAAAGAAATTTGGTTTTTTGCCAGAGGCTCATACTGATTTTATATTTGCTTCAATATGTGAGGATTTTGGATTTTTAGGAGGATTTATAACATTAACCTTAATTTTTATTTTGATTTTAAGAGGATTACTTATTTTAAATAAAATTGAAGATGAAAGGATAAAAAGATTCGTTTTAACAATTCTATTGTTTTACATTTATTCTTTTATCGTTAATATATCTGTTAATTTGGGAATTATGCCTGCCAAAGGCTATCCATTATTGTTCGTAAGTTATGGAGGAAGTCATTTAGTTTTAGATTACATTTGTCTTTTTTTAATCATGTCAGTAAAGAAGAGCTTACCTTAATTACTTCACAACAATTTTCACATTCTTATTATTAACTTTTAAAATACAAATCCCACTACTTGGCACTTTAAATGAGATTTCATTATTATTTATCCTTCCTCTTATAATCTCCCTTCCAAGAAAGGCTTGTTTTCTTTGTTAAATAATTATTGAATTTATGGGGAATTAGTAGGAAGCGGAAGCACTTTGCCGAAAAATGGTGTATTTATAATGTAATTCATCTCACACTTTTTATCAAGTTTAATTTATGTCTAATTACATTTTTTATAGCATCTATTGAAGAATTTAGAATTTTTCTTGGATCTATTTCGGAAGGATTTTCAAATAAAAACTTTCTAATACCATAAACGAAAGCAATTCTTAAATCAGTATCTATGTTAATTTTTCTTATTCCATATTTAATAGCAATAATGTAATGCTCATCAGGAATACCAACAGCATCTAAAATTTTCCCACCTAAATTATTTATTGAGCTAATATATTCATTATAAACACTTGAAGCACCATGTAAAACAAGAAATGTTTTTGGCAATAATGATTTAATTTCTTTTAATCTTTCAAAATCTAACTTTGGCTCTCCTTTGAATTTATAAGCACCATGACTTGTTCCAATTGAGATAGCAAGTGCATCAACACCTGTTAATTCAACAAATTCCTTTGCTTCTTTTGGATCTGTAAGATAATCAAAACCTTTGAGCTGTCCAATTTCTCCTTCAACTGAAATTCCAATTTTATGACATATATTAACAACTTCTTTTGTGATTTTAACATTATTATCAAAATCTAAATTTGAGCCATCAATCATAACCGAAGAAAAACCCAATCTTATTGCTTTTAAAATAACTTCTAAATTCCTTCCATGGTCTAAATGAATTACAATAGGAAGATTCTTATAATTTCTTTCTATTGTCCATATAAATCCTTTAACAAAATCTTCACCTATGTAATTTAAACCACTTTCACTAATACCAAGAATTAAAGGATAATTTTCCTCATAATGAACTTCTAAAATTGCTTTTAAAAATTCAAGATTATGAAAATTAAATTGAAAAACAACATTATCTTTTAAAACATCGTTAAGGGATACAATCATATAATTGATAATTTTTTACCTATTTTTTCAAAAACTTCAAGAGCAAAATCTAAATCCTCTTTTTTATGAATAGCGGAAATCATAACTCTTAATCTTGCTGTTCCTTTTGGAACTGTTGGATAAACAATTGCCTGAACGAATATATTATTTTCAAATAATTCTTTTGAAAATTGTTGAGCTTTCTTTTCATCACCAACAATAATTGGAGTAATTGGAGTTTTTGTAGTTCCAAGATTAAAGCCCATTTTTTTCAAATTTTCTTGAAAATAATTCTTATTTTCCCAAAGCTTTTTAACAAGCTCATCAGAGCTTTCCATAATTTCAAGTGCAGCTAAATTAGCAGCAACATCTGCCACTGTTAAGGCACTTGAAAATAAAAATGGTCTTGCCTTTTGCTTTAAATATTCTATAAGTCTCTGACTACCTGCTACAAAACCTCCTATAACACCAAAAGCTTTTGAAAGTGTTCCAACCTCAATATCAACTTTATTATGAGCATTAAAGTGATCAACAATTCCTCTTCCATTTCTTCCAAGAACACCCTCACCATGAGCATCATCTATCATCAAAATTGCATTATATTTATTAGCTATTTCTATTAGCTCATTAAGTGGCGCTATATCTCCATCCATTGAAAAAACACCATCACTTACAATTAATTTCCTTCTCTTATTACCATATTGCTTTAATTTATCTTCTAAGTCATTCATATCTAAATGTTTATATCTTACAATCTCAGCCCTACTTAATCTACAACCATCAATTATTGATGCATGATTCAATTCATCTGAAAATATAACATCTTCATTTGAAACAATTGAAGGAATAACTGATAAATTTGCCATAAAACCACTTTGTAATAAAATAACATCTTCAACTTGTTTAAACTTTGACAATTTTTTTTCAAGCTCAATGTGAATAGACATCGTTCCGGAAATTGTTCTAACAGCAGCGGGACCAATTCCATATTTTTTAACATATTCTATTACTTTTTCAACTATTCTTTTATCACTCGCAAAACCCAAATAATTATTTGATGTTAAATTTAAGCACTTTTTACCATCTACAATAAACCAAGAAGAAACTTCACTTTCAATTACTCTTATATTTACATATAAACCTTCATTTTTAAGTCTTTCTAATTCCTCCTCTATAAATTTAAGCTTCATTCTTCACCTACCTTAAATCTTACAAATCTAACAATTTTTATATCAATTCCTGTTTTACTTTCAAGCTCTCTTTTATATTCAAGAACAGTTTTCGTATTATCTTTTATAAATTGTTGATTTAATAAAACCCTTTCAGATAAGAAAGCTTTTAATTTACCTTCAACAATTCTATCTATAACTTTTTCAGGCTTTCCTTCTGCTATTGCCTGCTCTCTATATATATTTTTTTCCCTTTCAATTATGTCAGAAGAAATATCATTTTCAGAAATACTAATTGGATTCATAGCAGCAATTTGCATAGCTATATCTCTTGAGAATTGATATAACTTTTCATCATCTGGCTCTATTTCAACCATACTTGCTAACATATTTCCGGGATGAATATATATTTCAATAAATCCATTTTTTGTCTCAAATATGGAAAATCTTCTTAAAATGATATTTTCTCCAACCTTACTTATAAGAATTTTAATTTCATTTTCAATAGTATCACCACTTGGAAGTTTCAAGCTTTTAAGCTCATCTATGCTTTTTGGTTTATATAACTTAATCGCTTCAAGAATGTTATTTAATAGATTTTTGAAATCGTCAGTAGCAGCTACGAAATCAGTTTCGCAGTTAAGCTCAACTAATATACCAAGCTTTCTATCACTTGATAAATAGCTTGAAATTGAGCCTTGTCTTGCTTCCTTTGTAAGTTTTTTTTCACTTTTCGCAATACCCATTTTCCTAAGTATTTCAACAGCTTTATCAATATCACCATTAGCTTCAATCAAAGCTTTTTTACAATCCATAAGACCTGCACCTGTTCTTTCTCTTAATTCCTTTAAAAGTTCAGGTTTTATATCTGCCATGACAAGCTAACCTCCCTTCCTTTTTTAATTGCTTCAACTAAAAGTGAAGTTATTAGTGAAACACTTTTTATAGCATCATCATTAGCAGGTATTGGATAGGTTATTAAGTCAGGGTCAGCATTCGTATCACATATTGCTATTATTGGTATTTTAAGTAAATTTGCTTCATGAACAGCCAAACTATCATGAACAGGGTCAACTATATATAAAACATCAGGTAAATTTTCCATATTTCTAACACCGCCAAATTTCTTTAATAGTTTTTGATATTCTCTTTGAAATTCTACAATTTCCTTTTTAACATAAACACTTTTGCCCTTATTGTACTCTTCAAATATCCCTTCAATCTCTTTTATTCTAAGAAGTCTTCTTTGAGTAGTTTCAAAATTTGTTAAAAGACCACCAGGCCACCTTTCAACAACATAAAAGGCTTTCGCTTCATTAGCAAAATTCAAAATTGTATCTTTTAGATTTTTCTTCGTACAAACAAAAAGGAAATTTCCATTTCTACTAGCAACTTCATAAGCAAACTTCAACGCTCTATTCATTAGAGGAACAGTTTTTCTTATATCAATAATATGGTATCCGTTTTTCTCCTTGAATATATATTTTGACATTTTAGGATTCCACTTATTTCTCTTATGCCCAAAATGGGCACCAGCTTCTAAAAGCTCCTGAATACTAACGTTTGGTATATTGCCAAGACCTTCTTCTTTTACTTCTTGCATATTTCATCCTCTCCTTTTCTCTTGGATCTCTTGTTAATAAACCAGCTTTTCTTAAAATTTTTCTATAACTTTCAGGATTTAAACTTGCTAATGCCCTAGCAATACCATGACTTACAGCACCTGCCTGACCCGAAATTCCACCACCCTCAACCTTAACTACAATATCATATAAACCAAGAGTGTTAGTTAATTCAAGCGGCTTTAAAATAAGCTTTTGATGGGTTTCATCTTTAAAGTATTCTCCAAGTCTTTTACCATTTATATATATTTTGCCATTACCCCATTCCTTTAACCTAACTCTTGCAGAAGCAGTTTTCCTAGCACCAGTAGCAAAAATAATTTTTTTATAACTTCCATCTTTAAATTTTTTAAGCATTATCCTTTCACCTGTATCAAGAAATAGAATTTTATCTCCTGTTTTTAAGACTTTTTCTTTATATACACTTGGAACTTTCATATTTTATAATCCTCCCCTATTTCAAGTTTTTGTGGTTTTTGAGCATGATGTTTATGCTCAGGTCCTATAAAAATTCTCAATCTTGCTAATCTCCTTTTCCTCGTTCTATTTTTAGGAAGCATACCCTTTACCGCAAGATATATAAGTTTTCTTGGGTCTTTCTTATATAAATCAATAGCCTTATATTCTTTTAATCCCCCAAGATAACCAGAATGCCATCTATATACTTTCTTTTCCCATTTCTCACCTGTAAGAGCAATTTTATCAGCATTTACAACTATAACATAATCTCCCATATCTTCAGATGGCGTCCATTCTTTCTTATGTTTTCCCATAAGTATTTTAGCAATTAAACTTGCTAACCTTCCCAAAACTTTACCTTCCGCATCTATAACCCACCATTTCCTCTTTGTTCCATCTATGTTATTAAAAAATGTTGTTTTCATTTAAAAACCTCCTTTTCAATATCTGAAAATTTTAATTTCCTTCCTTCAAGAAGTTCTATTTCATCATCAAAAGAATAAATGCTTCTTTTA
>JAVVGK010000047.1:0-10111 GCA_032249175.1 Candidatus Hydrothermia bacterium | reverse complement strand
CTTTAAAATTTTAAAATCTTTACTTTACTAATTTTATACCCAAAGGAAGAAATAGGTTATGCTCTTGTTTATTCAAAAAAATATGAAAATAAGAAAACCGCATCAGGTGAAATTTATAAAAGTTCTTTATTAACTGCTGCTCATCCATATTTGCCATTTGGGACAATTGTAGAGGTTATAAATTTAAAGAATAAAAAAAGTATTGAAGTTAAAATAAATGATAGACTATTTCCAAAAGGTGGTGTAATTATTCATATTTCAAAAAGAGCTTCTGAAATAATTGATATTAAAGGCAAAGAAAAAGTTAAAATTGTTGTAAAAAGCATTCCAAAAGGAAAAGAAAAATTTATTCAAAGAGGATATGCGAGTTGGTATGGAGATAATTTTCAAGGTAAAAAGACAGCCTGTGGATTAATTTTTGATAAAAATAAGTTTTACGCAGCACATAAAACACTTCCTTGTGGAACAATTGTCAGAGTAAAAAATCTAAAAAACAATAAATTTGTTGATGTGAAAATTGTGGATAGAGGACCATTTAAAAAGGGAAGAATAATTGACTTATCTTATATTAGTGCTAAGAAAATTGATTTGATTAAAGATGGAACTGCTCCTGTTGAATTAGAGGTTATTGAATGGCCTTATTAATTATCATCCAATTCCTTGTTGGATTAGCAGATCAAATATATATTTCAATTATTCCTTTTCTTGTAATTTCAATTGAAAAATTAAATTCTTCATTAAAGGCAGGCATTGTCAGTTTTTTTGAGACATTACCATTCTTAACAATAAGTTTTTTAGCAGGTGTATTAGTTGATAGATATAATAAGAAATTTTTGCTTTTTGTCTCTATTTTCTTTTCAGGCTTATTTTTACTATTTATTCCATTTTTCAGCTCTTTAAATAAATTAAATTGGATTGTAATTGGAATAGTAGGCTTTATTGTTTCCTCATTTTCAACATTATATCCACCTTCAAGAGATGCTTTAATTCCATATCTTGTGAAGGAAAAAGAAAAACTATTCTATTACAATGCCATCATTCAAAGCTCTTATCAACTTGCGCTTTTTATTGGTGGATTATTGCCCCCTTTAATTTTATATCTAAAAAATGATATGGTTATGCTTTTATTTATTGATGGAATTTTCCTTATTTTAATTAGCTTTTTTGTTTTAATGATAAATTATAAAGAAGAGAAAAAAACAAATGTAAATTTTTCCATTTTTGAAGATTTAAAATCCTATCTTGAAATTTTAAAATCCAATAAGTCAGTTCTAATCCTTATAATTTTGACAGCTCTTGATAATTTTTTCATAATGGGGCTTACAAATGTTGCTTCAAGTTTATACATTAAAAATTATTTTAATTTATCTGCTAAGGAATTTGCTTTATTTAATGCTTTCTTATCATTTGGATGGTTCTTAGGTGCTATTATTATTTCAAGGCTAACATTTGATGAAATAAAAATGCTAAAAATTGGTATATTTCTTGATGGATTTACATATATTCCTTTCTTTTTCATAAATGATTATAAAATTGCTTTAATTTTTATATTTATTCATGGGCTATTCATTCCACTTATTACAATTTCAAGAACAACAATTGTTCAAAAATATATAAGTGAAGAAATTAGAGGTAGAGTTTTTTCAATGATTTATATGGCAGTTATTGGATTTATGTCATTGTCAGGATTGTTTATGGGATTTCTTGGAGAATTTCTAAAACCAAATTATCTCTTTTTAATAGGTGGATTGGGTGGCTCTTTACTTGGAATTATTAGTTTTAGCCTTAAAATTTTCAAATGAACTTTTTAGAATTTTTATATTACTTACCCGCCATTTTAATTGGCATAACATTTCACGAATATGCCCATGCATTAGCAGCAGATAAGCTTGGAGATATTACACCAAGATTAGAAGGAAGATTAACATTAAATCCATTGAAACATATTGATATTATTGGTTTTATAATGTTAATAATTTTTCATTTTGGATGGGCAAAGCCTGTTCCAATAAATATCTATAATTTAAAAAATTTTAGAAGAGATGTAGTAATTATAGCTTTTGCAGGACCATTATCAAATTTAATTATTGCTTTTATTTGCTTTCTTTTAATGAAATTAACTTCAAATAATGAAATTTTAAACTTTTTATTTTCTTCAACACTTGTTATAAATATATTTCTATTTGCTTTTAACTTAATACCTCTTCCTCCCCTTGATGGATGGAGAATTATTTCAAGTGCCTTTCCAAGCTTAACATTTAATAGAACTGCTGAAACTTATGGATTTATTATTCTTTTAGTAGTTATTTTCTTTTTTAAGAACTTAATAAGCTCTTATTTAAGTTTCGTTAGTAATTTATTACTTTCTATTTTTAGTTTGATAGTATGAAGTGGTTCGTTTATTCAGATAAATATGTTGTTGATTTTGGAAATCATCCATTTAGGACAAAAAAATATAGAGCTGTTTATGAAAAGCTATTAAATGAAGGAATTTTAAAAGAAGATGAAGTCTTAGAGCCAGATTTAATAAGCATTAATGAATTATTAATTGTTCATACAAAAGAATATCTTGATGATTTAAAAAATTTAAGAATAACGAAAAGAACTGCTTATTCTGAATTACCCTTAAATAAAGAAATTATTGATTTATTTTTAATGGCTTGTGATGGAACATATAAAGCAAGCAAGTTAGCACTTGAAAATGGTTATGCTTTTCATTGTGGTGGTGGATTTCACCATGCTTATGAGGATCATGCAGAAGGATTTTGTTATTTAAATGATATTGCTTATGCTATTAAAAAACTAAATTTAAAAACACTTGTTATAGATTTGGATGTTCATCAAGGAAATGGAACAGCACATATTTTTAGAAATGATAATAATGTTTTTACATTTTCTATGCATCAAGAATGGTTATATCCAATTCCAAAAGAAAAAAGTGATTTGGATGTTGGTTTAGAGGAGGGAACAGATGATGAAACTTATTTAAAGCTTTTAAATTCAAGTTTAAATGAAATTTTCAGTAAGTTTTCACCTGAATTTATTATTTATTTAGCAGGTGCTGATGTTTATTATGATGATATGCTTGCTAATTTAAGTTTAACAATTGAAGGCATTAAAAAAAGAGATGAAATTGTAATAAGTTATGCCTATGATAGAAAAATCCCTATTGTTGTTCTTTTGGCAGGTGGATATAGCAGAAAATTTGAAGACCTTGTTGAAATTCATAGTAATACCGCTAAGGTTTTAAGATGGATTTGGAAAAAATAAATAATTTAGAGGTTATTTTAGATTATAGGAAAAATTTAAGGATTTGCTATATCGTTCTTGTTTCAAAGGTTGGTTCTCGTCATGAGGAAATTGTAGGAATTACACACTTTTTAGAGCATAATATTTTCAAAGGCTCAAAAAAATACAATTACTATCAAATTAACGAATTTTTTGAAGTTTATGGAGGCTCAATTGATGCTACTACAAGCGAAGAGAATGTTATTATATTTACAACTGTTATAAAAGAAAAACTATTTTCTGCACTTGATATTTTATTTGATATAATTAAAAATCCCACATTTGAGAATTATGAGCTTGAAAAAAATGTAATTTTACAAGAATATAATGAGTTTATTAATGATAGTGAAGAATTGAGCTATTACTATCTTAATAAGGCAATTTTTAAAAATCATCCACTTGGGAGAAACATCCTTGGAAATCCAAAAACAATAAAAAATTTTACATTAGAAGATTTAAAAAGAAGAAAAGAAGAAGTTTTTTCAAAGGATAATGTTATTTTAATGATTAGTGGCGATTTTAAAAAAGATGAATTATTGAATTTTATAAATGATAATGTTCTTTTAGAAGAAAAATATGAGATTAAAGCAAATCCATTTAAGAACTACAAACCTTCAATAAAAGAGAGAATTAAATTTCACAATCATTGTTATGTTAATTTAGGAATTCCGATATTTGATTATAAAAATTTTATATTGGAATTGTTAATTATTTCAAGTTATCTTGGAGATGGTAGTAGCTCACTACTATTTGACATTATTAGAGAAAAAAAGGGACTTGTTTATGATATTCATACATTCTTGGATTTTTATGATGAGGTTTGTGTTTTTGGAATAAATTATTCTATTGATTGTAAGGATTTTGAAAAAGTTTTAAGAGAAATAGAAAGCATCTTAAAAAACCTTGAATTTAAAGGAAAAGACTTTGAAAAAACTAAACAAAAATTTAAAACCAAAACACTTATTGAGCTTGAACACAGACCAAACTATTTGAGTTTTATTTTAAGTGAATATCTTTTTAGAGGAAAAATAATTACCTTAGAAGAATTTATAAATGAATTAGAAAACTTAAATGAAAACAATTTCCCAAAAATTATAAACATTATTAGAAATTTTGAAAATTATTCTATATCAGTAGTTGGTTAAGAAGCAGTAGAAAGCCCTTTAAAATTTTCAAACTTATGATAATGCAAACAATGAGAAAAATAGGTGTTTTTGTTCTTTGGATACTTATTTTAGCATTTATAGGTTGGATAGGTCTTGAGCTTGGAGCTAATATCGTAGGATATAAAGTATATCAACCTTGGGAAAGAGGAATTATTGCTAAAATTGGAAATTATGAATTAACTTTTAATGAATTTAATTTAGAACTTGAAAAAGCTGTAAATGATACAACAAGAAAATTAGGTAGAGAACTTACAGGTGAAGAATTTGATAATATAAGAAAAAAAGTTTTTGATGATTTAGTTGATAGAATAAGATGGAAACTATTGTTAGAAGATTTAAAAATATCACTTACAAAAGATGCTATTGTTAAAACAATTGTTTTATTTCCTCCACCAGAAGTTGTTAATGATACAATTTTTTACACAGATGGAAAGTTTGATTATGGAAAATATATTTCACTTTTAAGAGACCAAAGGTCAATTCCATTTTTTAAAATTTATGAAGAAAGACTAAAAACCGAAATTCCAAGAGATATTATTAGATATTACTTATCAGTTATGTCAAATGTTTCTGATGAAGAAGCAAAATACGAATTTCTATATAGAAACAGAAGAGTAAAAATTTTATATGCTAACATTCCAATATCCTTAGTTCCTGATACTATCAAGCTTTCAGAAGAGGAAAAAAGAAATTACTATAATCAAAACAAAGAAGAATTTAAAGCACCAGCAAGAGTAAAACTTATTGTTATTCGTGCTACTAAAATTCCATCTTATAATGATACAATTTTAGCAAGAGATAAAGCTGAAATGATAAAGGAGCAAGTTAAAAGTGGTGAGAATTTCAATAAATTAGCATTTTTATTCTCTGCAGATCTTGTAACGAAAAACGATTCGGGAAGAGTTAAAAACTTCTTAATAAATAATTTATTTCCCGAAGTAAGAGATAGCTTTCTTAAAGCAAATGAAAACCAAATAATTGGTCCTATACTAACACCTCTTGGTTACTATTTATATAAAATTGATAGGAAAAACAAGGATACAGTTGATTTTAGTCAAATTCTTATTAAAATAACACCTTCCATAGAAACGAAAAAACTAATTATTGATAGTATTAAAAATGCTATAAAAAATAAAAATTTAGAAGGTTTTAGAGTTGATACAACAACTTATATTCCAATAAATTCACAATTTTATCCTATTGTTGGAGAAAATCAAGATTTTAAAAAGTTTTTAGAGAAAGGTAAAGTTGGAGATTTTTCAGAAGTTTTTGATATTGGAAACATTTTAACCGCTTTTATTATAATTGATAAAAAGAAGGAAGGTTATCAAAGTTATGATGAAGTTAAAAATATCGTTGAAGCAAGAGCATTAGTTAAAAAGAAGAAAGAAATTTTAAAAAGCTCCATAGATAAAGTTTCCCAATACTTGAAAAATAACGATACATCTTCAATAAGAAGTTTATTTAATAATGACCAAAGAGTTGTTATTCTTGAAACGGGACTTATAACATCTGATATGTTTATTCAAGGATTACCATTTAATGATAAAGATAAATTTTTTAATAGGGTTTTTGAAAAAGGTCTAAATGAAGTTGATGTTTTTGAGCATGATTTAGGATTTATTGTATATAAGAAATTAGAGGATGTGCTTCCTGATTTAAGCCAATTTGAAAATCAAAAGATAATTATTAAATCTCAACTATATCAAAGGAATTTACAAAATCTAATAAATGCTTTTGAAAGGGAATTAAAAGAAAAATATCCTCTTGAAGATTATTCTGAACACTTTAAATGAGCTTAGCGGTAAAATACCGACCTAAAAATTTTAACGAGCATATAGGACAAGAGCATATTGTTAAGGCTTTAAGGAAAGCCCTTAGAGAGAAAAGAATATCGCAAGCATATTTATTTTCAGGTCCAAGAGGTGTTGGAAAAACAACAACTGCAAGAATTTTAGCAAAAGCTTTAAATTGTGAAAGTTATAATGATATTGTTGATAATCCTTGCGGAATTTGCTCTTCTTGTAAGGATATTGAAAATTCAAGACATATAGATGTTATAGAAATTGATGGAGCAAGTAATAGAGGAATAGATGAAATAAGGCAAATTAGAGAAAATGTTAAATTTTTACCTGTTAGAGGTAGGTATAAAGTTTATATAATTGATGAAGTTCATATGCTTACAATTGAAGCATTTAATGCACTTCTTAAAACACTTGAAGAGCCTCCAAAACATGTTGTATTTATATTTGCTACAACCGATTTTCAAAAAATTCCACCAACTGTTCTTTCAAGACTACAAAGATATGATTTTAAGCCTATTTCAACATTTGAAATTGTTCAAAGAATGAATGAAATTATAAAAATTGAAAATATTGAAATTGAAGAAAAAGCATTAGAAGAAATAGCAAGAAGGTCAGAAGGCTCATTAAGAGATGCTCTTGTCCTATTAGACCAAATGCGAATGTTTTGTGAGGGAAAAATTACATATAAAGATGTTTTAAATGTCCTTGGCTCTATTGAAAGAGAAAAACTTGAAAATTTATTAAAAGAGATTTTTTCAAGAAATGTTAATAAATCACTTTCAATTTTAAATGATATTTTACAAAAGAATGTTTCAATTTTAGATTTTATTAGGGAGTTTAATGAATTTTTATTTGATGTTTTTAAGGAAGTTTTGGAAAACAAAAGAAAAGATTATAAAAAGGAAGATTTAATGTTAATTTTAAATTTAGCTCTTGAAATGGAAAATTCAATTAGATATTCAATAACGCCAAAGACTTGGCTTGAATTCTTTATTTCAAAAATGTGCCTTATGCCAAAAACAATTGAATTAATGAAAATTTTAGAAAACTATAATATTGTTTATAAAAAACCTGAAAATGAAGTTAAAGAAGAAAAACCTATAACACTAAAAGATAAACTTTTGGACTATTTTGAAAACTCAATTATTTCAGGAATAATATCAGTATCTGAGATTGTTGAAGAGAATAATAAAATTAAATTTTTCTTTAAGAGTGAGCATATTTATCAATCTGCCAAAGAATACACTAATGAGCTTAAAAAAGCATTAAATTCATTAAATTATACCAATAAGGAAATTGAAATTTTGCTTAAAGAAGAAAATCCAATTGTTGGAAAACTAATAAGCGAATTGGGACTTATCAAAGAAGAAATTTAAAAGTTAAGTCTTATTACAAAACTATTAAAATTAACAAATTTAAACTCAACTTTATATAGCTTTAAATAAATTCCATAATCTACATAAATTTTCCCTGTCCATCCAACACTTGAATAAACTCCAAAAATACCAAAAGGACTAATTTTAGATTCTAAAAAAGCAAATTCATCTGAAAATATATTCTCACCCCTTTTTGAATATATTCCATCATTAAAAACAAGATATTTTGAATAAAACCAATCTCCTTTATATGGTAATAGAATTTCAAATGCTCTCGGATAGAGAAAACCACCATCAATGTAAATCCTTTCATAAATTGGATAATTTCCAAATATGCGGTAATATGAAAATTGAATGTTAATCATTTTTAAAATGTTAAAATTGTAATTTATATTGAGTTTTATAAAATCTTTTGAAATTTTTGAGAAAATTTTTAAATTCTTATAAAATCCATTTATCTTAATTCCCCAAACATTTGCCTTTTGAAAGTAATTTTCATCAAGATATGAAAGGTCATTTATATAATCGTTAAAAACAAAAAATTGAATATATTTATTTTTCAAGCCAAAATCAAAATTAAATATATTTTTTATAAATTTCAAATCAAATGAAAAATTCTTTTCCCAAAAACTTAAATAAAAATCACCTTTTGTATTTCCTCCATAACTGAAAAAGTGCCTTTTATAACTTTCAGAGCCTCTTAAATATATTCCAAAGAAATAATTATCAAAAGGATTATAAAAAATAAATGGAATATAGCTTATTTGATAATATCCCATCTTGGGAATGTTAAAAAATGGTTTAAATTCAAATCTTCTTGGATAAGTATTATCCCATTCATCACTTTCAAGAATGTTATTAAATGGGTCAATTATCACACTTTTGGCACTAATTATTGTGTCTGGTTTTAATTTAAATAGCTTGTTGTCAATTAAAACAGAAACCGGATATTTATATGTCCCTTTTATTAAGAATTTATCATTATTAGTTTTATAAACACTATAATTTGGTAATCCTTTACCATATAACCATTGATTTTTAAATGCTGTCAAATCCAATTTTGAAGTTTCTTCTACCAATTTTATAAAATCTTCACTTCTTGGATGCTTAAAAGCATATTTCTTGAAGTACTCTTTAAGAATAATATCAAATAAACTATCTCCAATAATATCTTGTAAAGCAAGCATTAAATTTTTTCCTCTATTATAAACCTGCCAGTAATTTTTCATTTCCCAAGCGGGTTTTCCTAACATAGGCTCATCATAAGGCTCTAAATAAACAAAGTAATCACCAAATAACCTAAAATCATAATCTCCTAAATAAAATTTCATTATTTTTTTAAAAATTCCAAACACATTATAAATACTTTCATTATTGAAAACTAAATGATTGTAATAATCTTCAAGATAGCTATTCATTCCTTCATCTAACCATGCTTCATAAGCCTCATCATTCCCTATAATTCCATAAAACCACTGATGACCAATTTCATGAGCTATAACAATTGCCAAATAATAATTTTTTGAATTTGTTAGTCTAAATATTCTACTTCTAAATTCCTTTGGATTTGTTATTAAAACTAATGCTGGATATTCCATTCCACCTCCTGCTCTTAAATGACTTTCAACAATTGTTAAGCTTTTATATGGATAAGGATAAAGTTTTTTACTAAAAATTTTTAAGGCATTTATTGAATGATATTTAGCAATCTTTACAAAATTGCTATCATTTGAGTAATGTAAAATGTAAATTTTTATGCTATCGTAATTTATCTCTTCAACTTTATATCTTTTGCTCATTACAAAGGCAAAATCATGTGCTTTTTCAAGTTTATAAGTCAAAACTTTAAAACTATCATTTACTATTGAATCTACAAGATAACCACTTGAGCCAACTACATAGTCTTTTGGGACTTTTATTGAAACTTTCCAATTTGCATAATCTCCGTAAAATTCCGTATTATATCTATAACCATAGGTTCTCCATCCTCTTTCATCATAAACGCCAACCTTTGGATACCACTGGGTAATCTCGTATTCATTCTCAGATTTTCCTAATCTATCAAATAGTTTCGGAATTTTAAGTGTAAATTTTATAAAAATTTTAGAGGTTTCATTTGGTAAAATTGTCTTATAAACTCTCATTAACATATCGTTTGTGTCAAATTTTTCAGAGCAACTATCAATTATAATATAACCCCAATCTTTTGGTTTTGCTTTATCTATCTCTGTTTTTTTAACTTTTAGCTTATTTTTAATATCCTGATTATACTTTGAGTTTGGTCTAAAAGCATTCGCATAAAGATTTAGCTCAATATACTTTAATGTATCCTTTGAGTTGTTAATGTAATATATTGTTTCATAACCCTTTATTATATTTAAGCTATCATCAAAATCAACAAAAATTTCATAATTTATAAAGTTTTGAAAATTTGCTATTGAAAATAAAATTTCAAACAAATTGAAAATTTTATAGT
>JAVVGK010000046.1:0-10235 GCA_032249175.1 Candidatus Hydrothermia bacterium | reverse complement strand
AATGTATCCATAATATAAAAAATATCATGATTGAAAATTTTAAAGTTGTTTTTAAATTGCTTTGTCCAATAATTCTGGAATTATTTATTTTATTATATTTTTCCCACTCACCCTGATAATAAGGCTTTGCCTTATAAATACCCATTTTTCGGCAGGGGGCTTTCGCCCCCTTAAATGAACCCCCAATAAAAACCATAATTTTTTAAAATTTCCATAACTTATTCATTATCAATCACTTAACATTATTTATTGGACAAAGCATTTTTAACTTAATTCTTGCCTTGTCTAAATAATTCTAAAATATAGATTATTTCTTATTTTCCCACTCACCCTAAAAATAAGCCTTCGGCTTAAAAATACCCATTTTTATGCTTCGGGGGGCTTCGCCCCCTTCAATAAACCCCGAATAAAATCAATAGTTTCCTAAAATTTTCACAAGTTATTGATTATCAATTACTTAACACTATTTATTAAACAAAGCACTTAATTTTTGCCTTGTCTTTTCAAAAAAAATTTCATAATTTACTATTTCACATAAAATTTTGTTCTTTGACCTTCAACATCAACAATATATGCTCCCGATTTTAAATTATTCTCAATCATTATCTCGTTAATGCCTTTTAATTTAACTTCAAAATCCCTTTCAAGGACTATTCTCCCTGAAAAATCAAAAATCCTTATTTTATAGTTTTTTATTTCATCTGCATAAAATCTAATTGTAAATTTTTGATTTTTATTGATTGGATTTGGATAAACTAAAATGTTAATTCTTTTTACAATTGGAAAATCTGAAATGTCATTATAATTTAGAAACGAGTAAAATAGGGGATTATTTGAGATTAATGACCAAAAGTAAATGTTATTTTTAATGTCAGAATAAGCAAAAACACTATCAGTTATTATTGGATAAACTTCATTAAATCCTTTTGAGTAGTTAAAAATGAATGAATTGAAAATGATGTTAGTATCTGAACTTAAAGCAAATGCAGTCTTTTCATTTATAAAACCCATTAAAGCACCATTAAAATCATACTTATAAATTCCATTTTTCGTAATTACCAAAATTCCATTTTGAAAATAGCTTAAAGCAATAGGAATACTTTTTAATTTGACTTGATTTAAAACATTTAAGTTTTTATCCAATATCCAAAGATAATTATTTGTAGCGGTGAAAATTCTATCTTTTAAGACAATAGGAATTATTTCAATTGGGTTTGGTAAAATTTCAAGGTCTTTTGATTTTAGAATATTTAGCTCTTTGTCAATAATATAAAAAGTTCCATCAATTCCTTGAATATAAATTGTGTCATTTCTAATTAAAGGACATGTTGAAATTGGAAAACTTAAATAAATGGATTTATAAATTGTTTGGTTTATTGGATTAAATAAAATAAGTTTTCCTTCATCAGTTCCCAGAAGAATATAATTTCCTATTTTTCTTAAACAACTTCTAATTGGGAAATTAAAATTTTTTGTAAAGTTGTTTGAAAATGGACTTGTAATTAAAAAACTATATAAATTGCCATCTGTTCCTGCTAAATAAACCTCATAAATTCCATTATTGTCAAAATCTTCAATAATTGGTGGATATTTAAATAAATATGGATAAAATGTAAAATCTCTAAATTGAATGAATGTTCTAACTAATGGCTGATTATAATAGCTCTGACCATTCTTTTTGAAAAGATAAAGTTCAGAATAAATCCTAACACTATTGGTATTTTTATCAATTGTATCAATATGAGCATCAAAAAGGGCAACAATTAAACTATCTTTTAAATTGAAAAATTGTCTTTGAAACTTATAGCTTTCATTCCCAAAGTAAATTTTTAATAATTTTTCATTTTTCACTTTAAAGCTCATAGTATTTGAAATGTTGGATATATCGTAAATTTCAAAACCTGTTAATTTATTTTCATTTGATTTTATTGAAGGATAAGTAAAATCATCAATTCTGTCTCTATTTCCCTTATAAAAAGGGTCATACTTTGAGCCTTTCCAACCTTCTGGATACTTTATAAAATATTGAAAATCAGGAACACCATCTGCTTCAATTAAGACAACACCCATTGGTCTATTACTTTGAAAATCTACAAGAAAACTATCTATAATATTTTTATCAACATGCCATATCAAAATTCCTTCACCAGGTAAAGCATAATCCCATTCTTCATCATATATACCAAGTATAAGTGAGCTATCAGTATTGTAAATAAAATTAACTTTTTTATCTTCAATTTTTTCCCTTTTTCTAAATTCAATTAGAAGATATTCTTTATTATCAAATTCAATTTTATAAAATTGTGGATAAAACGAAGATGGTAAAATATTAAAATTCTGCTCATTTTTAGAAGGTTGAATTTTTATCACTTCATTTGGCATAATAATTCTTTGACAAGAGGAGCAAATTAAATTTAAGATACTATCCATATAAAGTTTAGTATAAGCACCTGGTAATGTTGGCAAATAGCCTTCTGGAATGTTATCAACATCTCCACCATAACCACCAACTGCCATTAAATCAAAATATCCTGCTCCTGTTCCAAGTCCTGAATAATCATATAAATCATCAACAAAGAAAATTAAGTGATTTAGTTCATGAACAGCAGTTCCTTGAAGTCCTATATTTAAGCCATCTTGTCTTAATGTTTGAGGAAGTAATGTTGCATCATAAATTGTATCATTGCCATTATTTACAATAATGTAAGGTTCTCCAAGATAATAATCTAATGCCCCTGCGAAAATTGTAACTGCTGGTAAATCATAAGGTGTATCTCCATTTACATCGGTTTGATAAGCAGAACCTGCATAAAATATGGCAATTCTTCTAAATATAAGCTCACCGGGCTGTGGATTACAATAAGCTAAATTCGTATTTGAAAATATACCTATTTGATCAGCACTTCTAATAGCATCTCTGAAAAATGATGTTATACCTTGTGCAAAAAATCCTAAATCTCCATAATATCTAATTTTATGAGGAACTTTAACAATTGGAGAAACTGAATATTTAAATTTTATTCTATGATAAGTTGCAGAAAGAAAGTAATTTTTTGAAAATTCTAAAATTGAAGCAAAATATAAGCTATCATAAGGTGGCTTATAATCAAAAGTTCCTTTAATACCATAACTTGTTGTATCAAATGTTCCATCACCAGTAGTTAGTGGGTCATCAGGAATTTCCTTTTCAAATTCTACTCTTAATGCTAATATACAAATTGTTAATGTATCAGTTTGAAATGTGCTAAATTTATTTTTATAAAATTTAAGTTGGTTTATCCTTTTATTAAAAAACGATATTTGCTTTTCAACATAAGAAAATTTTTCAAATAGCTTCTTATTTAATTCAAAACTGCTATTTAAAAGAATTAAAATCATCCACTAATAAATCTATTTAAGACACTATTAACGAAATCAACAATAACAGAAGGATAAATCCCAATAAAAATTACTAAAACTAAGGATAAAGCTGTTATAAGTAGTGGGAAATGACCGAAAGCTACTTCTTTTTCACCATCTGAAAACACATAATAAACAACCCTTAAATAATAATAATAAGAAATTATTCCATTTAAAAATAGCCAAATAGCAAGACCAATATCACCAGCATTAACAATAGCATAAGCAATATAGAATTTAGCAAAAAAGCCAGCAAGTGGAGGAACACCAGCCAAGGATAGCAAAAAGATAGCAAAACTAATTGCTAAAAATGGACTTTTCTTATATAAACCTTTTAAATTCTCTATTTTTGTATCATTTTCAGCTACCATTTGAACTATTGAGAATGCTCCAAATGTCATTATTGTATAAATAAATAAAAATAATATAATTGATTTAAAACCTTCAATTCCTCCTACATAAATTGCTGTTAGGGCATAACCAGCATTAGCAATAGTAGAAAATGCCAATAATTTTTTAATACTATTTTCTCTAATAGCAGATAAATTGCCAACAATCATCGTAAAAACACTAATCCATAAAATTAAATCTTCCCAAAGTTTTGGATACGCACTAAAAACACCTTGAAATAATTTTAATACAATTGCGAAAGCAGCAGCTTTTGATATTGTTGAAATATAACCTGCAGTTGGTGAAGGTGAGCCTTCAAAAACATCAGGTGTCCAAAAGTGAAAAGGAACAGCTGATAATTTAAATCCAAGACCTACAATTATAAAAGCAATTCCAAGAATTGACAAGAAATCTTTTGATTTAAGTAATCCAAAGAAACTTCTAAAAGCATAATTTTGAAATAAATTTTCAAATGATAAACTACCACTTACAAAATATAAAAATGCTATCCCTATTATTAAAAATGAACTTGAAAATGCTCCAATAAAAAAGTACTTAGTTGCTGCTTCATAAGAGAATAAATTTCTTTTATATCCTACAAGAGCATATAATGAAAATGATAAAATTTCAAGTGATAAAATAAAAACTGCCCAATTTTCACTTTTTGGTAAAAGCATTGAGCCAAGAAGGGCAGAAAATATGAGAAAATAATAATCACCACCAGATTTGTTTTTATAGTAATCATAAGATAGCATTACAAAGAAAATTGTTCCAATTAAGAAAATTAAATCAAATAATCTTTCAATTGGTCCAAACCTTAAACTTTCAATTATGTATTTTGCATACTCATAATTTTGAGCAGTTTTAAGTAATTCTTGAAAAAATTCTTTATTCATTTTAAGTAATTGCTCAAAAGTAAAATATGTTGAAACTATTAAAAAAATTAAGGAAATTAAGAAAGATATTAAACCTCTCCTTGGAAAAATTATTTCCACAATTAAAAGCAATAGAAGACCAATAGAAATAACGATTTCAGGAGCAAAAAAGTAAAAGATGCTCATTTTTCACCTCCTTTTTTTATGACATTTATAATATTTTCAGATGGCTTTTGTAAGAACTTAAAAATAAAATTTGGATATATACCTATTGAGAAAATAAGGATAATTAGAGGGGTTAAAATAAACCATTCCCTTATATCTAAATCCCTCATTCTTGGAAATTTAACTTCAAGAAATGATATTTTCTGAAATGCTGGCAACATATAAATAACAGAAACAATTACCCCTAAAACAGCAAATATAGCCCAAGAAAAGTTTTTCAAACTTGCCCCAAGAAGAATAAGAAATTCTCCAATAAATCCATTTGTTCCAGGAAGACCAACTGATGATAACATAAATAAACCAAAGAAAACTATTAAAACAGGCACAGATTTGGCAAGACCACCAAGTTCAGATATACTATTCGTTTTAAACCTTTCATATAACATACCTGAAATTAAAAATAAGGCAGATATTATTATTCCATGATTTAAAATTTGGATACTTGCTCCATTTATTCCATAGCTATTTAATGAAAATATTCCAAGCGTTATAAAACCCATATGTGAAAATGATGAAAAAGCAATAAGTCTTTTAAAATTATCTTGAACATAAGCCATAAATCCACCATAAATAATTGAAATTATTGATAAAATAGCAAATATATAAGCATATTCAATTGAATAACTTGGAAATAAAGGAATTAAAAATCTTAAAAATCCATAACTTCCAATTTTTGCCATAATGCCTGCAATAATTAAAGCAACACTACTTGGAGCATTTGTATAAGCATCAGGTAGCCACGCGTGAAATGGAAAAATTGGCGTCTTAACAGCAAAAGCAATAGCAAAAGAAATAAAAATTAATAAACCTAAATTATCTTTTAATAATGGAATTTGCTCTAATAAATCTAAATAATCCAATGTTCTGAATTGTAAGTAAATTATTGCTATTGATACAATAAGAAGGACTGATGCTAATGCGGTATATAGTAAAAACTTAAAACTTGCCTTAACTCTATCATTATCCCCCCAAATTAGAATTAAAAAATAGGCAGGAATTAAGGAAAATTCATAAAAAATAAAAAATAAAAATAAATTTAATGAAGAAAAAACACCAACAAGCGTTCCTGTTAAAATTAAATACCAAAAAGCAAATTCATTTTCTCTTGTTTTTATTAAGTTAATTGAGGATAAAAGACCTAACAAAGATAAAAATGTTGTTAAAATAATTATTAAATAACTTAAACCATCAACACCAACATAGTAATTTATATTTAAACCTTCTATCCACTTATGTTTTTCAATAAATTGAAAATTTTTTGAAAAATCAAAATTAGAAAGAGGCAAAAGGCTTAACAAGAATTCAAATAGTAAAATAACAAAAGACCAAATCCAAACGAAATTCCTGTTTTTAATAAATAGTAAAAGCACTGATGAGATAATTGGGAAAAAGATAAGGATGCTTAAAATCCCGTTCATTTTTTTCCTCCTTTTGAAAAGTCCAAAATTTTATAGCTTAAAATTTTCAAACTATGAAAATTTACTTAGTTCGTCATGGTCAAACGGATTATAACTTAAATGACTTAATTCAAGGATGGGTTGATATTGAATTAAATGAAAATGGAATAAAGCAATCTATGGAATTAGGAGAGAAACTCAAAGATATAAAATTTGATGTTATTTATTCATCTGATTTAAAAAGAGCTATTCAAACTGCTGAAATTATAAACAAAATAAATAAATTCAAAAGTTCAATTATTTTAGATAGTCGTTTAAGGGAGCAAAATATGGGTGATTGGGAAGGAAAAAAATCTTCAATTATTATTAATGAAAACAAGGAATTCTTCATTAAAGTAAGAGAAAATCCATTTTTGTATAATCCTCCAAATGGTGAAACATTTTTACAAGTTGTTAGTAGAGCAAAAGCATTCTTAGATGATTTGGAAGATAAAAATTATGAAAATATATTAATTGTTGGACATCAACTTATAAACGCTATTATATTTTTCATTTTGAATAATTTAGATTGGAAATTATTTTGGGATTATAAGCAAAAGAATGGAGAGGTTTGGATTTTAGATATGAAAACTAATAGAGCAATAACTAACGCCTGAATCTGTTAATTCCTCATAATAATTTTTATATTCAATAATTTGAGCCTTTTTAACATTTAATAATTTTAAAATTTCAAGAAAAACATAATTTGTAAATTGCCCATCAATTCTCGTTTTATTTTGAGAATTTATTAAAAACTCAAATGCTTTATCATTTTCTAATTCCAAGATATAATTAATATATTCCATATCAATATCTTTTGGCTCATAATACATTTCATCACCAAATTTCTTTCCAACATGACTTAAATCAATACTTGATATTAAGAATATCTCATCTTTATAGTTTCTAATAACTTCATATAATCTATAAGCAATTGTCTTTAAGTCTTCTTTATTATTAGCATACGCAACAATTGATGGAATTATTGAAAATTCTTCAAATAAACTATCAATAAATAAAATTGGAAATTCAACTGAATGCTCATTTTTATAAGCTAAAACATCAAAATGAATGTCATAACCAAATAAATTTTTAATTTTTTCTATAATTTCCTTATTTACATTTACAATCCTATCTGTAAAGTAATTTTTCGGGAATATTGAAAATGGTGTTAAATGAATAGAATGAGCAACACCAAATATTATGAAAATTTTTCTATTTGTCCTTTTAACTTTTGAATAAGTTTTTAAATAAGTATCCATAGCTATCCTTAAATCAATATGTGGAACAATTAAAGCAATTATATCATTTTCAAAGTTATCAGTTAAATTTTGTTTAATAAAATTCTTTACTTGGCTTATATTTTCAATCATTTCAATGGGCTTGTATTCCAAATCTAAAATTTTTTTCCTTTCTTCCTCAAACCTATTTACAAATCTATCATTATAGAATAAATAATAGCTATCCATCTGATTTATAAAATTCAATATCTCACTATCAGAAAGCATTATGTTCGTTGCCTTAAAAAAATCTAATTTTACTTGGTCAATTGTTCTTGTTCCATCAAATAAGCTAATTAAATATAATGCTTCTTTTGTGAAAAATAAATCCTCAAAAAATCCAAAAGGGTCAATAACTCTATATCCATCTTCAAATTCCTCAATTTCAAAATATCTAATTCTTAGTTTTTCACTATTCCCAAAAGTTTTAGTAAAATCCATAGCATTGCTAATGTTAAGGTAATATTGAAAACCAAAATAACTAAAATTGTATAAAGTTTAAATTTTAGTCTTATTTCTACTAAAAAAAGTGTTCTTTTACTCGTTTGGTGAAATTTTTTTATCTTTTCATAAACATCCTTAATTCCATTCATAATTTCAATTAATTCTTTATAGTTCATATATCAAGCTCCTTAATACTTAAAGCGTACTTTTCAATAAATTCTTTTCTTGGTGATACATCAAGCCCCATACATACTGAAACCCATCTTTCAGCTTCTGCAGCATCTTCAATAGTAATTTTCTTTAAAACTCTTGTCTTTGGATTCATCGTTGTTTCCCAAAGTTGTTCAGGATTCATTTCACCAAGACCTTTATATCTTTGAATAATAACATTTTCAGAGCTTATTTCCTTTAAAATTTTACTTAGTTCCTCATCTGAATAAGCATATTTTATAATTTTTCCTTTTTGGATTCTATATAATGGGGGTTGAGCTATATAAACCATTCCTGCTTCAATAAGATTGTAAAAATATCTATAAAATAGAGTAAGTAATAATGTCCTAATGTGAGCACCATCTATATCAGCATCAGTCATAATGATAATTTTACCATATCTACACTCATTTGGATTGCAATTTTCTTTTATTCCGCAACCAAGAGCAGAAATGATTGTTTTTAATTCTTCATTATCTAATGCTTTATCTAAACCTTTCTTTTCAACATTTAAAATTTTTCCTTTTAATGGTAATATGGCTTGAAATTCTCTATTTCTTCCTTGCTTTGCTGAACCTCCTGCACTTTCACCTTCAACAATAAATAATTCAGCTCTTTCTCTTTCTTTCGTTATACAATCTGCTAACTTTCCTGGGAGGCTATCATTTTCAATAAAACTTTTTCTTCTAACAACTTCCTTAGCCTTTTTAGCAGCAAGTCTTGCTTTTTGATTTTCTAATGCTTTATTTATTATAATTTGAGCAATTTTAGGATTTTCTTCTAAAAATCTTGAAAATTTTTCATAAAAGTTTGTTTCTACAAAACTTCTAACATTATCATTCCCAAGTTTTATTTTTGTTTGTCCTTCAAATATAGGATTGGAAAGTTTTGCATGAATTATCGCAGTTAATCCTTCTCTAACATCTTCTCCTTGTAATGGCTCTTTTTTTATTAGGTTCATTTTTCTTCCTATATCATTTATTGCTTTTGTCAAAGCACTTTTAAATCCTGTTACATGTGTTCCTCCCTCTTTTGTATTAACAGTATTTACAAATGAAATTATAACTTCATCATAACCATCATTATAGGCAAGTGCTATTTCAACTTCCATAAATTCATCATTGTTATTTGTAAATTTTGTCCAAAATGTTGGTGTGATATGTTTCCTTGAAATATCAATATAATCAATAAAATCTACTATTCCTTTTGGATAATGAAAAACTTCTTTTTTATCCGTTCTTTCATCAATAAGCTCAATTTTTACACTTGGAACTAAAAAAGCAATTTCTCTTAAACGATTAGCAATATAATCATAATCAAATTCAAGTTTTGGATAATCTGTAAATATTTCTTTATCAGGTTTAAATCTAACAATAGTTCCTGTTCCATTTGTACTTGAAACAGCCTTTAAATTTTCAACTTTTTTTCCTCTTGAAAATTTTATTTTATACAATTTTCCATTTCTCTTTACAAAAACTTCCGTCCATTCCGATAAGGCATTAACTACGCTTGCTCCTACGCCATGAAGACCTCCTGAAATTTTATATATATTCCTTTCAAACTTACCACCTGCGTGAAGCTCCATAAATACAACTTCAACCGCTGGTGTTCCTGTTTCTGGATGAATATCAATTGGTATTCCTCTTCCATTATCTTCAACTGAAATGCTATTATCCTTATGAATTACTACTTTTACATAATTTGCAAATCCTGCAAGAACTTCATCAATGGCATTATCTATTATTTCAAATGCTAAATGATGAAATCCCTTCTTACCAACATCTCCAATGTACATCGCTGGTCTTTTTCTAACACCTTCAAGTCCCTTCAATCGTTTTATACTTTCAGCAGTATATTCAAACATTTGCATATATTAAAAGTTTAAAGGACATAGAAATAATAATTTGTTTTTTTTGGCAGAGGGTTTTAATCTTCTGGCCAAATATAACTTTTAAATAAATAATTAAGGTTTTTAT
>JAVVGK010000045.1:0-10494 GCA_032249175.1 Candidatus Hydrothermia bacterium | reverse complement strand
GATAAAGCAATTAAAATAATATCAGATGCTTATAAAGAGTTGGAATTTCAAAATTTTGAAGACTTCATAGAGTACTATTATATATTCCTTACTATTTATAATAAATTGCTTGAAAATGAGGATTATAAATTATATTTTCAAGAAATGAAAAACATTTTAGATGATAAGATAGATAAGCATTTTTATGCTATTGTAAGTGGTGATATTTCAAATCTTGATAAAAGCCCAAAGGATATGGTAATTAAGTATTGGATAAAGGGATATTTACATAAGGCTATAAATGTTTCTCAAAGATATGGAATTATAACAATTTTATATATTCTAAATATATTTCATCCAAAAAGCTTTTCAAAACTAAAAAGATATAGAATTTTTGAATTGTTTAATAAATTTTCAAAAAAGGAAAAAATTAAGGTTTTCCTATTGAGAAAAAAACCATATTTTGTTTTTAGAAATAAGAAGCACTATTTAAAAGATAAGGGATTATCAGTAGCACTAATAAAATTATTTTATAATAAGTACTTGAATTTTTTTGAAATAAGCAAGAGGGATTATAAAAGAATTGCATATGAATTAAAAATTCCTATTTTAAAGGAAGGGAATAGAATTTTATTAAATGCCCAAGTTTATATAGATTTGGATGAGGCAGAACTTCATTTTAATATGAAGAATTTCAGAAAACTTAAAAAACTATTTAAATCACTACCTTTCAATTTAAATTTTCATACAAATAACTTTTTAAATAATATTATACAGAGGGCTTTAAGAATAAAGCCCCCTATTGAATAACCACATTAGAAAACTCCAAAATGCCCTTTATTGCCCCTCTTTTGTAATACTCTACTTTAAGGATTTTATAATCATTACTTATAAGCATTCTGATTTCTCTTAAACCTTTCCTAAAAATAAACCAATTGCCATTTTGTATAATTTCATAATTATGCTCCTTTAAGGCTTTTGGCACTTTATAAATAGCAAAATATGCCCAATCCCAAGCATTTACAGGTTGAACTTTCCCATCGTATTTTATTTCAAATCTAAAATTTGCTTCATTATCACCTGAAAGATATAATTCAACTTCTTTTTGTTTCTTTTGTGTTATAAATTTATAAAGAAATTCACCATTTTGATATGTTAAACTTCCTTTCCATATATCTTTATTGATATTTTTATAATATACGTCTTCATAAGGTGTATTTCCTTTTATTCCCAGCTTCAAGTAAAATACTACATTAGCAGATACATAGCTTATGTTATCGTATTTTGCTATCACATCATCAATTGTAAAGCTCATATAAATCATTAACATACTCTCACCTCCTTACTTTGCTACCAATTTCATAGTTTTATCTTTAATTTTTACTATATATATGTTATCTTTAAGAAGTTTTATTTGAGATTTATCTTGAATAAATGTTTTTGTTATTCTTGTTCCATCAACTTTATAAATTTCTATATCTCCTGTGTAATTCTCTACATTTAAATAACCATTAGCATAGTATATTCTTGGAGATTTTAACATTTCCCAATTTTCAACAGGTGTAATTTGCTCAGCTGAATTACAAAGCCAAGTATTTGTAAAACAGCTACCATCACCTTCTACTATAATAAGTTGTCCCTGAGCAGGATTTAGATCATAATTCATCCAAGCCTTAGCAACAATTAAATCACTAGTTATAGGTGGCTCATCAGCACAGCCTGCTGCAGACCAAACTGGTGTTGTCCATCCATTTACATAAGAATGCTCCTTCGGATTTCCACAAGCATCTGATACAATTACACCTTCAATACCATCTCCATTTAAATCTGCTACACTTGGATTAAGATAATAACCTCCAATTCCAGAGGCAACTGTTTGACCATTATCCGCTCTAATTACTGTTAAGGTTCCACCTGCACCTGAACTCCATTCAAGATAAGCAATTCCTAATTGATTAGAAGGAAGTATTCTACCCACAGCAAATTGACTAATATAAAATGGAATATCACCTTGACAATAACATCCGTACTCATCGCAGTAAGCAGGAATAGTTCCACTTCCTGACTGGTTCTTTATCCAAATATTAACCCATCCCGACGGATTTACAGCCCTAATGGAGCGATTATAGTTATAAGTACAATAATAATTCCCAGACCAATCATCATAGTAAGGTCCATTAACACTTGCATTTCCAAAAGCAAAAACAATATCATCATTGCCATCATTATTTACATCAACAACCATTGGTCCAGATATAAAATTACCATAATAAGGAGAAGTGGTAAGAATTGCTCCATTTGAAGGATTTAAAATCCTTATACGTCCATCACAAGAAAGCACTACTGCTCCATATTGACCTGAGAATTTCCCTACTGCTACCGTAGCAGCACAAAGACCACTAACATTTGTTTGCCATACTGTTGAAAAATCACAAAGATTTTTAGATATAATATTTCCATAATATCCAAACATTACCTCAGGACATCCATTATTATCTATATCAATAATTGTAGGCATTCCTCTCAAACAGAAAGTATTATGACAAAATTCAACATCCCATATAGTTCCACCTGTCCATCCATTTATAACCCTAACCTTATCTCCATAGTTATCACTCCACATATCAGAATTATCATAGCTATAAGTAAATAATACCCTTCTTTCATTTCCTACCTTTCCTGCTGTATAGAGACCTATATACCCTCCATCATTACCAAAGCCACTTATTTCAAAGATATTTGAAGAACTATTATAAGGGTGAAGTCTTAAAAGGAGTTCGTCACTAAGAAAACCATGGTCTATTCCTCCACCCATAACTTCATTTGTCCCATCCAAGTTTCCATCATATACGATATTCCAAACAGCACTACCAGGACTAAAAAGAAAGCCAGGAGAATCTTCACTCGTCCAAATTCTATTTACATTAGCAGGAGAGGTGCATTTTAATGGAGCTCTTCTTGTTTTTTGATAGTCATGACCATATTGATTCCACTCTACACTACTTGTAGAGTAAAAGTTCATTTGGCTTATCAATAGCCACATCATACTCTCACCTCCTTTTTAATTTTAAAGGAAAATAACATAGCTTGAAAATTTTATAATAGATTAATGTCAAAATTCAAGCTTCTGAAAGCCTATATAATTCATATATAAGATTAATATCAAAAATTTTTTATCCAGAGTAATAAAATTTTTTCAAATTTGGGAAAAAACTACTATCTTATACCACTTGCTTCAAGTTGTTGTATTTTTGTTTGACTTATATTTTGAATTTGTGGATTTTGAGATTCAAGGGCTTTCTTATAATAATTATAGGCATCTTTTAATTTATTCATTCCAAATAATGCTTCTGCTTTTATAAATGCTATCTCAGGTGTTTCTTTTGAAATTTTTGAGGCAACTATATAAGCATTTTGATAATCTCTTAAATTTAAATAACTTTGTGCTTTAAAGATAAGTGCTTGATCTGAATTGTCATTAGCAAGAGAATTTATAACCTCTTTATATAACCCCCTTTTGTATAAATCATATATCTTTTGATATTCTTTTTCTTTTAATAATGCTTGACTTTTTATATTTAAAGAAAATAACTCAGGCTTATCAGATAATAGCATTTTTGAAAAATATAAGGCTTTATTGTAAAGATCACTATTTGGATAATTCGCTAAAAGCTCATCCCAATATTCAAGAGCTTCACCTGGATAATTTAAATAAAAAGCACTTACACCTGCTATATATAAAATAATATCTCTATTGGATTTATAACCTTTGCTTATATATTGCTTGGCATATTTTAATGTTTTATTATATTCCTTTTTCTTATAAGCTAAATCAATAATTAATGCCAAAACATTTGAATCGTTAGGATTACTATTTAGAAATTTTTCAAGATTGTTAATAGCACTTATTGTATCACCAGATTTTAGCGAAGCTATCGCAGAGATTCTATTATATAATGGATGACTTGTTGGTAAGTAATTAACATATTCTGGGTATTGATTTAAAATAGCTATTAGTTTCTGCTCTGCTTCTTTTGAAAATTTCTGTGAATTTAATAATTTTGAATAGTAATTTGCTGAATTTGAAAAGTCGGAAATTCCGAAATAAGCAGTTGCTAAAAAGTAATAAGCAAGTTCTTGATTATCCTTATCTAAATTATTTAAATTTACTTTCTTTAAAACATTTATAGCACCTTGATAATTTTTTTCATCAATGTAAATAGCAGAAAGTTGAATGGCAACTCTTTGAGATAATGTATCATTTGGATAAAATTCTATGAACTTTTCAAAAAGAGGTTTTGCTGTAAAATAATCTTTATTTTGATAAGCTCTTACTGCGGGATTATATAATATGAAAATTGCTGCTGTTCTACTATTTTTTAATAATTTATCATTTGTTATAAGTCTGCTTCTGTATTGCTCTGCTATTTGAGCAATTCTTGCCTCTGCTTGTTTTGATATTTCAGAATTTGGAGCATTTTCTATAACTTTTGTTAAGGCTTCAATAGCATCATCAACCCTATTTGAATTCATATAAATATCATATAAAATTAAGGATGCTTGTCCAATAACTTCTTCATCTTTTGCCTTTTCAATAACTTTATTTAGATATTCAATTGCCTTTTCTTGCTCTCCTGATTGAAGATATGCTCTTGCGAGAACTAAAAAGCTCTTTTGTCCCCATATTGTATTTGGATAATTATTAAAAACTTCATTAAACTTTTGCTCAGCTTTTGCTCTATCACCACTTTCCCAATATACTGCTGCTTCTAAAAAGTTTAATTCTGCTAATCCTTCTTTGTTTGTAATATATAAACTTTTAGCAAGCTCTATATTTTGAATTGCTCTGTCAAACTTTTTATGAAAAAACCATACAAAAGCAAGACCAATTTTTATTTCCAATTGTTGCTCTGGTGTTTTTGCTAAAACGGAAGCTTTCTCAAAATAATCACTCGCTTCAAGAAATCTATTTATTCCTATATAACTCCAAGCAATTCCTGAAAGAACCCTAAATCTCTGCTCATCAGTATAAGCTCTTTGAAGCTCTTTTTCATATAGATTTGAAGCATCAGAAAATTTACCTTGATAGTAAAGTCTATCTATTTGCGAATATGGATTATTTGGATTTAAATAGCTTTCTTTAAAAGGTCTTAAAGGCTCCTTGTTCGTGATAATCTGATTTATCAAAAATAAAGATAGCATAGCCTTAAAATTTTAAAGCTATGTTTATGTACCTTCTTTTTAGCTTTTATTTTTCAAGAAGTGTCTCTGCTGTTGGTGGAACTCAAAGCATATTTACAAATCCCGCAGGTTTATCAAACTATTATTCATCCTTTATCTTTTCCTACAATCTAAAAGATTCTTCTTATCTTTATGGTGTAAATTTATATGGAATTGGAATTTTTAAAGATAAATTTAGCTCAACATTTGCTTTTTCAACATCATTTAAAGGATTTTCTTTTGGTATTGATTATAATGATATTTCAAAAAAGATGAATTTTGGATTACTTTATAGACCTTTAAGTTTTTTTTCTTTTGGATATTATAAGGATATTTATTCCTTTACGATTAGACCATTAAATAAGAGTTATCTTGAGCTTTCATTAGATGCCTACTATAAGGATACTTTTTATTTAAAAACAACTTCAATTGGATTAAATTTAAAGAATTTTTTGGCTTTTGTTAATTATGAATTTGATAGGAAAAATTATTCCTTTGGAATAAGTTTTGCCCTTGAAAATGTTTTGCTTTCTGCTAAAAATGATAGTAATTTAGCATTTGAATTAACATTTGATAAATTACCAAGTCAATTTAAAAGAAAATTTTATAATAAAATTGATGTTAAAAGCTATAAGGAAGATAAAGTTCCTTTCTTGTCAAAAAACTTTTATGAATTTATTTCAGATTTAGAGGAGAAAATAAAAAATCCTTCAATAAAAGGTTTTATATTGAACTTGTCAAATTTAGATTTAAATTTAGCACAAATTGAAGAATTAAGGAATTTAATAAAACAATCTAAAAAAGAATTTATTTGTTATGCTGACGATTATGATTATAAAAGCTATTATTTAGCGACTGCTTGTAGCAAAATTTTTATAAATAAAAATGGAATAATAACATTTTCGGGACTTTATATGAAGAGAAGGTACTATAAGGAATTATTTGATAGTCTTGGAATTGTTCCACAATTTGAGCATTATGAAGAATATAAAAGTGCTATTGAGCCTTATGTAAGAAATAGTGCAAGTGAATATGATAGAGAGCAAAGGGAAAGGATTTTAAAAATAACTTATGAGAAAATAAAAGAAGATATTTTAAGTTCAAGAAAAATAGAAAATTTGGATAGTTTGTTTAATTATGGAATTTTCATAAATTCAGATTTAGCTAAAAAATTAAAATTGGTAGATGATGCTGTTTATGAAAATGAATTTCTAAAAAATTATAAAATCTCAAAAGAAAAAAAATATATATCTTATGAATGGGAAAATCAATTTAGACCAAAAATAGCACTTGTATTTTTAGAAGGACCTATAATTGACCAAGATATATATAATGTTTTTGACAAAAGCACAACAATTGGGAAAAATGCTGTAAGACTTTTTGAAAAAATAAGAAATGATAAATCAATAAAAGCAGTTATTATAAGAGTAAATAGTCCTGGTGGCTCAGCATTTACGAGTGATTTAATAACAAATGAAATTAAAAAATTAAGTAAGGAAAAACTCGTTATTGTATCTATGGGAAGAGTTGCTGCAAGTGGTGGATATTATATAAGTGCTTATGCTAATAAAATTTTCGCTGATAATTTAACAATAACAGGCTCAATTGGTATTCTTGGAGGATTTTTAGCATTAGACCCATTTTATAAAAAGAAACTTTATTTAAATTCTGATGTTTTTAAAATTTTTGAGCATTCTGATGTTTTTAGTGGAAGAGTTCTTGATAGTTTAGAATTAAATTCATTAAGGGAAGAATTAAAATATGGGTATGATAGATTTTTAAGTGTTGTTTCAGAAGGAAGGAAAATTAGTATTGATTCTGTAAGAAAAATAGCAAAAGGTAGAGTTTGGATTGGAAAGGATGCGAAAGAAATTGGAATTATTGATACAATAGGAGGTATATTATCAGCTGTAAATTATGCTAAAAGTAAATATAAAAATGCTGAAATTGTTATTTATACAAGGAAATTTAATTTTGATTATAACTTCTTACCATTTTCAATTTTATTTAGGATGTTAAAAGATAGAATTTTATATTATGATGATTGGGATTATTAAGGAAGGTTTTTCAATTGCTCTTTTATGAAATTATATAAATTGCTTAAATGAGGTAAATTATGGGTATATGGGTAATTTTCAAGTAATTTCTTTGCTTCAATAAAGTACTTTTTTGCGAGTTGGAAATTGTTTAGTTGAAGGTAAGTAAAGGCTAAACCGCTTAGCAAATTAACATAATTTATAATCCATCTATCAGGATTACTTTCAAAGTAAGGTTTTAATATATTTAAGGCTTCGTTATAAAAACTTATCGCTTCTTCGTAATTCTCTAATTCATGATAGCAACTTCCTAAAAAAATGAATGTATTAACATAATGTGTAAGCCATTGAATAGGTTCTTTATCAAATAAAGGCTTTAATATACCTAAAACTTCCTTGAAAAGTCTTATAGCCTCTTCAAGATTACCTGCTTCTAAATAGCTTACTCCTAACCCTTGTAGTATAAACATGAAATTCTGGTCATCAGATAATAAAAAGGCTTCTTTATATAAATCCAAAGCTTCCTCAGGTCTATTTAATTTATTATAACAAAGTCCCAATTCAAATAATAGATAGACATAAAATGTAGCAAATTCCTCAGGATAGTTATAAACATAAGGTTTTGATATATTCAAAGCTTCATATAAAAGATTCATTGATTTTTCTATATGGTTTAAGAGGAAGTAAGCATTTGCTAAACAAAACAAGAAATGGATATATGGAAATATAAACTTATCATGATCTTTCTCAAAAAACTCCTTTACTTCATTTAAACCCTCTTGAAAATAAATTATAGCTTCTCTTGTTTTATTCTGATGATAGTAAAAATTTCTTAAATCATTTAAATGGAAATCATTCTAAATCCATTATTTAAACTATCCGCTATTTTTTCATTCTTTTTATTTCTTCGTTTCTTCCTACAAAATGCTCATAAATGGTTTCCTTTCTTTCCTTTTGTAATGAAAAATGGAAGTGTAAATAAAGAATAGTTAAATCATCTAAATTTTCACAATTTTTAAAAACTATAAGAATTGGCTTTACAAAATTTAAAAACTCATATATACCTTGAAAAATTTCAGAAATCGTAGCATTCTTGTTAAGTATTTAAGAAAGACAATTCATTATAAGCATTCCTTATAGCTTCATCCCCATATTTATCAACTATCGCTTTTAATAAATTAAATTCTTCCTTACTGCTTTCAATTTCAATAATATTCTCATATAGCTTTTTCTTCTTCTCTATAAATTCCTTTTCATTCTCTCTTGATAGAATAAGCACTAATTAAATTTTAAGGCTGAGAAAGTAATGCAAATATGAGGTAAATAATATTAAGAAAAACATCACCAGGGCAAAATTCTCTTTTACCTTTTGAGCGATAGCATTTAAAAAGACCAGAGCCTCCAAAACCTAATCCCATATTTATAACAGGAATAAATCTCCTTTGACTTTCTAAATAAGCACCCATAAGTCCTAATTCAAAATTAAATCTTATATCAGGTGTTTTAAAACTCCTTTCTAAATATATATTGAAATTTGAGCCAAAACCTACAAAATGATAAAATCCACTTCCAACTCTACCTAAGGGTTTTAAATTCACTTGATTATAAAAGAATTCCTCAAAATATGGATGATAGTACATTTGATAAAATATATATGGCTCAAAGAACTTACTTGCTCTCCAAGAATATATAGCATCTAAACGAAAACCAAGAGATTGACTAAATATAGGGTCATATAATATGTATGGAGCAATAAGAAATTGATTTCTTATACCTCTTATTTTCTCATCATAAACAGCAAATCTAAGAAATGGCCCAAGTCCTGCACCTGAAAAATGAAACCCGAAATCTGTTAAATCAGTAATACCATAAAGAAAATCAAATCCTAAATTAGAAAATAATCCATATCCAGAATTTTTTAAATCTCTTCTATCATAAGGATTTGTAGTAATTTGAAAGGACGCATAAAGTGAAAAATCAAAATTTCCTTCACCAATCGTTTGAGGTCTTTGATATATCCCAAAGAAACATCCATTTAAAAACAACAAATAAAAAAGCTTTTTCATCTTATCTTTTCAAAAGGATTTTTACAATTTTTACAATAATATATCATTCTACACTTTGTAGGACCAAATTCACTTTTAAGCTCTACATTTTCAGAATTACAATAGGGACATCTTTCTTCATCAGGAGGACATATACCTGCTTCTTTTAAAGCCTTTCTTCCATTTTCTGTAATATCTGAGCTTCTCCAAGGCGGTGAATATATCCATTTTACTTCAAAATTTTCTATATTCATTTCCTTTAAATAATTTTCAATGCTTTTTTTAATTAAGTCCAAAGCAGGACATCCTGAATAAGTTTTCCTAATTAACACTAACAATTTTTCATTTTCAAGCTTTATGTCATATATTAAACCTAAATCTAATATACTAATTGTAGGAATTTCTGGGTCTTTGATTTTTGATATCTTTTCTAAAACTTTCTCTTTTAAATCACCACTTAGCATTTGGCTCAATCCTATAAACTTCTGTAAAAGTCTCATAGAACTTTATAAATTCTTCACTTTTATTTCCACTTCTTGAAGATTTTAAATTTTTTACATAATTCTTAATTTCAGAAATTTCGGGAAATTGATAAAATGGTAAATCCATTTTAATGGCATTATAAAACATTTCTAAATGCTCATCATAATTTAATGGAAATAAATCAGTATCATATATAGACTTTATTTCTTCATCTGCTTCAAAAAGTGTAAAGAGATTCCATAAATGCTTATCTAAACATTCACTTAAAACTTTAATACCTTCTTCTCTTTGATATAATTTTTTTGTTAAAACTCTAAAATGCTTTAAATGATAATCCTCTTCTAAAATAATTTTTTCAGCTCTTGATTTCAATTCATTATTTGATGATTTTAGAAGGCTTTTTATTCTTGTATAGTCAAATTCATCATAAAACAAATGCCTTAATAATGTGAAAATATAATCGTAATTTTCAAGTTCTAAAATATAAGCATTTTTAAATTCATTTGGATTTCTTTTATATACAAAATCATCAGGCTCACCAATAATTTCATATAAAATACTTGCATGGGAAATTTCATCTTGGGCAATAGAAGAAAGTGCCAAATCTTCCTCTAAAAAAGGACCAACACCTGTCCATTCACAATCCCTATAACCCAAAATAATCTCATCATCAGCTAAATAAGTAATTAAACTTTTTAGCATTTTAAAATTTTAAAGCATGTTAATTCTGC
>JAVVGK010000044.1:0-10843 GCA_032249175.1 Candidatus Hydrothermia bacterium | reverse complement strand
GACAAGGTACATAAATTGTTAACTTGTGCTTTAAAATTTTCATACTATGGCAGAGAAAATTTTGGGTATTGACCTTGGAACAACAAATTCAGTTGTTTCTATAATGCAAGGTGATGAAACAATTGTGATTCATAACTTGGAAGGTGAGAGACTTACACCCTCTGTTGTTGCTTTTAAGGGCAATGGCGAAGTTATTGTAGGTTCTCCTGCTAAAAGGCAAGCTATACTTAATCCTGAAAATACAATCTATTCAATAAAGAGATTTATGGGTAGAAGATATGATGAGGCATTAGATGACATAAGAAAAGTTCCATATAAGGTTGTTAGAGGAAGAAATGACAGAGTTGAAGTTTTCATTCCTGCTGAAAATAAAAATTATACGCCTGAGCAAATATCAGCAGAGATTTTAAGATATTTAAAGAAGAGTGCTGAAAGTTATCTTGGTGAGCCTGTTAGGAAAGCTGTTATTACAGTTCCTGCTTACTTTAATGATGCTCAAAGACAAGCAACGAAAGACGCTGGAACAATAGCAGGTCTTGAAGTTGTTAGAGTTCTTCCTGAGCCAACTGCTTCTGCATTAGCTTATGGTTTAAATAAGACTGATAAGAAGTTAAAAGTAGCTGTTTATGACTTGGGTGGTGGAACATTTGATATATCTATACTTGAATTAAGTGGGGGAGTATTTGAAGTAATAGCAACTCATGGAGACACACACTTAGGTGGAGATGATATTGATAATAGAATTATTGAATGGCTTATTGAGGAATTTAGAAAAGAAACAGGTATAGATTTATCAACTGATAGACAAGCATTACAAAGACTAAAAGAAGCAGCAGAAAGAGCCAAAAAAGAATTATCTTTCCAAAATGAAACAGTAATTAGTCTTCCATTTATAACTGTTGATAGCTCTGGTCCAAAGCATCTTGAAAGAACATTAACAAGAGCAAGACTTGAAGCAATGGCTATGGATTTAATAGACAGAAGCATTAGATTAATTAAAGAAGCACTTGAAGAAGCAAAATTAAGACCATCAGATATTGATGAAATAATTCTTGTTGGAGGACAAACGAGGATGCCATTAGTTCAGAGGAAAGTTCAAGAATTTTTCAATAAAGAGCCACATAAGGGAATAAATCCTGATGAAGTGGTAGCAATTGGTGCTGCAATTCAAGCAGCAATTATATCAGGTGAGTATAGGGCAAAAGATATTGTTTTATTAGATGTAACACCATTATCCTTAGGTGTTGAAGTTCTTGGTGGATTATTTGATGTGGTAATACCTAAAAATACTACTATACCAACAAGAAAAACGAAAATATATACAACAGCAGAGGATAATCAAACGAGCGTTTGGATTAAAGTTTATCAAGGTGAAAGGAAAATAGCGAGGGAAAATAGACTACTTGGAGAATTTGAGCTTTCAGGTATTCCACCTGCTCCAAGAGGTGTTCCTCAAATAGAGGTTACATTTGATATTGATGTAAATGGTATATTAACTGTTAGTGCTGTTGAAAAGGCAACAGGTAAAAAGGCTGATATTAAAATTCATGCAAGAACTGGATTAACAGAAGAAGAAATACAAAGAATGATAAAAGAAGCACAAGAAAAGGAAGAAGAAGATAGAAAAAGAGCTGAATTAATTGAGCTTAAAAATACCGTAGATGCTTATATTTATTCAGTTGAAAAATCATTAAAAGAACTTTCTTCACAAATAACTGAGGATGAAAGGAGAAATGTAGAGGAAAAGATAAATAAAGCAAAGGAAAGTTTAAAAACTGATAATAAAGAAGAAATTCAAAAAGCTTATGAAGAACTTCAAAATGTTTTTAATAGCATAACTACAAGAATTTACCAAAGCTATAAGAGTGAAAAACCTGATGATAAAAAAGATGATTTTAGAGTGGAAAACTAAATGTTATTTTTTCTAATTAATCAATTGGAAAAGGAAATTGAAAAGAAGTATTTGAGTATAAATTATTTGAAAGCAAATTTTATTCAGATTATTAAATATCCTTCAAGAAAGGATTCTATTATTTTAAGTGGCTATTTAGTTTATAAATCTCCAAGCGAATTAACTTTTAGTATAAATGAAACAAAAAGCAAAATTATTTTAAAAGATACATTTATGATAACTATTCAAAATCATGACACATCAATCCAAGTTTTGCCTAAAAACTACATGTTCAATCCCTATTACTTCTTAACCGAAGGTATAAAGGCTTATAAAAGTGAATTTAAGAAATTTAATGATAAAGTTGAAATTAACTTACTATCTGATACTTTATTTTACAAAGACATTAAATTTACTTTAAGTTCAAAAGATTATAGTATTTTAAGTGTAAAAGCAATTGACATTTATGGTGTTATATATGAATTAAAACTTAAAGATATTGAGCAGAAATGAAAGCTATAAATTATGCTTTGAAATTGTTAAAATTTCGTCCCCGCTCTGAAAATGAGTTAAGGAAAAGAATGAAACAGAAAGGATTTGATGATAGTGAAATTGTTGAAGTTATTGAAAAACTTAAAAAATATGGATATTTAAATGAAATAGAAGATGCTATAAATTATGTTAAAATTAAATGTGAAAAAGGATGGTCAAAAAAACGAATTTATCTTGGACTTTTAATAAGAGGATATAATGAGCAAATTATTAATGAGGCTTTAAACAATTACGAAAAGGATGTGGTAATTGAAAAATTGAAAAGGGAAATGAGAAGAAAGCATTTAGACAAGGAAAAATTAATAAAGCTTCTTAGAAGTAGAGGTTTTGAATGGGATATTATAAAAGAAGTTTTAAAAAATGATTGAGCTAATAAATGTTAAAAAAGTTTATAAAGACCCAAATGAGATAGTTGTTTTTGAAAATCTAAACTTAAAGATATCTGAAAATGAAATAGTAGCAATAATTGGACCATCTGGAAGTGGAAAGACTACACTTTTAAATTTAATAGGAGTTATTGATTTTCCTGATGAAGGAGAAATTTTAATAAATTCAAAAAATGTTAAAAATTTAAACGAAAATGAAATTTCAAAATTAAGAAATGAATTTATTGGGTTTATATTTCAAAATTCTCACTTAATAAATGAGCTTACGGTTTTAGAAAATGTCTTAATTCCAAGCTTAATAAAAAATAAATTTTTAAATGGAAAAGATAAAAAAAGAGCATTAGAAATTCTTGAATACCTATCAATAGCTAATAAGAAAGATAATTTACCATTTGAAATATCAGGTGGAGAGAGAAAAAGAGTAGAGATAGCAAGGGCAATTATGAATAATCCGAAAATTATTATAGCAGATGAGCCAACTGCCAATTTAGACCAAAAACTTAAATTTTCAATTATGGAAATTTTTTCTAAAATTAGAAACGATTTTAAAACTACTATTGTATTTTCAACTCATGATTACGAAATACTTAAATATGCTGATAATGTTTATAAAATTGAAAATATGAACTTAAAAAGAATATGAAAATAGGAATACTTGGAGGAGGGCAACTTGCTTTTATGACAATTTTAAGAGGGACATATATGGGTTTTGAATTTAATGTTTTAGATAAAAATTTTGATATTTCTTCAAGAAAGACATCAGCAAAATTATTTACATTTGAAAATTATCGTGAATTTTATAATGAAAGTGATATTATAACATTTGAATTTGAGCATATTCCAATGGATATTGTGAAATATATGGAAGATAAACTAAAACCATCTTATGAAATTTTCTCATTAAAACAAAATAGATTTAATGAAAAAAATTTTTTGCTAAATAATAAATTTCCTGCTGTGAAATTTTTTAGAGCAGAGAATGGAAAAATAGCTTGTGAAATAATAAAGAAAAATAATTTTATTCCATGCGTTGTTAAAACCACAAAACTTGGTTATGATGGTAAAGGTCAATTTTACATAAAAAATAATGAAAATTTAGAAGAGATTTCTAATTTGAATGAAGAGTTAATAATAGAGGAATATATTGATTTTGAAATGGAAGTTTCTACGATTGTTGCAAGAAATGAAATAGATATTAAGGTTTATCCGATTTCTCAAAATTTTCATAAGGATGGAATTTTAATTTATAACATAACACCTGCTAAAATACCTAAAAAACTTGAAAATAAAATATATGAAATTGCTATTGAGCTTTCAAAATCTTTAAATTTAATTGGAATTATGGCTATTGAATTTTTTGTCAAAAATGATGATGTTTTAATAAATGAAATTGCTCCAAGACCTCACAATAGTGGTCATTGGACACTTGATGGCTCAATAACTTCACAATTTGAACAATTTTTAAGAGCAATTTTAAATTTACCTCTTGGAGAAACTAATTTAATTAAACCAACATTAATGATAAATTTGCTTGGTGTTGATAAACCAAATTTAAATGAAATTTTTAAAATTAAAAATAGTTATTTTTATTGGTATTTCAAGGAAAAGAGAATAAGAAGAAAGATGGGGCATATTAACATTCTTTTGGATGAGTATGATAATTTTGATGAAATTGTTAAATCAATGCTTATAAACCTTCTTTAAAATACCTTGTTTAATGCCCATTTAAAATTTCACTATGAATAAAATTAAACTTCCTATTTTTTGCTTTGTCCAATAAATAGTGTTAAGTAATTGATAATCAAGAACTTTTAAAAATTTCAGGAAATTATTGATTTTATTGGGGGGTTTGTTAGGGGGGCGAAGCCCCCCTGCCGAAAAATGGGCATTTTTAAGCGGAAGGCTTAAATATAGGGTGGTTGGGCAAAATATAGAAAAATAAATAGTTTTAGAATTATTGGACAAGGCAGATTAAGGAGTTAATCTTCCTTTAAAATTTCTTTATGACTGAAAAAGAAATTTTAGAGATTGTGAAAAAGAACCCAGAAGTTATATGGGAAATCATTTCAAGTAATCCAGACCAACTTATAGAAATTCTTGAAAAAGCTAAAATTAAACTTGCTACAAATAAAGATCTAAAAATTCTATATCATAAGCTAAAAAATGTGTTGTTTGAGAGGATGGATGAAAAACATGAAAAATTAAATGAAAAAATGGATGAAAAATATGAAAAATTAGATAAAAAAATAGATGAAAAATATGAAAAATTAGACAAGAAAATTGATCAAAAATTTAATACTTTAATTATTACCATTATAATCCAAACTTTGGCAATTATAGGAACTTTGATTGGCATTGTTTTAAAAGTTATTCAGAGTATGAAATAAGAGGGTTTATTTTTTAACTAATTTATATAGAATTTCTAAGGCTTGTTTTGGTGTTATTTCATCAGGATTTATATCAATTTCAATTGAGCTATTTAAAATTTTAAAATTTAGTAAAATCTCATTTGCTCTATTTATAATCCATTCTGGGATGCCTGCTAGTTTAGCAACATATATTCCATAACTTTTATCAGAAGAGCCTCTTATAACTTTTCTTGTAAAAATCACATTATCTTCAAATTCCTTAACTTCCATACAATAATTTTTAATGCCTTTTATTTCACCTTCAAGTTTTGTTAATTCATAATAATGAGTAGCAAATAATGTTTTTGCTTTTATATAGTTTTGGATATATTCAATAATTGCTCTTGCTATTGCTATACCATCATATGTAGATGTTCCTTTTCCTACCTCATCTAAAATAATAAAACTTTTTTCCGTGCTATTATTTAAAATATAAGCAGTTTCTATCATTTCTGCCATAAATGTTGATACACCTGAACTTATATCATCACTTGCTCCAACTCTACTGAAAATTCTATCAACAATATGAATATTAACTTTTTTAGCAGGAACAAAAAAACCACAATGAGAAAGCAATATAATAATAGCATTTTGTCTTAAATAAGTTGATTTTCCTGACATATTAGGTCCTGTTAATATAATAGCATTATTCTCATTATCAAGAAATAAACTATTGGGAACAAATTCATCGTTTAAAGCTTCTACAATAGGATGCCTACCATCTATAATTTCAATTATTCCATCATCATTAAATTCTGGTCTTGTCCAATTATTTTCAATACTAATTTGTGCTATTGAGCAATCTAAGTCAAGCTCCCCTAAAAACTCAAAGAACAATCTTAAATCTTTTGAAAATTCTAAAATTTTTCTTCTTAAATTGTTAAATATCTCCTTTTCAATAGTTAAAATTTTTTCTTTTGCATAAGCAATATCTTTTTCAACTTCTATAATTTTCTTATTTTTGAATCTTAAAGTATTTACAAGTGTTTGAATGCCCTCCCAATCGCTTGGAACTTTATCTTTATAGGATTTTGTAATTTCAATATAATAACCATAAACCTCATTATATCCAATTCTTAAAGTTGGTATTTTTGTTCTTTGTTTTTCATAATTTTCAATTTCTAAAATCACTTTTTCACTTTCATATAAAATTTTTCTATATTTGTCAAGCTCTTCATTTATTCCATCTCTAATAACATTTCCATCTGAAAAATTGTAAGGTGGATTATCTGAAAGTGTTTTTATAATTTCATCTGAAATTTCTTTAAGTTTATCAATGTTTTTAAAGAATTTTTCAAAAGGTTGTAGTTCTTTTAATATATCGTAAATGTCTATCCAATTTTTAATTGAATAGGCAAATTTCAATAACTCAATTGGTGGAATTCTATTAGCAGATATCTTTCCAAGTTTTCTTTCAGGATCACCTATCAGTTCTAAAATTTTTTGAACAGATTTTAATTTTTCTTTGAATGTAATTAAAGCTTCAATTCGGTTTAATTTTAAATTAATTTTTTCAAGGTTAATATATGGATTACTTAATGATTTTCTTAAAGCTCTTGAGCCAACAGGTGTTTTCGTTTTATTTAATATTGAGAATAGTGTTATTCCTTTAGCATCTGCTCTAATACTTTCAAAAATTTCAAGATTTCTAATTGTTTGTTTATCTAAATTCATATAAACATTTAGATTACCAACTCTAATAAACTTTATATGATTTAATGCGTGTGGCTTATTTGCTCTTAGATATTTAATTAAGGCAGAAATACTTCTAATTGCTAAGTTTGGAACTTTTAATCCAAAATAGGAGCTTGGCTCTTTATTAAAGAAATCTCTAAAAATTTCAATTGAAGTTATATATTCATATTCAATTTGAGGAAATTTTACAATATGGGCATTTTTAAGTTCTAAATTCAAATTTTCAGGAATAATAATTTCTTTAACTTCAATTTTATTTAAAAATTCAATAACTTTGTTTATTTTATCCTCATAAATCGTAAGCTCTCCTGTTGAAATATCAAGAACAGCAAGACCACAATTTTGACCAAATTGATATAAACTTGAAATATAGTTATTTTCATTTTCATTTAAGAAATCTTCATCAATAATAGTTCCAGGTGTTAAAACTTCAATAACTTCTCTTTTCATTAAATTTTTCGTTTCCATTTCATCCATTTGCTCAGCAATTGCAACTTTTAAACCAAAACTTAACAATTTTTTTATATAAACATTAGCGGATTTTACAGGTATTCCACACATAGGAACTCTTAAATCTTTACCCATTGGCTTACTTGTTAATGTCAAGTTTAATAATTTTGAAACTTTATAAGCGTCATCTAAAAACATTTCATAAAAATCTCCAAGTCTAAAAAGCAATATAGCATCTTGATATTTTTCTTTTAGCTTTTTATATTGATTGTAAATTGGCGATGCTTTCATAATTTAAAATTTTAAAGCAAACAATTTTTATCAACTTTAAAATTTCAAACAATTTATGAAGCTTCTATATGAGGGAAAATCAAAAAAAGTTTATGAATTTTCAAAAGATGAAGTAATTCTGGAATTTAAGGATAGTGCTACTGCTTTTAATGCTCAAAAATATCAGGAATTTAAAAATAAGGGCAAAATAAATTGTTTATTTTCTGAATTTTTTTTCAAGTTATTAAGTGAAAATGGTATAAAAAATCACTTTATTAGAAAATTAAATGATAATCAAATGTTATGTAGAAAAGTTGAAATTTTGAAAATTGAAGTAGTTATTAGAAATATAGCAACGGGTTCAATTACAAAGAGACTTGGTATAGAAAGTGGATTTGAATTTGAAGAGCCACTAATTGAATTTTTTTATAAAGACGACAAATTAAATGATCCAAATATATGTAAGGAGCATATAAAAATTCTAAAATTGGCAAGTGTTGAAGAGGTGAAAGCTATTGAAATTATTGCTTTTAAATCAAATGAAATTTTAAAAGAATTTTTCAAAAAATTTAATTTAAGACTTGTAGATATAAAATTTGAATTTGGAAGATATAATAATGAAATAATTTTAGCGGACGAAATATCGCCTGATGTTTTTAGAGTTTGGGATAAATTTGGAAATAGTTATGATAAGGATGTTTTTAGATTTGAAAAAGGAGATTTAATTGAAACTTATGAAAAACTTGGAAAAATGATAGGAATTTTATGATAGGTATTGTTGTTTCTGAGTTTAATAAAATCATTACAGAAAAATTATTAGAAGGAGCGAAAAAAGTTTTAGAGGAAAATAATTTTCATTATGAAGTTTATTTTGTAAATGGCTCTTTTGAAATTCCAATTATGATAAAATTATTAAGTAAAAAGAAAGCGTTTGATGGCTTTATTGCAATTGGTTGTATTATAAAGGGTGAAACAGAGCATTATAAATATATAGCAAGAGCAGTTAGTTATGGAATAATGAAATTGTCTCTTGAATTAGAAATTCCAATAACATTTTCTATTTTAACAGTTGATAATTTGGAGCAAGCTTTAAATAGAGCAGGTGGAAAATTTGGAAATAAAGGAGAGGAATCAGCAAAAGCCCTTATTAAAATTTTAAAAAATTTATGAAATTTTCTTTAATTATGGCAACCTATGGAAGAAGTAGTGAGATTGAAAATTTTTTAATTTCTTTAAAAAATCAAACATATAAGAACTTTGAGCTTATTGTAATAGACCAAAATGAAGATGATAAAGCTTATAAAGTTATTAAAGAATTTTTAAATGAATTTAAAATTATTTATTTTAAAGTTGATTTCAAAGGACTTTCAAAAGCAAGAAATTATGGAATAAATTATGCTTCTGGTCAAATAATTGCTTTTCCTGATGATGATTGTGAATATCCAAGTAATTTATTAGAGAATGTTAAGAATTTTTTTGAGAATAATGATTTTGAGATTTTTTGTGTTTTAGCTATTGATAAATTTAAAAGTAAGGAATCTCTTGGAAGGTGGTTTAAAAAATCAAAGAAGATAAATATAATTAACTTTATGAGAGTTTGTCCATCTCCTTGCTTGTTTATAAGGACGGAAGAAAAATTAGAATTTGATGAAAATTTTGGTATCAATTCAAAATTTTATTCTTCCGAAGAAATGGATTTAGTTTTTAGACTATTAAAAAAAGGATATAAAGGTTATTTTGAAAGAAAAATTTTTATTTATCATCCATATAAGGAAGATTCAAAAGAGCGAGCTTATTATTATGGAATTGGAATGGGGGCTTTTTTTAGGAAACATTTAAAGAATGATTTTAGATTAGTTATTCCTTTTGTTGAAAATTTAATTATAAGACCAATAGGTGGAATGATTTTAAATGCTTTTAGAAAAGAAAAGTTTTTAAAAAATTATTATGGATTTAAAGGAAGGTGGAAAGGCTTTTTAAGTTATGATAATTGATACCTTAATTGTAAATAAAAAAATTTCGGGTATTGGCTCTTATACAATAAATTTATTAAAACATCTTAAAAAATATATTCATTTTAAGGTTTTGACACATTCACCTGAGATTTTTGGAAATGATTATGATTTCATTCTTTCACCAAAAATTTTAGAAAATAATCCAATTTTAAGACATATCTACTTACAAACATTTCTTTATAAGGAAGCTATTTTTAGAACCTATCATGGAGTTTCATTATTTCATAGGGGATTGCAAATTATAACAATTCACGATATTTTAGCAATTCTTTTTCCAGACAGGTACAAGGAGCAGTATTATTTCTTTCGCTTTTTTTTAAAGCCATTTATTAAGAAAGTTGATTTTATTTTTACAGTATCAAATAATTCAAAAAAGGATATTGTAAATTTCTTAAATGTTAATGAAGAAAAGGTTTTCGTTTTTTATCCATCTTATGATGAAGAAATTTTTAGACCTATTGAAAACCAACAAGAAATTTTGGATTTTAAAAAAAAGATGAATTTGGAAAATTATTTTTTGGTTGTAGGAGCACAATTTAGGCATAAGAATGTTGAATTAGCAATTAAAGTTATGAAATTTTTTAAGGATTTTAAACTTATTATTGTTGGAACAAGGAAGCCTTATGAGGATGAATTGAGAAAGCTTATTTATAGTCTTGATTTACAAGATAGAATTATTATGTTTGATTATGTAAATAGTGAAAATTTAAGAATTTTATATGCTGGGAGTTTATTATTGTTATTTCCTTCAAGATATGAAGGATTTGGAATACCTGTTCTTGAAGCTATGGCTATGGGTGTTCCTGTTATAGGAACAAAAGCAGTTGAAGAAGTTGGAGGAGATGCTATTGAATATGCTGATTTTGATGATGTTGAAAGTTGGAGATTTGCTGTTGAAAATGTTTTAAGTAATAGAGAAAATTATATTATTAAGGGATTTGAAAGAATTAAAAATTTTAGTTGGGATAAAACAGCTTATAATATGTTTTTGTTTTTTAAGAATATAGGTTTGGTATGAAGGTAAAAAAACAAAGCAAAAGGAAATCATTTATTTTAAGAGGTTGAATGGGGAGTTAAAGTCCCCTGAGGCATAAAAAGTGCTTGATAATCAATAAGTTATAAAAAATTTTTTAAAACTATTGATTTGAAGGGTGAATTTAGGAGGCAAAATAAATA
>JAVVGK010000043.1:0-10887 GCA_032249175.1 Candidatus Hydrothermia bacterium | reverse complement strand
TTGGAAGTAGAAAAATTGAAATATCCATTAGTCATTCTGAAAATTATGCAGTAGGCATATGTATAATCTATTAGTAAGTTTTGAAAGGTCTTATTCTGTATATAAAAACATCAAATCTCTTTGTAGTATCAACAAAAATTTTCTTTCTAATATAGCCAACACCTATAAGAATTGTATCTAGATTTTTACATGGATTTGTAAGTGTAGTAGTATATTGAGTAGTATTGCCTGGTAAAAAAATTGCTAAACATGTAGTATCAAAGGTCCCAATCCCTAAATAAAGAGAATCATAACTGCTTGGAACTCCAAAGAATTGCCATCTTATTGTAAATGAAGTATTTTTAGGAACTGAATCAGGTGAGATAATTTTCATAGAATCTATGTTTGGTGTATAAAAATAACCTTTTAGGTATTTATTTGCGTCAATTTTTACTTCTAAACTATAAAGTGTATTTCTCCTGTAAAATGAAGTTGGATACTCTCCAAATGTACTACATTGCCTATAATATCCACTAGGATAGCAGTATATTGTATCCATGATAATTTCATTAATACCATTTGAAATTTTTACACTTGGCTTTGATGTTGAGCCTATTGTATCTTTAATTTCTATATAAACAAAGAGCGTATCATATGGTAAATAAGGTTCATATTTCAATTTACCCATCCCTCCTTCCATTTTCCAACTTCCCTTGACTGTATCCTGAGGTATATCAGAAGTTTCAGATGTTACATTCTTCCTACAACTAAACAATAAAATCATCCCCAAGGTTAAAATTAGAAAATTTAAAAGTTTCATATTAAAAATTTTAAAGCATAAGAAACTTCTAATATATTTTGCTCCCTACCCTAATAATAAGCCTTTGGCTTAATTTATTGATTTTCAATTAATTTATGAAAATTTTAAAAAATTATAGATTTTATTGGGGGGTATTTAGGGGGCGAAAATCCATTGCCGAAAAATGGGCATTTATAAGGCTAAGCCTTGTTTTTAGGGTGGGTAGTAAAATAAAGAAAAATAAATAGTTTCAGAATTATTGGACAAGGCATTAATAACTTAACACCATACTTTAAAATTTTAAATAAATGGAATGGATACAAGCTTTAACAATTATAGCAAGTCTCGTAGTATTTATCAGTATTGTTGCTAATTTGTTAAATAAACGAATAGATGATTTAAGACAAGATGTAAATAGAAGACTTGATAAGATAGAGGAAGATGTTAGAGAAATTAGGCAGTTATTTTATAAATTTTTTGAAGTTCCTAAAAAGGAAGGTGAATAAATGGAATGGATACAAGCTTTAACAATTATAGCAAGTCTTGTGGTATTTATTAGCATTGTCGCTAATTTGTTGAATAAGAGGATGGATGATATGAATAAAAGGATAGATGATGTTAATAGAAGACTTGATAAGATAGAGGAAGATGTTAGGGAAATTAGACAACTCTTTTATAAATTTTTTGAAATTCCTAAGAAGGAAAGTGAATAAATGGAATGGATACAAGCCTTAACAATTATAGCAAGTCTTGTGGTATTTATTAGTATTGTCGCTAATTTGCTGAATAAACGAATAGATGATGTTAATAGAAGGCTTGATAAGATAGAGGAGGATATTAGGGAGATTAGACAGCTCTTTTATAAATTTTTTGAAGTTCCTAAAAAAGAGAGTGAATAAGAAGTTGCTTTTAAGATCAATTTTTAACTAACATTTTTTAAAAGTAAAAACAACGCATAATAACTACCTTTTTCTTTTATAGCATCTCTGCTACCTGAAAATTTATATTCATAAGCAATATCTTCTTTATATGAAATTCCAAAAAAAGTTCTTCCTACTTCAACTCCATCATCAGGCTCTGGACCTGCCACCCCACTTGTAGAAATTCCAACATCAGCATTAAATAATAATTTAACATTTCTTGCCATTTCTATAACACATTCCTTTGAATATATATTTTCAGCTTTAACATTTAATATGTTTCTTTTAATATCTCTATTATAAGCAATAATTGAGCCTTTGAAATAGTTTGAGGAGCCAGGAACTCTTGTAATAAGATGTGAAAGATAACCACCTGTAAAGCTTTCTGCTATTGCAATTTTTAATTTCCTTTCACTTAATTTTTTACCTACTAAAAATTCCAATTCATCATTATTATATCCCCATATATAATTTTTTAAAATCTCAGAAAGCAAATTTTTAATCTCATTAAGCTTTTGCCTATTTGATTTGAATTTTAAATAAACACCATCATTCCTTGGCAAATATCCAAAAAATCCAAGCTTATCATAATATGGTAATAATATCTCTCTTAATTGAGTTTCATATATCCCATTTGTCTTAATAATTAAAAATTCATAACCCTCTTCAATTTCACTTATTAACATTTTACCAATTTCACTTTCATATAAAAAACCTTCAACTTCATAAGGAACACCAGGAAGAATAATTATTAAAGTTTCGTTATAATAGCCAATTTGGGCAGGTGCTTTACCTTTTGGATTTTTAAATAGTTTAAAACCCTCAATAACATATTTATATTTTTCAATTTCTGTTTCAAATTCTGTTTTTATAAGATTTAAATTTAGAGCTTTTGAAATACTTTCAATTGTTAAATCATCTTCCGTTGGTCCAATTCCACCTGTTGTTATAATAACTTTTGGATTTTCACTTAATAAACTTCTAATTGCTTTTATAATTTCTTCTTTGTTATCTTTTACAATTATTGCTTTTTGCGGAAGATTTTTTTTATATGCTCTTAAAAAGTTTGAAATAATAAATAAATTTTTTTCACTTGTAAATCCTTCAAGTAATTCATCACCTATAATTATGACGCTAATCAATTTTATTTTGCTTTATATCAAAAATACCTTCAACTTCTAAGACAATTGGGTCATCAATTTCAATAACAACAGGAACTTTTGGCTTTTGTAAATTAAAATAATCAAAGGGAAATTCAGTTTTTAAGAAAACATTAGCTTTATTATCTTTTATATCAATTTTACCACTCCAAACAACATTCTTAATAATATCCTTAATTTTCAATTTTCCATAAATTTTAACATTATAAGTTCCATCTTTAATTTCTTTCAATCCTTCAATTCTTTGAGGATAAAACTCAGCAAAAGGATACTTTTCAACTTCAAGTGTTTTGGTTTTTATATATCTATCTCTCCTTTCCTGATCACTTTTTAGTGTTGATAAATCTACTTTAATTATAGAAGTTGTATCAAAAGCATTATCAGAATTTAAAAAAATTTTACCACTTATTGCTTTTGTTTTTCCAATAGCAGTAGTTTTTCCAACCTGAACGAGAGTTTCATTTACCTTGTATCTTACCTCAACATCCGATATATTTATTTGATATAGAGTGGTTAAAAATAACATATTTGAAATTTTAAAGCCTTAAAATTTGATACTATGTTAAACTACCTAGGACTGACAATTGGGAATTTTTGGCTATATGATGTTTATAATTTTAATATAAAAACTTCAACACAAGCAGATAGTGTAATATCTATAATGAATATGCCATTATATGGATTTTGCTTTAATATAAATGGAAAGCTTGTTAAAATTCGCTCAAATAATGATTCTACTTTTATTTGGACAGGGAATAATTATTATCACAATCAAAGAATTATATTTGCTAAATTCAATCCTAATATAAATGATAGTTGGCAAGCTTGGGATACTTGTTTTATTATGCTAAATACGAAACTACCATTTTTAGACATAGATGGAGATAGCATATTAGATACAATCATTTTCAAACCATCAATAGCAAAAGTAGAATCTATAAATCCCATTTTTGTGAAATTACATTTACATTCCAAAATTATACTTACAGGAAATTATTTAGATTCTATAAATCAAACGGAAGTTCTTACATATTCCTATATTGCTAATTTTGGGTTAATTAGAATGTTTCAAGATTCATTATATCAAACTTATTATAAAAATTCATTTACTTGGACAAATAAAATACCTATATTAAGCGGAAAAATTTTAAGCTCAATTAGTATATCAGAAAAAATTGAAAATAAAAAACTTATAAAAGGCACTTATGACATAACAGGAAGGAAAGTTAATAACACGAGAAGAGGAATATATATAATTGATGGGAAAAAGGTTTTTAAGTAAGTAGTTAAAAGCATTAAGTCCAAACTTTAAAATTTTCGTATGTTAATTTTCGTTTTTAGTCAGTTTATGGTTCTTGATGGAGGCATTTTAGAGGAGGATAATCAAATTTGTCATAGTGAATTTAGTAAATTTGCTGGCTCGTTTCCAGAGGAAATTTTTTCAAAGGGTTTTGAATTTGATGTGTTAAATTATTTTAAGGTTGAAAATTGGGATAAAATTAGAAGAAGCATATTTTTAAAGGCAAGTGATAATAAATTTTTAAGAATTATTAAATCAGATGAAATTGAAATTTATATTGACCCTGAAAGTAGAATGAGAGTTCAAGTTGATAGTTTAGTTATATTTCTATTTACAAGGTATTTAGCGGTTAGATACTTAAAAGACCATGTTTGTATATATTCATTTAGACCAAAAAAGGAGGATAAAAAATGATTTGGTTTTTATTACTTGAAATATCTTTAAATAGTTTAAATGGTGGAAAACTTGATAAAAATAATTCTATTTGTTTAAGTGAGTTTAAAAATGTTAAAAATCTCATTTTAACTGAAAGTAAAATTGAAGAACCAAAAATTTTAGATATAAAAAATTTCAAAATTCAAAATTTCGTTTTCTTAATAAAAGATTTAAAATATAAGCTTTCAGCAGATGGTTGGACATTTGTCTTAGGCTATAAAAATAACTATTTTTTCATAGATCATACAAGCAAAGCAAAAACTATTTACAACAACTACAAATTTGATTATTTTTCAAGAATTATCATTGCTCGTTTAGTGAAAGATAAAAATATATGTATATATGAGGTGGAACTGAAATGAATGTTCTTAAAGTTGGTGATTGGGAAATTTATCATTTAAATGGAGGTAAATTTGCACTTGATGGTGGTGCGATGTTTGGTGTTGTTCCAAAAGTTATATGGGAAAAGTTAATAAAACCTGATGAAAGGAATAGAATACCTATGGCAAGTCATCCATTATTAGTAAAAACAAATAAACATATTTATTTAATTGATGTTGGAATTGGTAAAAATTGGGATGAAAAGTTCAAAGATATTTACGATGTTAAAGAAGAGGATTTATTTTATAGTTTAGATTTTGGACCAGAAGATGTTGATTATATTATTGCTACACATTTACATTTTGACCATATGGCAGGTTATGTAAATTATAACTTTAAGAAGGCAAAGGTAATTGTTCAGTCTATGGAGTGGCAAGATGCCAATTTCCCACATTTAAGAAGCAGAGCAAGTTATATTAAAGAAAGAATTGAGCCAATAAAAGACAGATTGATTTTAATTGAAGGTGATTATAAAGTTGAGGATGGAATATATTTAGTTTTAACAGGTGGGCATACAAGAGGTCATCAAGTTGTTATTATTGAAAGGTTTGGTAAAGGTTTGATTTTTATGGCAGATTTAGTCCCTACAATTCACCATATTAATTATCCTTATATTATGGGTTATGATTTGTATCCTGTTGATAGTTTATATGCTCGTTATAAAATTTATAACTTAATTTTAAAAAACAATTACTTAATGATTTTTGAGCATGATAGAGAGCCAAAAATTGGAAATTTAATTATTGAAGATAATAAACCAAAAGTCATTTGCTCTTAACTCATATTTTTCGCTTTTTCAACAGCTTCGCTTTACCCTTAAAATTTTAGACTTTATTATGGAAAAAAAGTACATAATTATAACAGGAGCAAGACAAAATAATCTTAAAAATATAAATGTTAAAATTCCAAGAGGAAAGCTTGTTGTAATAACAGGTGTTTCTGGAAGTGGTAAATCTTCATTAGCATTTGAAACAATTTACGCAGAAGGTCAAAGAAGATATGTTGAAAGTTTAAGTGCTTATGCTCGTCAATTTCTTGGAATAATGGAAAAGCCTGATGTTGATAGTATAGAGGGGCTTTCGCCTGCTATCGCTATTGAGCAGAGGAAAATTCAAAAAAATCCGCGTTCAACAGTTGCTACAACTACTGAAATATATGATTATTTAAGATTGCTTTTCGCAAGGGTTGGAATTCCTTATTGTCCTAAGGATGATATTCCTTTACAAAAGTGGAGCATAGATGAAATTGTAAATAAGGTTTTAAGTTTTCCAATTGGAACAAGAATTACAATAATGGCACCTGTTGTAAGAGGGAAAAAGGGAGAATATAAAAAATTATTTGAAAAGTATTTGAGAATGGGATTTAATAAATTTAGAATAGATGGCGAAATTTATATTGAAGAAATTCCTGAACTTGATAAAAATAAAAAACACAATATTGATATTATAATTGATAGAATTGTTTTGAGAGAGGAGGTAAAGCAAAGATTATTTGAAAGTATAGAATTTTCATTAAAAGAGGCAAATGGTCTTGTAATTGTTGAATATAGTGAAAATGATAGTGTTAAAGAAATAATTTTTTCAGAGCATTTATCTTGTCCAAAATGTGAATTTTCTTTAAGTGAGCTTGAGCCAAGATTATTTTCATTTAATAGTCCTTATGGAGCATGTCCTGAATGTCATGGTTTAGGATTTAAAATAGAAATAGACCCAAGCTTACTTATTAAAGATGAAAATTTAAGTATTTTAGAAGGAGCTATTGAGCCTATTGGTGAGCCAAATTTCCGCATTAAGGAATACTTGTTAGAATTATCAAGGATTTATAATGTTAATTTAAAAAAACCTTGGAAAGAACTTCCCGAATCATTTAAAGAAGCAGTTTTATATGGGACAAATCATTACACTTATTGGGAAGGTGTAATTCCTTATCTTTACAGAAGGTATAATGAAACGGATTCTGAATTTATAAAGGAAGAAATTGAAAAATATATGATTTATGTAAAGTGTCCTGTTTGTAATGGCGCAAGATTGAAGGAGGAAGCACTTTGCGTTAAAGTAAATGGTATAAATATATGGGAATTTACAAAAATGAGTGTTAAGGATGCTTATGATTTTCTTGAAAATTTAACATTTGAAAATGAAAAGTCAAAAATTATTGCAGAGAAAATTATTAAAGAAATAAAGAGTAGATTAAAATTCTTAATTGAAGTTGGACTTGATTATCTAACCTTAGATAGAACGACTGAAAGTTTATCTGGTGGAGAAGAGCAGAGAGTTAGACTTGCTACACAAATAGGTTCAGGATTAACAGGTGTAATTTATATTCTTGATGAGCCAAGTATAGGTTTGCATCCAAGAGATACTCAAAGGCTTATAAATACATTAAAACAATTAAGAGATTTAGGAAATACTGTTATTGTTGTTGAGCATGATGAAAATACAATTAGACAAGCTGATTATATAATTGACCTTGGACCTTATGCAGGTGAAAATGGTGGTTATGTTGTTGCATATGGTAAGCCAAATGAATTAGAAAAATTTAAAGATAAATCATTAACTGCTAAATATCTTCTTGGTGAATTATCTATACCTATTCCAATAACAAGAAGAAAACCTTCTAAATTTTTCTTAACATTATATGGAGCAAGAGGAAACAATTTAAAGAATATAAATTTAAAAATTCCAATTGGACTTTTTGTTGTCATAACAGGCGTTTCTGGTAGTGGCAAATCATCCTTAATTATTGATACATTGTATAAAGCATTAAAAAGGGAGCTTTATAAATCAAAGGAGCAACCACTTGAATATGATAGGATTGAAGGTTTAGAGTATATTGATAAAGTTATAAATGTTGACCAATCACCTATTGGTAGAACGCCAAGAAGCAATCCCGCAACATATACAGGTGTATTTACAGATATAAGAGAAGTTTTTTCATTAACAAAAGAAGCAAGAGCAAGAGGTTATAGTAAGGGAAGATTTTCATTTAATAAAGAGGAAGGAAGATGCTCAGCTTGTAATGGTGAAGGTTATATTAAGGTTGAAATGTACTTTTTACCAGATATTTATGTTCCATGTGAAGTTTGTAAAGGAAAGAGATATAATTCTGAAACCTTAGAGGTTAGATATAAAGATAAAAATATAGCGGATGTTTTGGATATGACTGTTTCATCGGCATTAAAATTCTTTGAAGATATTCCAAAAATTTATAGAAAATTAAAGCTTTTGGAAGATGTTGGACTTGGATATATTAAACTTGGACAACCTGCAACGACACTTTCAGGTGGTGAAGCCCAAAGAATAAAATTAGCGAAAGAATTAAGTAAAGTTGATACAGGAAGAACTTTATATATTCTTGATGAGCCTACAACAGGATTACATTTTGATGATGTTAAAAAATTGATAGATGTTTTACAAAGACTTGTAGATAAAGGAAATACTGTTATTGTTATTGAGCATAATTTAGATGTAATAAAATGTGCTGATTGGGTAATAGATTTGGGACCTGAGGGCGGAGATAAAGGTGGATATATTGTAGCAGAAGGGACACCAGAAGATGTTGCTAATTGTAATAATTCATATACAGGATATTATCTTAAAAAAGTTTTAGAAAAAGATCGTAAAAGAATTTTGACCTATATACCAAAATAAAATTTTTGTTTTTTGAGCATTTTATTAGCTATGCCTTAAACTTTTAAAACTTTACAAAAGGAGGTAAAGAATATGAGAATGCTCATAACCATAATGATTATATTGTTTGGTGTCGCATATGCTGAAAAATTCTCTGCTGGTCTGAATGTTGGATATGGCTCTACAAGTCAAGAATATGATTCAACCGGTAAAGCCCAAGATTTTGGCGCTACCTTTTCTATTCTAAATCTTGGTCTAAATGCTAAATACTATATTCTCTCACCTGAGGTTGGTCCTAAGGTTTATGCTGGTGTTGATTTCAAGTTTTCACAACATCAATTTTCTTCATCTGGTGCCTCTGTTAGTTCTGGATTTTCTCCTCAATACTTGAATTTATTACTTGGTGGCTCATATGTATTTTTTAATGGTTTTGTTGGCTTTCAACTTGATTTAGGACCTCAAGCTAGTGGAGATAAGTGGCCGAATTCAGATAGACAGAATGCTGTTTTAATTGGTCTTGGAGCTAATGTTCCATTTATGGCAGGAGCAGGTGATTTTCATGCTAATGTTAATTACGCCTTAACCTTAGAAAAAACTGAAGATAATGTAAAATATGATGAAGGAGATCAATTAGCACTTATTGTAGGTGGAGGATATAAATTTGGAATTTCTGAAGTAGCTTCTTTTAGCTTAGGACTTGACCTTATCTATAGATTAAAAACAGAAGGTAAAGTAGGAAACACTACTGTTTCTTCTTCCTCTAATTTTTCAATAATGCCGTATCTAAAATATAAAACTGGTCCTATTTCAGTTTGGGCTAAATTGGGAGCAGCTGATGAATATGGTTATTATGGATTTTCAATAATGGGTAAAAACTCACCTGTTACAAGGCTTGGAATTACCGCTGGTTTGAATGTTTCTTATTAAGGGGCTTTCTGCCCCTCTTAAAATAAAGTTTCATATTATAAAGCATAAAAAATTAAAGAAATTTTTTAAGGTTTTCATAAACTGTTAACTAACTTTAAAATTTTCACCCTAAATAACAAAACCCTTAAAAAGGAGGTGAGAATATGAGAAGGTTGCCTGTTAGAAGGTCAATAATTGATGAGATTTTTGAGAGACCATTTTCACTACTTAGGGAGTTTGAAAGATCCTTCTCTGAAGCGGTATCAAATTTGGAAGATAAAAAGTCCATCGTATGGTCTCCAAATGTAGATATGATTGAAGAGGATGATAGATATGAAGTTATTGTTGAGCTTCCAGGTGTAAATAAGGAAGATGTAAAGGTTCATGTAAAAGATAATGTTCTTACAATTACTGGTGAAAAGAAAGAGCATTATGAAAGAAAAGAAAGAACTCAAATTCATTATCAATCAATATGGTATGGTAAATTCCATACTGAGATTTCATTACCAACTGATGTTGAAATAGATAAAATTTCTGCTCAATTTAAGAATGGTGTTTTGAAATTAATTATTCCAAAATCTGAAAAACAAAAAGGTAGGGAAATACAGATTGAATTAAAAGAGTAGGGGGCTTTCTGCCCCTAAATTATTTTTTTAATAATAATTCTAATAAGGTCAATTTGAACATCATTCTTAGCGACAATTACAAGATAAGTGCTTATTGTCCTGTGAAAAATATATACAATTTCTCTTTCAAGAATAAAAGTTTCATTCTGTTCTATAAATTTCCCAAATTTTTTAATAAATTCTGAAACTCTATCCGCTATTTCTATTTTTTTATTTGAAAAAGCAAAATCAACATATTCAATTTCAATAATTTCTGATTTATCACTTTCAAAATAATACAAAATACATATTATTGAGCCAATTTTTTGTAATTCATTTACAATAGTGTTAGCATCTATGAATGTTGTAAAAGATGATAAATTTTGAGTTTGAAATGTTAAATTTAGTAATGCTTCATCAACTTTAAGATCCATTGTTTTTTCTTTTATTAAATTGTTTGTTTTAATAATATAAACACGTTTTATAGGAAGTTTAATAATTCTTTTTAGGGCTTCAATTCCAACATAGCTCTCATATTCAGCATGATAAATTTTTCTATCATTTACATAAATTTTAGCAATTTTTTCAGCTTTATTTCCTTCTGAAATAATAATGATTGTAAGAGGTGTTTTTGTTGTTTGAATACTTTGGATAACATCAATAGCATGAATTTCATTACTTATTTCCTTCAAGTTTTAAATTTTAAAGGATAAATTCTGATGCCTTAAGCTAATGAGAGTTAATAATTATTTTTACATTTACACTTTCTGGAA
>JAVVGK010000042.1:0-10895 GCA_032249175.1 Candidatus Hydrothermia bacterium | reverse complement strand
CACTATTTATTGGACAAAGCATTTATATTTTATTTATATTTTGCCTTATCTAATAATTCTAAAATGTGGATTATTTCTTTGTTTTCCCACCTACCCTAAAAATAAGCCCATGGCTTAAAACTTCGTCCCCCTTAAATTCCCCCGTAAAACCTAATAATTTCATTACTTTCGCCCCTTCAATAATTCTAAAATATAGATTATTTCTTATTTTTCTTTCCTCCTCTATTAAATCAATAGTTCCGAAAAATTTTTAAATGTTTTTTATAATTTTTTTCTTAAAATTAAGTAATTTTCAATAGCAAGTCCATCAAGAAGGGAATTTTTTAATGTCCATATAGCATCATTTGGAGACATAACAATTGGCTCTCCATGTAAATTAAATGAAGTATTTAAAATTCCACCTATTCCTGTTTTCTCCTTAAATCTTTTAATAAGTTTATAATAACTTTCATTATGCTCTTTTATTAAAATTTGAGGTCTTGCTGATAAGTCATATTGATGTAGGGCGGATTTAAGATGTTTATGGGCTTCTTCTTTTGTAAAAAATGCCATTATCATATAATAAGCTTGATGTTTTTTTGGATTTATTATATATCTATCTTGGTCTTCATATAAAATTGTTGGAGCAAATGGCATCCAAAAATCCCTTTGTTTTATAGCTTTATTTATTCTTGTAATAACTTCAAGATTACTTGGATTTGCTAATATACTTCTATTACCAAGTGCCCTTGCTCCAAATTCCATTCTATTTTTAAATCTTGCTATAATATAATTTTCACTTATTAACTCACCAACAAACTCATCAATATCATCTGAAATATATTTAATTTCAAATTCTTTTTCATCTAAATTTTCAAGAGCATTTTCAACTTCTTCTTTACTATAAGAAGTTCCCCAATATATATCTTCAAGATAATTAACATCTTCAAATTTAAAACCCTCATCAATTGCACATTTAATAGCACAACCAATTGCCAACGATTCATCTGAACAACTTGGCATTACAAATAAATTTTCAACCTCATCAAGCATTAAAATTTTATTATTTAATTTAACATTCATAAAAACACCCCCACCAAGAACAACATTCCTTATATTCGTTTTCCTAATAGCATTTTTAACAAGCTCAATAACAGTTTCTTCTAATAACTTTTGAGCAGAAAAAGCAATATAATCAAATCTTTTATTTAAAATTTGATTTTTAAAAAAATTTAAATAAAGGCTCTTATATGCTCCTGTCTTATTGTAAATTTTTAAATCCTTAACATCAAAAAAATTTTTAAAAATTTTATAAGTTTCTATCGCATATTTGTCATTTTCATCAACATAAGCAGAAAGCCCCATAACTTTATACTCATGAGATAATGGTTTCATTCCTAAGAATTGTGTAATTCTCATATAAAATTCACCAATAGAATCATAGTTTGAAATTTCGGAAATTCTAATTATTTCATTATTTCTTCCGATACTTATAGTTCCTGACAATAAATCGCCAGAACCATCAAGTGTAATTATTAAATTTTCATTTCTTGTTTTTGATAAAACATGACTTGTAAAAGCATGAATAAAATGATGCTCATATAAATAGACTTTTGCTTTAATGCCAATTTTTTCAAGCTCATTTTTAACATAATCTTTCCTATTTGATAACATTTCATAAATTTCTAAAAATAACTTTCTCAAATTTGAGCTTCTAATTATAGATTTTGGAATGAATTTTATTGAAAATTTTGCTAATTTTTTTAATAAATGACTTTCAAGTTCTTCTACACTTCTAATTGGTGGAAATATAGAGCTAATACCAACTGCTTTTATTTCAGATGGCTTAACATTTGAAATTCGTAAAACTTCTAATATGGCGTTTTTTGGAAATCCTCCCCATTCCTTAATTCTATTTATTCTTTCTTCTGATATACAAGCAATGATTTTTCCATCTTTGAATAGACAAGCGGTTGCGGTATGTCCATCGTGAATTCCAAGGTACATAGTTATAAGAATTTTCTTTCATTTATGATTTCAAACTTATCATTTTCAATTAAAATTTCAAGCGGTTTTTCCCTTCCGTTATAATTTGAAGACATGGAATAGCCATAAGCACCACAATTTTCAATAATAAGAAGTTCATTTAATTTCATATTTGGTAAAAAGTACTCACCAAAAACATCTGAACTTTCACAAATTGGACCTACCACAATATAAAACTTTTCCGAATTTCTATTTTCTAAACTTCTAATTGGATGATAAGCGGAGTATAAGGCAGGTCTAATAAGTTCAGACATTCCACAATCTATAACTAAAAAATCATGTGGATAACCTTTTTTTATAGAAATAACTTTTGTTAATATAAATCCAGCATCAGCTATTAAGTACCTTCCAGGCTCTATAAAAATTTGATATTTATTTGAAAGCTCATTATATAGTTTTGGGATTTCTTTAAAATTCATATTTATTGCAAATCCTCCACCAAAGTTTAAAATTTCTATATTATCAAAAATTTTAGCAATTTTTAAAACTCTATAAGCGGATTTAATAAATGGTTCTTCATCTTTTATATTTGAGCCAATATGGCTATGTATTCCTATAATTTTAACATTTTTTAATTTTTTGTAAATATCAATAACTTCATCTATTTCTTCATCACCTAAACCAAATTTACTTGTAAATGTTCCTGTCTGTAAGTGGGAATGAGTTTCAACATCAACAAGAGGCTTAATTCTCATAAGTGCTTTTATTGTTTTGTTTAATTCTTTGGCAGTTTCTTCAAGTAATAGTAATTGGTCAAGACTATCAAAATTAAAAAATTCAACACCATTTTCAATAGCAAACTTAACTTCCTCATAAGTTTTTCCATTACCATTAAATATAATTTTCTTAGGGTTTATTTTTGTTAATAAAGCCAATTTTAATTCTCCTTTTGAAACAACTTCAAAACCAAATCCTTGCTCTTTAAAAATTTCTAAAATTTTTAAATTAAAATTTGCCTTAACTGCATAAAATATATTAACATTTTTAAAATGATTTTTAAGCTTTTGAGAATTTTCCAAAATTTTTTCTTTTAAATAAAAATATATTGGTGTTCCACATTTTGAAATCTCATATAATAGATTGCTCATAACTTAAATTGCTCTTTTAAAATTTGTTTAACCTTTTTACTACTATATGGAAATACTTTAAATCCTTCAACTTCTTCAAATTTTCCTCTTAAAAATTTTTGGTATCCCGTAATGATAAATTTGGCATCTGGAATTTCATTTTTTATAGCCAAATAAACTTCATATAATAAACTTTCCGCTGATGATATATCTAAAATAATTACTTTTGGTTTGTGCTTTTTTATATATAAAATTGCTTGATTGTCTGGGTTTAGAACGATGGACTTTTTTTCCTTAGCAAGTTGCTCCATTTCTGCTCTTAAAAGGGATATATCATATGATACTATAACCATATCGTTAAGCTCTAAAATTTTAAGGTATGACAATTTTAAGTGAAAAGGATTTGGAAAAATATAAGGAAATTTTGGAAAATCTTGAAAGTGCTGAAATAAATGGTGTTTATATAAAAAATTTGAAAGCCATACCTATGGAAATGCTAATTTATTTAAGGAAAAACTTACAAAAGCCTTATATTCATATTGAAATTAAAAGTAATGATGACTTTTTCTATTATATTGAAAATCTTGAAAAATTTGATAAAAATAACATTTATTTTATTACCTGCTCAGATGGTATTAGAAGCTCAACATTATGTGATATTTTAAGAGAAAATGGGATTGAATGTTATTGGAGTATTAGTCATTTATAACTTTCAAAATTCTTTCTAACATATGCTCTGGCAAAAATTTTTCTTCAATTGTTTTTACACAATTTTTAGAAATTTCCAAAATAATTTTTGGATTTTTTTCAATAAATTCAATTTTTTCAATAAGTTGATTAACATTTTCACTTTCAAATAAAAAACCATTATAATTCTCTTTAACAATTTCTGGAATGCCTCCTACATTACTTGCTATTACGGGAACTCCAAAAGAAAATGATTCTAAAATAACCTCTGGTAATCCTTCTCTTCTTGAAGGTAAAATTAAAACATCAATTTTATCAAAAAACATTTTTTTATCTTTTATAAACCCAAGATATTCAACATCATATTTCAAAAATTCAGAATTTTCAAAATAACCTGCTAAAACAAGTTTAAATTTCTTAATTTTATAAGCTTGGAGTAAAATGTCAGTTCCCTTATCATAATCATTTCTTCCAAGATAACCAAAAACAATTGGATTATTAAAAGAGCTTTTAATTCCATTTATTTTATCAACAAAAGAATAAATAACAAATGTTTTCTTTGAGCTAATTCTTTTAGCAATATCTTCACTAACACAAAGTATTTTATCAGAAAATAAATTTTGAATAAGAATTGATAATTTTGTACTTTTTGGCAATGCTCTTCTTACAGAAAAAATTTTTGCTTTTGGATTTAGAAATTTTATTAAAATTAATAAGTTTCTTGCCTTGCTTTCAGTTAAAAAAATAATATCAAAATTTTTTGCTTTCTTTAAAACTTCATTAAAATCAATAAATTTCAATTCATTAAATTCTTTTTTTATATTTTCTAAAATTGTTGAAAAATAAACATCAAAGCCGTTTTTTTGAAGTAATTTAGCAAGTTTTAAATCACTTAATAAGCTTCCCGCAATATATGGAGCGGTATTTATAAATAAAATTTTTTTCACGGATAAATTCTATCAATTAGTCTTGGAAATGGAATTGTTTCTCTAATGTGATTAGCATTTGTTAGCCATAAGACTGTCCTTTCAATCCCAAGACCAAATCCTGAATGTGGCACACTTCCATATCTTCTAATATCAAGGTACCATTCATAAACCTCCATAGGCAAATTTTCCTCTTTAATTCTTTCAATTAAAATCTCTAAATTTTCTTCTCTTTGACTTCCTCCTATAATTTCACCAACACCTTTTACAAGCATATCAAAATTCCTAACTTTCGTTTTATCATGATAATCAATTTTCATATAAAATGGTTTAATTTCCTTTGGATAAAACATTATAGAAACAGGTTTATCAAATTCTTCATAAATTCCTCTCTCTTCATCAGCTCCGAAGTCATCTCCATATTTGATATTAAATCCTTTATTCTTTAAAATCTCTATTGCTTTTTCATAAGTTATTCTATAAAATGGTCTTTTAACATTTTCAAGTTCTTTAAGATCTCTTTCAAGAATTTTAAGCTCTTCAATTTTTCTTTCAAGAACCCTTTGAACAATATATTCAACAAATTCTTCTGCTAAATCAATAATATCTTCAAGTGTCGCATAGGCGACTTCTGGCTCAACCATCCAAAATTCCGTTAAGTGCTTTCTTGTTTTTGATTTTTCTGCTCTAAATGTTGGTCCAAAACAATAAACTTTACCAAATGACATCATCGTTGCTTCAACATATAGTTGTCCTGATTGAGATAAATAAGCAGGTCTTCCAAAATAATCAATTTCAAATAATGTTGTTGTTCCTTCAACACTATTCGGTGTTAAAATTGGAGCATCAGTTCTAATAAATCCTTTATTATAAAAGAAATCATGAATTGCTTGCTCAACTTCCGATCTAATTCTTAAAATTGCCCATTGTTTTCTTCCTCTAATCCATAAATGTCTAATTGGCATTAAAACATCAACATTTGGAATATTATCTTCTTTTACTTTTGGAATTGGATAATTCTCGCATATTGAAACAATTTCTAAATCTTTTAATAGAATTTCATAACCACCAGGTGCTCTTTTATCCTCTCTAACAATTCCACGAACAATAATTGATGATTCATAGGGGATGTCCATTTCAAAAATTTCACTTTTTACATCACTTTTACTCATTACACATTGAGCAAAACCTGTCCCATCTCTTACTATCAAAAATTTAATTGAGCCACTTGAACGTTTATTATAAAGCCATCCCTTTATTTCAACTTCTTCATTTACAAAGTTTTTTAAATTTTCAATATACACACTTTTCATAAGTGGTGATAATTTTAAAGTTTAGTTAAAACGCTTAATTCAAATGCTTTAAAATTTTCATTATGGTTTGGGTATTGAGATTTATAAACTTTTTCCTTTTGGTTGTAAATTTTGCTATGATCTTCATAAATCCTTCAAATCTCAAATATACTTTCGCAATTCTTGGTGCTTTTAGTTTCATATCAGGTATAAGGAAAGCTCTTATTATAGGTTTAGATAATTTGAGAGGTAAGTTTTGGGTCTTACTTAGTTTAAATGCTATAACAATTCCAATCTCTGAGTTGCTAAATTCTGAAGTTCTACATATTATATCAAGATTTTATTTAACTCTTTCTATATTCTTTATGCTTCAAGGTCTTTTGAGACAGGGTTTTTCCTTAAACCGAACTAAATCTGTAATTTGGCTTTTAATTATAGCAATATCTATCTTATTAAGCTTTATATTTTTACCGTTTATACCTCAAAAGCTTACCTCTTATTTATTCTTAATAGCTCTTAACATAAATTTTGCTTTACTAGTAGCAGTAATTTTAATTTACCTTGGAAGTGATTTGGGTTTAAGATGGATTATAGGCACTATTGGATTTTTATTTTTCTTCGTAGGAGATCCATTATATCTCCTAAATAATCCTATTTATCCTTTCTTTTGGTGTCTTCCTTATTTCTTTATAACCATTGTAGCTCATATGGAAGAATGAGACTTTCAGAAATAGCAGAATTGCTAAATTCAGAGCTTATAGGAGAAGATAGGGAAATTAAAGGTTTTTCAACTGATAGTAGAGCAATAAAAGAGGGAGAGTTATTTATAGCATTAAAAGGTGAGAAATTCAATGGTGAGGATTTTACGGAAGAAGCATTAAGTAAGGGGGCAGTTGGATGTATTGTTTCTGAAAGTTTTAATAGGAATTTAAGACAAATTATAAAAGTTAAAAATCCTTTAAATGCCTTAATTGGATTAGCAAAGTATTATAGAGATAAATATCTAAATCAAACGAATGTAATTGCTATTGGTGGAGCGGTAGGTAAGACTACAACCAAAGAAATGTTATTTAAAGTTTTTTCAAATTTTTACAAGACTTATAAAAGTCCTAAAAGTTATAATAATCATATTGGCGTTCCCTTAACGATTTTAAATACACCAAAAGAAGCACAATTCTTAATTCTTGAAATTGGAACAAATCATATAGGTGAAGTTGAGTTTTTAGTTGATATAGCAAAGCCGAGATATGCTATTTTAACGAATATAGAAGTTGAGCATATTGAATTTTTTAAGTCTATTGAAAATATTGCTATTGAAGAGAGTAATATATTTAAATTTGCTGATGTTGGTTTTATAAGAAAAGAAGATTATTTAAAGTTTTCAAACATTATCAAAAAACCCCAAAAAATTATAACATTTGACATAAATGATTATAAATATGAATTTCTTGAAATTGGAGTTAGATTATTTTTAAATGATGATTATGTTGATTTTATTAACTATGGATGGCTTGAAAATGCAATATGTGTTATGAAAGTTTGTGAATTTTTTAATATAAAAGAGCCTTACAAATTTTTAAAAAATTTTAAATCTGAAAGCATGAGAATGGAAATTTTAAAAATTAATGATTTTGAAATAATAAACGATGCTTACAATTCAAATCCCGCTTCCTTTAAAGCATTACTATATTCTATAAAACCAAGTAAAAAGAATTTATTTATAATTGGTGATATGCTTGAACTTGGAGAATTTTCGGAGTTTTATCACAGGCAAATTGGTAAATACATTTTAGAATTGAAACATGATAATTTCATATTTGTAGGCAAATTTGTGAAATGGACTTATGATGAGCTTAAAGGAAAAATAAATTGTTATTACTTTGATAGTAAGGAAAAGGCTTTTGAATTTCTTAAAAATTATTCAAAAACCTTTAAAAGGATTATTTTAAAAGCTTCAAGAGGTATGAAGTTTGAAGATTTTATAGAAAATGTTAAGGATTGGTCTTCATAAATTTTTAGAAGAAGCCAATAAGTTTAAAAATTTAAAATTTGCTATTTTAACCCATTCTCCTGCTATTGATTATGATTATAAGCTTTCATTATTTAAAATTCTAAAATCAGGGCTTGAAATAAAAATCATTTTTACACCAGAGCATGGATTTTTTGGAACTTATCAGTATGGAGAGAACGTTATTGAAAATAATATATTTGGTATTAAAACAATAAGTTTATATGGTAAGGATTTTAATTCTTTAATTCCAAAAGATGAAGATTTGGAAAGTGTAGATGGGATAATTTTTGATATTGTGGATATAGGTTGTAGGTTTTATACTTATGTTTGGAGTTGTGCTATTGTTCTTAAAAAAGCAGGTTTAATGAATAAAAAAATAATTATTCTTGATAGACCAAATCCTATAAATGGTGTAGATGTTGAAGGACCAATAAATGAAATTACATCTTTTGTTGGCCTATATAAAATTCCTATAAGACATGGAAAAACTTATGGAGAAATTTTAAAAATGGTGGCTGAAATTGAAAATGTTGATATTGTTTTATATGAAGTTGAAAATTGGAATAGAGAAAAATATCTTGATGAGATAGATTTTCCATTTGTAATGCCCTCACCTAATATCCCTGATGTTAAAACCGCTGTTGTATATCCAGGAATGTGTTTATTGGAAGGAACTAATATATCAGAAGGTAGAGGAACAACAAGACCATTTGAGATATTCGGAGCACCATTTATAAATCCATTTGAAATGGAAAAATATCTTGAAATTGAAGGTGCTATATTAAGACCTATTTATTTTAGACCTACATTTAGTAAATATAAAAACGAGATTTGTGGTGGATTTTATATTCATGTAATAGATAGAAAACGATTTAAACCTGTTGAATGTGCTGTTAAAATTTTAAAAACAATAAAAAAATTATATCCTACGGAATTTAAATTTTTAGACCCTCCTTATGAATTTGAATATAACATAATGCCCATTGATTTACTATGGGGAAGCTCAAAATTAAGAGAAGAAATTACTAAAAATTAAAATCCATAGCATTATAAATTAAATTCATCGTTTCTTGGGCTCTTAATTTTGCCTTATTTGAGCCATCATTTAATATATCAATAACTTCATCATCTTTTATTAAATTTCTTTTTTCTCTAATTGGCTCTAAAAATTTATCAAGCTTATTAAATAGCTTCATTTTACAATCAACACAACCCAATTTTCCAAGTGAGCAATCATTATAAATTTCTTCTTTTTCTTGGCTATTAAATATCTTCTGTAAATAATAAATCGGACAAATATCGGGTCTTCCTGGGTCATTTTTTCTAATTTTTTGTGGGTCAGTAAAATAATTTTTAATTTTATTTTTTAGTGTTTGACTATCATCTGAAATATAAACTGCATTATTATAACTTTTACTCATCTTTCTCCCATCAATTCCTAAAACCTTTGGAAATTCAGTTAAAAGAGGCTCTGGAATTGGAAAAATTTCTTTAAATAAGCTATTAAATTTTTTTGCTAATTCTCTTGTTAATTCTAAATGAGGAATCTGATCTTGACCAATAGGAACAAAATTTGCTCTATAAATTAGAATATCTGCTGATTGTAAAACAGGATAACCAAGAAATCCATAACTAATTTCAGAATTTATAGAAGTTTCCTCAATTTCAATAGAGCTTTCAATAGTTTCTTTAATAATTCCAAGAATATCACTTTTTAGTTTTCTGTATATTTGGTCTTTTATTTTTTCTAAATTGTTTTCATTTTCAAATGTCTTGGAAATAAATTCAACATTTGACTTTATTATTTCATCAATTTTTTCATCATCAATTTTTAAGTTAATTTTTGTTTCAATTCCCTTTTTTCTTAATTCTTCTATTTTTTCCTTATATGTTGGATTTCTGAGTAATCTACTTAATGAGACAAGCATAGATAAAATTAAGTGAAGCTCTGCATGTTCTTTAATTTTTGATTGAATAAATAATGTGCTTTTATTAGGCTCAATGCCTACACTCAACCAATCTTTAACTACTTCTATTGTATTATTCTTAACTTCAAAGGCAATTTTAGGGTCATCAGTTAAAGCATGAAAATTTGCTATAAAAAAATAACAATTATATTTCTCTTGTAATTTTTTCCAATTTTCCAAAACACCAACAAGATGACCTAAATGTAATTTACCTGTTGGTCTCATTCCTGAAAGAACAACCATCATTATAGTTTTGAAAGTTTAAAGTATAAGATAAAAATTGGACTTTCTCTTCCACCTATCCTAAAAGTAAGGCTTTGGCTTTAAAAAACTCCATTTTTTGCTTGGGAGCATTGATTAGCCTGATTTGTCCAATAAATAGTGTTAAGTTCCTAATAATCAATAAGTTATAAAAAATTTTCTAAAATTATTGATTTCATGGGGGGACTATTAAGAGGGCGAAAGTAAGCCGAAGGCTTATTTATAGGGTGGGTGGGAAAAATATAATAAAATAAATAGTTTCAGAATTATTGGACAAGGCAATTTTATGAATTTTTTTAACCTTTAAAATTTCAATTTATGAATGTTGGCATTGACATTATTGAAGTTGAAAGAATTAAAAAGTTATATGAAAAGTTTGGTGATAAGTTTTTAAAAAGGATTTTTACAGAAAATGAAATAAATTATTGTTTTTCAAGAAAAAATGCTTTTCATAGTTTAGCGGGAAGATTTGCTATAAAAGAAGCTGTTTTAAAAGCACTTGGAATTGGTATGACTTCTGGATTTTCATTTAAGGATATAGAAGTTTTAAATATTGACAAAGGAAAACCAATTGTTATTTTAAATGGAAAACTTAAAGAGCTTCTTGGAAGTAGAAAAATTGAAATATCCATTAGTCATTCTGAAAATTATGCAGTAGG
>JAVVGK010000041.1:0-10930 GCA_032249175.1 Candidatus Hydrothermia bacterium | reverse complement strand
TGAGCAAGCTATGCTTTCAATAGAAAGTATTTCACAAATTTTTTTACAATAATTTTTTCTTTCCAAATTGCTTAAATTTTCATCATAAATAAAATAACCCCTTTTAAAATTATAAACTTCAACTTTACAATAATCATCATCATTTCCATAAATTGAATACTCAAAAACTTTTAATTTATTTTCAAGTTCCACATAGGAACTATACCTTCCAGCTCCACCTGATGCAATTAAAAATATCGCATCTTTAATTTCTTTATTTTTAATTTTCGCAATTTCAAAATTATTATTTCTATTTATGATTAAAACTGAATAATTACCAGTCGCACCAGCATAAGCAAAATCAACAAGAATAAAATTTTTATATTGTTTTCTTATAATAGGTTTTTCAAAAAGTTGATAATTCTTTAAATTTTTTTTAATAAATTCATTTAATTTCTCTTCATTTAACTTTAAAGAAGTTTGTGCGTTTAAACAGCTAAAAAGAAAAAACAGGATTAAATATCTTGCCATTTTACAATTAACTCCTTTGCTGCTTTAACCTCATCAAGCCTTGAAACATGAGTATTTACAGGAGCAGAAAGAACAATCCCAGGATTTTCCTTTATTTCATTTAAAATTTTTCTATAAACTTCAATGTAATTATCAAGTGAAATTTTACTTTCGCTTTCAGTTGGCTCTATCATGAATGCTTCTTCAACAATTAATGGAAAATAAATTGTAGGTGCATGATAACCATAATCTAAAATTCTTTTAGCAATATCTAATGCTTTTACATTGTACTTTTCTTTTATATCTTTTAATGTTAAAACAAACTCATGCATAGTTGGCATTTCATAGGATACTTTATATCCTATTTCTTCAAGTCTTTTCCTTAAATAATTAGCATTTAAAACTGCTAAGTATGAAATCATTTTTAACCCTTCACTTGAAAGCATTCTTATATAAACTAATGCCCTTATAAACATTCCAAAATTTCCATAAAAACTATGTAATCTTCCAATACTATATTCCTCATCTTCATAAACTAATTCATATTTTTCACCAATTTTTTTAATTCTTGGATTTGGTAAGAATTTTTCAAGATGTTTTTTAACAGCAATTGCTCCGCTTCCTGGACCGCCTCCACCATGAGGTGTAGAAAATGTTTTATGTAAGTTAAAATGCATCACATCAATTCCAAACTTTGATGGTTTTATATTTCCTACTAATGCATTCATATTTGCTCCATCCATATATATTTGTGCATCTATCTGATGGAGTATTTGCGAGATTTCATATATCTCTTCTTCAAATATACCAAGTGTGTTTGGATTTGTTATCATTAAACCTGCTATTCTTTCTCCATATTTCTCAATTTCTTTCTTAACAGATTCTGCTCTTAAAATTCCATTCGTTTCAATAGTTTTAATTTCAATGGCATTTAAACCTGCTAATGTGGCAGTTGCTGGATTAGTTCCATGAGCTGAATCAGGAACTAATATAATATCTCTTTTTTCTTTTTTTGATTTATGATACTTTGAAATAATTAAAACACCTGCCAATTCACCCTGTGCTCCTGCTACTGCTTGTAAGCTAACAGCATCCATTCCCGATATTTCCTTTAATAATTCAGATAATTCGTAAATTATTGCTAAACAACCTTGTGAAAATTCACTTGGTGTGTGAGGATGAACATTTATAAATCTATAATGTCTTGCTAATTCTTCATTTATTTTAGGATTATATTTCATAGTACAAGAACCAAGTGGATAAATTCCCTTATCTATATTATAGTTTAGTTGCGATAGTCTTAAAAAATGTCTAAATGCTTCATTTTCAGAAATTTGAGGTAAGTTTAATTCTGATTTCCTTAATAGATGAGTTGGAATTTTTTCCTCAATTTTAATTTCAGGCAAATCCAATTCAGGAAGTGAAAAACCAACAGCACCATTAGAAATTTCAATAGATAGTTTCTCCATTATGAAAATTTTAAAGGATAATAAGCCCATAACTTACCTTCGCCTCCTCAAAAACCTCTTCAAATTGCCAAATTAGATTATAAGGGATTTTGTTTATAGTATAGCAAAATTATTGCTTGGAATTAGAAGGGACTTAAAGCTATTGGGGTTAAAATGCTAACAAATTTAAGGTAAGTTTCACTTTCCAAAGCCTTTAACTCTACCAGAACAAAAAGCTAATTTGTTAATTTTATAGATTTTTGCTTAATTTCCTCAGGTATTCCTTGTGGATAGCGAGAAAAGTAAATAACTTTATTTAAATCATCTAATTTTTTTATCTTAATAACTGGCTCATTAACTAACATTACACCACTTAATATACCACTTAAAACCCATCCAGGAGCTGTAAAAATTAAAAAAACTCCATGAGTAAAAGGAGTAGAAAAAGTGCCTAATAATGTAAAAAGAAATATTAATACTATACTGGAATAATCAGGTCTATTAGATATAACAACAGCACCTTTAATATCACCTATCGGAAGAAAATATATTGTATCCCCTTTTCTTATGAATATGTTATTTTCCGATATTCCTATAAATTCTCCTGAAATTTTTAATTTTCCTTTCGTTTCTAATTCAATATACGACCCATAAGGATATGTTTTAGCTTCACTGAATGAAGGCACATATTCAGGAGGTGCTGTAAGGGAAGCGCAAGAAAAGAGGAAAATTAACGTTATAAATCTAAGGCTTAACATATTTAGACTTCCAAAATACCTCTTCCATTTGTGGCTCTATTTTCTTGTATTTTGGAGCAAGGTTTTTTAGTGTAATATCAGGAAAAGATATAAATTCCCAAAGTGCTAATAAGTTTTCTTCCTTTATCCATTCCTTTCTAATCCACTCTAAATAATATCCTCTTGTATGTAAAAAGAATTCAAAGTTTCCACTTGGAATTTTATATTTTAAAATATATTCATCACCTGGTAGTGTTGTAAGGACTTTATTTTTATCTAATAATGATGTAAGAGCTTCTTTATCTTCTTGATTGTTATGTAAAACTAAAAAAGGCTCAATAGTTATAGGCTCAGCAATTCCTTTTATCTCTGCTAATGCCACATAATCAAGCCTTACAGCACCCTTTGTAAAGCGAAGTTTAATTTTAATAGTATCTTTATTAAGTTTTCCAAGCATTGCTAAACTATAATCAATAGCAATAGGACCTTCGCTATCCATATAATCAATTTTATTATTGTCTATGTAAATCTCTATTCCTTTAATTTTCTTAACAATCTCTTTTAATTTTTCGTACTTTCCATTACTATTATTTTCATTTCCTATTCTTGAAATGAAATAGCCTGCATTATTTCCCATATAAGCAAGTATCTGATAGAAAAGAAATGTAGGTAGAAGCGTTTGTCTTTTACCAATTACAAGACCATAATTCTTATCCTTTTCTGCTAAAAATATAATTTCTATTTCTTCTTGCTTTCCAAGGTCCTTATCATCCGCTAAATCAAACCATTCCTTTCCATCTAAACTACTTATTAAATTAAGACATTCCTTTTGAGGACATTTAGCATGTATAGGAGATATAAGTTTATTAACCTTATAAAACTTAAAATCCGAAGTAGCAAAAATATATGAGCCTTCTTCCTTTGGAACTGCCAAAACATTAGCATATCGTACTACATGGGTTTCTAATGCCTCGTTCTTCATCTTAATGGATAATTCTCCATTTTCAGGCTTTACATTATATAACATGTCAATATCATCTTCTTCAAGAGGAGGAGCAATACTTGAAGAAAACCCTTCCGCTATTAAATGATTATTTATATAAAATGTTGGACAGGAGCCAAAACAAGCCTTCTGATTAACTGAACAATATCCTGTCATAGCAACAGAAACACTCGTTATTAAAACTAATGGAGCTATCGCTCCGCTTGGAACAACTTCATTTGATTCAATAATAGCAATAGAATCAATAGGAATTTCAAAATTATTAACATTTGAGTTTTTTCTGTCTATGCTATAATAAGTTCCATTTCCTTTTAGTATTCTTTTGTTTTCATCAACATTCCAAGAATTAAGAACATATAGCGAGCCATTCTTCATATGAACCTTGATAACAGAACTTTCTTTTTTATTTATATCTTTTGGAGTATATACCTTTTTGTTTAAAGCACATCCATAAATAAACATAATTAAGGAAATAAAAATTTTAATAGGCATATTCAAAATTTTAAAGCATAATTATTTTGCCTTGCAAAAAGCATTAAAATTTTGCTACTTTATGAGATTTAGTCAAGTTTTTCTTAAAGACAAAATTTTTATTGAGAAAATTATAAATTTCTTAGAAATAAAGGAAAATGATGTATTTCTTGAAGTTGGTCCTGGGAATGGTGAAATTACAAAAGAAATTATTAAGAAGGGAGCTATTGTTATAGCAATTGAAATTGATTATAGTTTATTTAAAGCTCTTAAAGAAAAATTTTATTTAGTTTTGGACAAAAAATTGTTTTTGTTTAATGAAGATTTTTTAAAATTCAATATAAATAATTTAAGTTGGAATAAGTTTAGATTCTTTTCAAATCTTCCTTATCATATTACCCATAATGCTTTATTTAAAATTACTCAAAATAAGGAAAAATTTTTAGATATTCACATAATGCTTCAAAAAGAAGTGGCAGATAAAATTATCAAAGAAAAAAATTACCTCAGTTATTTGATTAATTATCATTTTGAAATTAAGGAACTTTTGGTATTACCTCCAAGTGCCTTTTATCCAAAACCCAAAGTTTTTTCATCATTTCTTAAACTATTACCAAAAAACAATTTTCTTGAAAAATCCTTAGAAGAAGAATTATTTAAAATAATAAAAATTTCATTTAAAAACAGAAGAAAAAAACTAAAAAATATATTAAAGCTTGTTCCAAAAGAATATGAGAATAAAAGACCAGAAGAATTAAGTCTTAATGATTTTATCAATTTAGTTTATGCTTTAAAATTTTAAAACCTTATTTTGCCCCCGTAGCTCAATTGGATAGAGCATCGGATTTCTAATCCGAGGGTTGTGGGTTCGAGTCCCGCCGGGGGCGTTGGGGCGTTAGCTCAGTTGGTAGAGCAGCGGATTCTTAATCCGCGGGTCGCAGGTTCAAGTCCTGCACGCCCCACGGGGTGTAGCGCAATGGTAGCGCGCTTGGCTTGGGACCAAGAGGTTCCGGGTTCAAGTCCCGGCACCCCGATTAGGAGGGTGTAGCTCAGCTGGTTAGAGCGGCGGACTGTGGCTCCGCAGGTCGCGGGTTCAAATCCCGTCGCCCTCCCTTGATTATCTTAATTTATTTATATTACATTATTTTGCCATTTTCGGTATCTCTTGCTTATTTTTTTTCTTACACTTATTTTATACTGAATAGAAAGTTCTTCATTCCAAAAGATTTTTTTTTATAATTGTTATTTACATTTGGCGTTTAATATCACTAATTTATAATGGTTTTTCAATTACACCAATTAAAGAAATTTTTGATAAGTTTGTTTATGTAATTTTTTCAAATGTTAAATTAAATGATAAAGTGATAAATAATTTGCTTTTTAGTTTATTATTTTCAAACTTTATAATTCTTTCATTTGGCATATATGATTTCTTCTTTCCAACATTTTGGCAAAAATTCCATTATGTTCAAACCAACCATTTCAAGCTGTTATTAAACGAAAAGGAAAAAATTCTAATAAGAAATACAAATAATTATCCAATTGAAATTCAAATAAATAATGAAAAGCTCCTAATTCCTTCTAATTTTTTATTATCTTTCAAGCTTGAAAAAGGCTCTTATGAAATTGCTTCAAAGGATTATTTTTTTATTTATCAAAAAGATAGAATTTCAAATGAATTTATCTATTTTAGGAATTTTTGGAATGAAGGAAATAATTTCATAGGACCATTTGGTCATAAACTTGTCGCAAGTGGCTTTTTTTCAATAACTACAATTTTATTTTTTTGTGCTTCTTTATATTTTAGAAGAATTTTCTTAATTGGATTTATTATAAGTTTTTTGAGTTTGATTTTAACATTTTCAAAATCTTATATTCCCATTACGATTTTTGTTTTAGTTTTGATTTTTTTCCTAAAAAGAAGGGATTTTTATGGGATTTTTGTTTTGTTTTTATTATTTTTAGCTTTTGTCTTTTTTTCTTTAAATATCAAAGGTTTTGAAAATTCTTTGAATTTAAGATTAAATTTTTATAAAGCGGGAATAGAAATTTTTTATAAAAGTCCAATTTTTGGTATTGGTTATAACCATGTTTCTGATTACTTAGAAAATTATATGAGAATGGGATTAATTGATAATGCTTTCCATACGCATAATATATATACTGATGCACTTTCAGAAACAGGAATAATCGGATTTATAATTTTTTTAATTACTTACTTTTACTTTGCTATAAATTTTTTAGTTAATGGTTATAAGGAAAGTAACTTTTTGTCAATTTCGGCAGGTTGGATTATAATAATGATTTTAATAAGTGGTTTCTTTGAGAAAAATTTAGATAGATCAACTATTGATTTATTAATTTTTTCAATAATGGGTTTGGCGAGGGCTAAAAAGCCCCCTATTGAGCAATGACTTTTTGGACGAATTTGTCAATTTTTATAATGTAGATTCCTTTATTTGTTTTTCCTATGTTTAAATTATTTAAACCTTTTTCCAAGTTAACTTTCTTTGAAAATATAATCCTTCCTGAAACATCAAAAATTTTAATTTCTTTTGAAGTTTTGCTATTTGAGCTTACTAGTAAAATTCCTTTATTTAGTGAAATAATTCTTAAATTGCTATATTCTTTGTTTTCTGAAATTGAAACTTGTGGAGAGCCATATAATCTTATGTAAAAGTCTGCTGAGCTTGCATCTCTATATAAAGCCCAAGCACCTGTATATTCAAAAGCATTATAAGAGTATGGTCCTGCATTTTCTACGCCAACACCTGTTGAGTCAGTCCATTGATAAACCGCTCCATATAATTTTGTTCCTGCAGGGAATACTTGATTTACTGGTAGTGAAACCCAAAAAGCTTGATTTTGAGGTATATTTATTAGATTTGATTGAGCAATAGGATTAAATAGTGAATCTAATAGTGCTAATTTAACTTGACCACCGCCAGATTTGGCAGAGCCTACAAATGCCCTTAAAGAATCTACTTTATATGGAAAATCAATAATAAATCTATTTCCAAAACCAGCATTACCATTAGAGCCTCCTATCCACCAAGTTATCCCCGGATTAGTAGCATTTGTATCCCATGCCAAGTAAGTTGTTGAATTATCTATAATTCTAATTTCAAAATTATTAAATGAATTATTAAGATTGACTTGGTCACCTGGAACAAGGATTGTAGAATTTAGTGAATAGTAATTATTAGCAAGAGCATTAACATTTATGGGTTTTGAAAAATTAACTGTATATGAGCTTGAAGGCGTTATTGGTCCATAAGAAGTCTTATAGAAAAATGTATCACTATAAACAACAACATTATTTTTATCTCTCATTATAATAACTGCTCTGAATGTATCAACATTTAAAGTTCCTTGATTATATACTACAATATATGGATTAAATGTTGGATGAATTGATTTGTGTAAAAATATGCCATAACCATCAAGTATTTGACTTAATGCTAAATCTTTTATTTGATAGCTTGAATTTAATGGTCTTTGGAAAAGAACAACAAGTCCATTTGTTAATTGGGAAGGATTGGAAGTATAAGTTAAACCGACATTTCCTGTTATAGCTTCAATTCCTACTCCAAGCAAACCTGGACTTTGACCACAATTTGTAAATCCACCATTTTGGTTTCCATATTGAATAGTAATGTGGCTATTTGTGTCAGAGCCTACAACTTCATTCCATAAAATTACTTGAACTGTATGACTAGAAGTATTAGGACCAGATGGGCACCATTCCTTAACATTTACAAATGTAATTATAGCACTATCGTTATTATTTGTCCAAAAATAAGCATTTCCACCAGCAGTAAAATCCAAATCTGCTCCCATAAAAACTGCTATATCGTTTGGAAGAGCAGGGGATGGGAAGGTTGTTCCTGAGGTTTGTGGATGATAAAATGTACTTGGTTTTGAAAAGCTTATTGCACCATTTGAATGAATCCAAATTCTATCTGTTGAATACCAATAGAATTTGAATTTAAAATTCAAAGGAAAAGGTCCTACAAAATTATCATCAGCTAAACCATTTATAACTTGATGTGAGGATGGATCTATCCAATTGTAAGAGGGTGCATCAGCTTGGTCCTTCCAAACATATCCATAAGCATCAGGACCACCTTGACCATATATAATTTGATGAACTTGATAACCATTCACTATATAAGTTATTAACCACATCATCTTTTAACCTCCTTTTTGAAAATTTTAAAGGATGTTAAATTCACCTTGAAATAATAGACGCTCTTTCAAATCCATAAGAAATATAACTAATTTTCATATTTAAGTAATTTTCAATAAACTCAATATAATGATTTGCTTCATTTAGATTATCAAATCCTTTCAAATTTTTATAAATTGGTTTAACATTTTCTAAGTCGTAAATTGGTGGAAAATCTATAATTTTACCATTATATTCGTAAGCAACGCATAATTTTATTTCTTTTAAACCGAAGAGGACATCAATTTTTGTTAAAATAATTTTATTTATGCCATTTATATCAATTGCATATTTTAGAAGAACTAAATCAAGCCATCCGCATCTTCTAGGTCTGCCGGTTGTTGAGCCATATTCATTTCCTTTTTCTCTTAAGTAATTGCCAATTTCATCATTTAATTCAGTTGGAAATGGACCATTGCCTACCCTTGTAGTATAAGCCTTAAAAACACCAATATGCTCCTCAATTAAATTCAAAGGAATTCCACATCCAACCCCAATTGAGGAAGTAATTGTATTTGAGCTTGTGACATAAGGATAAGTTCCAAATGTTATATCTAATAATGTCCCTTGTGCTCCTTCAAATAATATACCCTTTTTTTCTTTTAGTATTTCAATTTGAGCATCTCCTGAAAATTCCTTAATGAAATTTTTATAACTTAATAAATATTCATAAACTTCTTCAAAAGGCATAATTTCAAAATTAAATTTTGATTTAAGTAAATGTTTATTGAATTCATAATTCTTAATTAGTGATTTTCTTAATCTATTTTCATCTAAAATATCAAAAACTCTTATTCCTATTCTTGCAAATTTATCCCTGTAAGCCTGAGATATACCCTTTTTTGTAGAGCCAATACCACCTAACTTCTCTTCAAGCTCATCTTCCAACTTATGATAGGGTAAAATAATATTTGTCCTATAATCAATAATTAGCTTAAAATCTATATCTTTTATCTGCTCAATTTCTTTTTTCAAAGTTTCTAAATCCAAAACCACACCACTTGAAATTATCCCTTTTTTATTACCCCAAATAAGACCACTGGGCAATTGATGAAAAATGTACTTTTTATTATTAACATAAACTGTATGACCAGCATTAGGACCACCTTGAAATCGCACAATTATTTTATAATCTTTTGAAAGGTAATCAACAATTTTGCCTTTTCCTTCATCTCCCCATTGAAGACCAATAATGGAAATGTTTTTCACCTTCAAAGTTTAAAGCTTTAAAATTTCAAAGTGATTGGACTTCATGGAAGTTTCGTTGAAGTGTTTGGAATAGGTTTATTCATAAAGGGTAAAAGTGGTATTGGAAAAACAACACTTTTATTAAAGCTTTTAAATAGAGGGCATTTTTTTGTTTCAGATGATCTTGTTATTTTCAAAAAAGATAATTTTTCAAGAATTATTGCTTTTAATAATGGTAAGTTTATTGCTCATCTTAGGAATTTTGGTTTTATTGATATTATTAAAACTTATGGTATAAAAGCTGTTAAAGATAGCTCAATTCTAAATTTAATAGTTGAATTAAGGCAAGATGAATTCCTTTTAGAAGAAGAAGAAATTCTTAATGTGAAGTTTAAAAAAGTTATTTTAAATCCGAATGTTGATATTGAAAATCTTGAAAATTACATAAAAATTTTTAAAACTGAAATTTATGATAGAGTTTATTGAGCATACTGCTGATATTGGAATTAGAATTGTCAGTAATAGCATAAATGAGCTTTTTGAAAAAGCAGGATATGGAATGTTTAAAATTATATGCGAAAATTTGGATGAAGTTGAATGTAAAGAAGTTATTAGTGGTGAAATTTTTGCTAATGATTTAAATGAATTATTATATTTGTTTTTAGAAAAATTGATTTATGAGTTTGATGTTAAGGGAATTATATTAAAGTGTTTTGAGGTTGAGATTTTTGAAAATCATCTAAAATATAAGGCAATGGGTGAGTTTTATAATCCAAAAAAACATAAAATTGGGACAGGTGTTAAAAGTCCTACATATCATAAGATGGAAATTAAGCAAAATAACAATAAGTTTGAAACATTAATTATATTTGATATTTAGAATAGTAAGGCAAAAAATGGCAAAAATAATATGCTTTAAAATTTTCAAATTAAGTGATGCTTAAAAAATTAAAATTGAATAACTTTAAAAGCTTTAAAGATGTTGAAATTGAACTTGGAAATTTAAATGTTCTTATTGGACCTAATGCAGGAGGAAAAACAAATCTCATAAATGTTTTCAGATTTTTAAGAAGCTTGGAAAGTGAAGGATTAAATAATGCCATATCATTACATGGTGGTTTTTATTCAATAAGGAATTTCAAAGCTGGAGTTAATGAACCAATTTTAATTGAAATGGAGTTTTTCATTGAAAACTTAAAGAATAAATATAAAGATTTTGAATATGGTTATGAAGAAGAAATCCCGCAAAGAATTAGGATTGAATTGTCAGGTAATGTTTGTTTTTCTCTTCAAATAAATGAAAACAATGAAAATTTGGAAAAATCTATTTCTTTTACTTTTAAAAACTCAGTTATTAAAAAATTTA
>JAVVGK010000040.1:0-10992 GCA_032249175.1 Candidatus Hydrothermia bacterium | reverse complement strand
TTTATAGATTATTTCTTATTTTTCCCACCCACCCTGAAAATAAGGCTTCGCCTTAAAACTTTCGCCCCCTAACAAAACCCCCGATAAATTCAGTAATTTCTTAAAATTTTTATAAGTTATTGATAGTCAATCATTTAACGCTATTTATTGGACAAAGCAAATTCTTTTAACCCCCCTACGGAATCTATAAATTCACTAAAAATTTTAAAAGCAAAGCCTTAATAACTCCCACTAAATTTCTTACCAAAAAAGTCAGTAAAATTTCACTGCTTTAAAATTTTATCTTGTTTAAATTAACCTTTAAAAAGGAGGAGAAAAGATGAAAGTGGAAAAGAGTTTAAGAAACCTTATTTTTTGGGAGATTTTAATTCCAATTATCTTGCTGATTTTGGGAATTTATCATGGACTTATGCAAGTTCTTTATAGAGCTGGAATTATAAGATCTGTTGATTTTCTTGGTATTACATATTATCAAGGTTTAACACTTCATGGCGTTGTAAATGCTATTGTCCTTACAACATTTTTTGCTGTTGCTTTTGGAAACGCCATAATTGTATATTTCTTAAAAAGAAATATAAATTTAAAAATTGCCTGGCTTTCATTTTGGTTAATGGTTATAGGAACACTTATAACTGCTTATTCAATTTTGATTCAAAAAACTGATGTTTTATATACATTTTATCCTCCACTCATTGCTCCACCCACATTTTATATTGGGGCAGTTTTGCTCGTAATAGGTTCTTGGATAGCGTTTTTCAATTGGATTCCAACTTATTTAAATTATAAGAAGGAAAACAAGGAAACACCATTAGCAGTTTATGGAATTCTTGCTACATTTATAATTTGGTTTTTATGTACAATTCCCGTCGCTATTGAAATTCTATTTATGCTTCTTCCAAAATCTCTTGGCATTGTTAAAGAAATAAACAATTTATTAGCAAGGACATTATTTTGGATGTTTGGACATGCTCTTGTTTATTTTTGGCTACTTCCAATTTATGTTGGACTTTATGTTATTTTGCCAAAAATCATAAATTCAAAATTATTTTCTGAAACTTTTGCTCGCTTAACATTTGCTCTATTTATTATATTTTCAATTCCTGTTGGTGTTCATCATCAATATGCTGACCCCGGAATTGGAACAAGTTGGAAGCTCATTCAAGGATTTTTAACATTTATGGTTGCCATTCCCTCATTTATAACAGCATTTACAGTTTCTGCTACCTTGGAATATGCAGGAAGGAAAAATGGAAGTAATGGTTTATTGTCTTGGCTCTTTAAATTGCCATATTTTGACAAAGAAAAATGGCTATTTGCTTATTTCATTAGTGGTTTGATTATATTCATATTTGGTGGTATTACGGGGATTGTAAATGCTTCATATAATGTAAATCTTGTCGTTCATAATACTTCTTATGTGCCAGGACATTTCCATTTAACAGTTGGTGGTCTTGTTTTTCTTGGAATTCTCGGAATAAGCTTATATTTAATAACGAAAATCACAGGAAAAGAAGTTCAATTGAAATTTTTAAATTTATTAGTTCCTTATCTTTGGTTAATAGGCTCTTTGATATTCGGTTTTGGAATGATGGTTGGAGGCATTCTTGGAATTCCAAGAAGGACAAATATGGGTTTAACCTATTCAAATCCTGATAGTCTATTATATAATCCTAATTGGCAAGTTTGGAATTATATTTCTTTAATTGGAGGAATAATAATGTTTTTGGCTATGGTTGTTTATTTTATTGTCTTCTTTTCAACAATTTTTTCAAAAAGAATTAAAGAAGAAGTTTTAGAAATTGAAAGCTCAGAGCCTTATGAGAATGGATATAGCAAAATTTTAAATGAATTTAAAGTTTGGATATTTTTAGCCTTAATTCTTATTATTCTTGCTTACACGTTTGTTTATTATGATGTTTTTATTTCAACAAGGAGGTAAAATATGAATGAGAAATTCTTTCCAAAAGGTTCTATTGCGTTCTTTATAGCTATGATAATTCTTTATGCTATAATATGGCTTCTGGTTTATATCGTTATGTTAAAAAGGGGGTGAAACATGAAAACAATTTTATGTGCTTTTGACTTTTCAAAGCAAAGTGAAAACGCTCTAATAACATCTTGGACTATATCAAGAATTTTCAACTGGGAGCTAAATGTTGTTTATTTTATATCTCCAAATGTACTTGGACTTTCCACACCTGAGGTTGAAAAGCAAGAAAAAGAAAAGAAAATATATAATTTTCTGAATGAGCATCAAATAAATGCGAAAATTCATATTAAAATTCCTTCAAATCCTATTCCTTTTGAAGTTATTGAAATTGCTAAACAACTAAATAGTGCTTTAATTTCCATCGGTCGCTCAAGTTATGATGTTTCTGATGTAAATTTCATAGGCTCTAATGCCCTATCTTTAAAGAATATAAGTGAAATTCCTATTTTATTTGGAACTAATAATCCAAAAACATCATTTAAAAATATCCTAATTACAATAAATGAAAAACCCTATTCTCTTGAACCTTTAAGTTTTGCTATTGAGTTTTCAAAACAAACCGATGCCAAATTACATTTATTAAATGTTATTGAAAGTCCTTATAATGTTCCAATTGAAGAAATTCAGCTTCAAGAAGGAAAGTTAAAAGAAAATCTAAAAGACTATGAGCCTTTGCTAAAAGAAGTGGATTGGACTTTAAATGTAGCAGTTTCTGATGATGTAAGTAAGGGGATTTTGAGGTACGTTTCAGGTGAAGATATAGATTTAATCATTATGACAAAGAGAAAATCTTTAAATATACTTGAAAGGCTATTTTATAGCTCTGTTACTTTAAGAGTTTTAAGAGGAGCTACAATCCCATTAATAGTGTTTTAGGAGGGGGACATGCTAGATATTGAAAAAATAGTAAAAGAGATAGAGCCTTTTATACCAGGTTTGTTGGGAGTAATAATAGTAGATGAATATGGACTTCCTATAAATTATCATTTAGCAACTACAATTGAAGATCCTATCGTAATTTCTGGTATGTTAGCTTCCGCTACAAGTTTAATGCAAAATATATTAAATGAAATCGGAAATTCAAATTTTGAACTCCTATATACACAAGGGGATAAAATTTCTATTCTTGTAGGACATGCAGAAGGTTTTTACATTGGACTTATTACCACTCCTTCTACAAAGATAGGAACTATCTTTATGGAATACAAAGTTTTAAAACAAAAAATAAAAGATGTTTTACAAAGCATAGGAGGTTAAGATATGGAAGAAAAAGTAAAAGAATTTTTAAGAAAAGAAGGTGTTATTCTTCCAAAAGATTTAGTTGGAGAATTATTTTCACAAGTTTTAAAGTTCGCTGGTGGATTTTCTAGTCTGGTATCTGCAGGAGCAAAGAAGGCAGGAGAAAAAATGGGTGAATTATTTACGAATTATCTTCAAGTTAAAGAAGAAGAATTTCCAGATTTAGTAAAATTATTCTTTAAAGAAACAGGTATGGCAGAAATAGAAGTTGAAAAGTCAGAAGAAGGATACAAAATAAATATCATAGATAGCTTTTTGCTTAAAACTCACAACAAACCTGATATTGCTTTAAAACCTATAGCAGGAGCATTAGAAGGCTTTGCGGAGAAAACCTTAAATAGAGATTTTGAGGTTATCCAAAAAGAAAAAACCATAATTCTTATTATGAAGGACAAATAAGACATGAGGAAATCAGAAAAATCTTTTTTATTATTTTAGGAGGTTAGAGTATGTCTGCAGTTCATCTTCATTTAATGTTAAATCATTTTCCAATAGTTGGTTTTCTTATTATTTTCTTTATATTCTTGTATGGTATTTATCGTAAAAATGAAGAAATTAAAGTTGTTAGCTTGTGGTTTTTAATTTTTCTTTCAATTATAACAATTATTGTTTATTTTTCAGGTCATAGGGCTTATGAATTACTAGAAAATCAATTAGATAGTCAATATCTTGAAACTCATGAAGAATTAGGAAAATGGACATTCATTTTAAGTATTGTTTTGTTATTAAGTTCAATTATTTCAATTATTATTAAAAAATTTAGATTTTTTGTCTTCACTATTCTTCTTTTGACAATTATATCATCAACAATAACGGGGTTTTATGGAGGCCAAATAAGACATGAGGAGATTAGAAAACCTTTAAAAAAGGAGGTAGAACATGAACACTGAAAAACTTGCTTTAACCATAGCATCAATTTTACTTTTGATTTTCTTTTCACTAATTTTATATGGTGCTTATGTTAAAAATATAGACCTTCCGACTTGTATTGTAAATGTTAAACCCTTTGAAAAGGATACAATTATTAAAGTTTCTGAAAATAAATATGAAGTCCATTATATAGCAAGGCAATTTAGCTTTTTCCCTATGGAATTGAGAATTCCAAAAGGCTCAATTTTAGACATTTACATTACAAGTCCTGATGTAACACATGGATTTCACATTGAAGGGACAAATGTAAATTTAATGGTCATTCCTGGTGCTATTACGTATTATAGAGCCAAATTTGATAATCCTGGTGAGTATAAAATTTATTGTCATGAATACTGCGGATTAGGTCATCAAAATATGATGAGTAAAATTATCGTAGAATAAAAAGGAGGTGAAATTATGCTTTTGAATGTAATTTTACATTGTCCTGCCTGTGCTGGTGCTTTAAATGTGCCAATAGGAACAAGCTCTACACTATTTAAAACCTATGAAATTTTTACAAATTGGACTTATTCTTATGGTAATAGTAATGAAGGAAAATTAAATGGGAATTCTCTAAATGTATTCATTTCAAGGAATTTTTCAAGATTTTCCTTATTTATATCAACTGCTTATATTTATTCATTTTCTCAAAAAATGGATATGGAAGATAGAATTTCAAGTTTATATGGTGTTGATATTGGCATGAAAATCTATCCAATATATGAAAAATTTTCAAAATCCAAAAGAATTTTATCTTTATTTTCATCATTCAAAACTCCTATTGGTTTTTATAAGCTAAACGGAAATAATCAAGATATTGTTAGTTATTTAAGCTTTGGAATTGGATATAGCTTTTTGTATAATAAATTTATAAATTTTTCAGAAGCTATCTATTCAAAGGCTTTAAAAGATGACCATATTCAATCAGATAAATCAAGGCTCATTTTAGGTTCATCTTATGCTTTTGAAAAATTACAAATAGGTCCAATTGTAAATTACTTATATCAAAAAGCCTTAAATTCTAATGAAATTTCACTTGGAATTGCTTTTGGTTTTAAAGTCTTTAATGTGTTCTTTGATTTAAATATACACAAGAGCATATACTATCAAGGAGAAGGTATAGAAAATGATTATACAATTGAGACAATAATTAAAGGAGGGTTATAAGAAGAGGATAATTTTTCTGCTTTGTCTATTAAATAGTTTTAAGTGATTGATAATCAATAACCTATGAAAATTTTAGGAAATTATTGATTTTATCTGGGGTTCATTTAAGGGGGCGAAGCCCCCTGCCGAAAAATGGGCATTTTTAAGCCGTAGGCTTATTTTTAGGGTGGGTGGGAAAATATAATAAAATAAATAATTCCAGAATTATTGGACAAGGCATAAAAAACTTTGACTTCGGCTTTAAAATTTAATACTTATGCTTGAAAAAGTTAAAGAAAAGGCGAAAGTATATAAAATAAATTTTGACATTCTCTTTAAAAATGTAGATTTTGTGAGAAACTTGGAAATTTTAGGAGATGATTTAACATTTTTAAACGTGCCTGAGTACCAAAGAACAAAACATGTCCATAGGCTACATCCTTACCTTGGTAAATTTGTGCCTCAACTTGTTGAGGTCTTTTTAAAAAAGTTTTTTAAAAAGGGGGACACAATTATAGACCCATTTTCTGGTTCAGGAACAACATTAGTTGAAGCAAATGTTCTGGGCATTAACTCAATAGGAATAGAAATATCTTACTTTAATGTCCTAATCCAAAAAGTTAAAACAAAGAAATATGATTTAAAGGAAGTTGAATATGAAGTAAAGGACGCTCTTAAAAGACTTGAATCTTTTAGTAAATTTTTAACAAAAAGAACATTATTTGATATAGAAAAAATAGATTTAACAACTGATAGTGAGTATTTAAGAAAATGGTTCTCAGATAGAGCTTTGAAAGAAATTCTATTTTACAAAAGCATAATACCAGAATACAAAAACCAAGATGTTCTTATGGTTATTCTCTCTCGCTCAGCTAGATCAGCAAGATTAGTTCCGCATTACGATTTAGCACGACCAAAGGAGCCAATAAGAGAAGCATATTGGTGTAAGAAGCACAAGAGATATTGTGAACCTACAAATGAAGCTTTAAAATTTATAAGAAGATATAGTTTTGATACAATAAAACGTTTGAAAGAATTTGACAAAATTAGAACATCCGCCTCTATACAAATCTTTCAAGGTGACGCTAGAACAATTCAATTACCTGAAAGTATAAAAGCAGATGGTATTTTCACATCCCCACCATATTTAGGACTAATAGATTATCATGAACAACATATATACGCTTATGAATTATTTAATTTTCCAAGGTTAGATGATTTAGAAATAGGCTCAGCAAAAAAAGGACAAGGAAAACTAGCAAGAGAAGAATATGTTAAAGACATTGTAACGGTTTTTAAGAATATTTCAAGATATTTAATTAAGGGGGCGAAAATTTTTGTTGTCGTTAATGATAAATTTGGTCTTTACCCCGAAATAGGAAAAATTTGTAATTTTAGACTCATAGATGTCTTTAATAGACCTGTTCTTATGAAAACAGAAAGAAGTGGAAAGTACTTCTTTGAATCAATTTTTTATTTTGAAAAAGAGGAATGAAGAAAGAAATAAGAGAGGAAATAAAGACCTTGCTTATAGAAACTGTGAGAGAAAAATTAAGAAATTATAAGCCTGAAACTGAACATATGCCATTTCATCACAGACTTCTTGGAAAGGATAGATATGCCATGTTTTCCTTTATACAATCTATAAATACAACCTTTGGTATTTCTATATGGGAGCAAGTGGCAGTTATTTTAGCAAAAGGTGCCGGTTACGATGTTGAAAGACAATATAAACTGTTAGGTGAAATTGATGAAGAAACTCAAAAGATTATAGACGATATACATACTAAATTAAGAGCAAGAAAAATTAAAAAAGTGAATAAAATTTTAGAGATTAAAATGATAAGAAAAAGCATTAAAGATGGGAAACCAAAAGAGCATCCGGATTCTATTGTAGATCTTTTTGTAATCATAAATGGACAAGAAAATTATTTTGACATTACAAGCGCTAAACCCAACAAAAAAGAATTTTCAGCATTAAAAAGAAAACTCCTTATTTGGACAGCTCTAAGATTGAGCATTGATAAAAACGCAAATGTAATGACTCGTCTAGCAATCCCCTATAATCCATATCATCCAAAGCCTTATGATAGATGGACATTAAGAGGTCTTTATGATTTAGAAAGAGGTGAAATACTAATAGGTGAAGAGTTTTGGAATTTCGTAGGTGGTGGTGATATATATAATGAATTGCTTGATGTTTTTGAGGAAGCAGGAGAAGCGTTAAGAAAAGAAATTGACGAAACTTTTACTAAATTGTTCCTAAATAACTTTAAATGATGAAATATCTTTACCTTCCTTTATAAGCTCTATTAAAAATTCTATATTCCTTACAAGCTCCTTAACATTAAAAATCGTTTTTTCATCTTGATATTCTAATAAATAATTCTTTGCGTTATTGAAAATGTTAATAGCACCATCTTTATTTTTTTGAATAATGTATTTATAATAACCTGCTGAAATTTGGATTAATGCTTTAATAAAATTGCGATATTTATTTTCTTTTGGAATTTCTCTCCAAAGCTCTTCTAAAACTTCATGTGCTTCAAAAAATTTCCCTTCTTGAAATAATTTTATCCCTTCTATAAATCTCTCATCGTTGAAAATTTTTTCTTTTAAAACTAAATAAATAGCACTAATATCTAAATTCCCATAACCTAAATTTATTGCCCTTTTTAATATCTTATTTATTGGCTCTAATATATGAGAATAAATATGGAATTGATTTATTAGTTCAAAGAAATAATTTAAATCTTTATGAAGCAATTCTATAGAAAACTGAGGTTGGAAGTTTTCATTTAATATCTTATCTTTCTTAATTTCTAAAAAATAACTTCTACCTGCACCATTTAAAAGAATATCTAAAATTACTTCTTTTTCAATTGAAAGTTTTTGAGCTATTGTAATCGTTTCAATTATAGAATGAGATATTCCCGCAAGTGCAAAATTATTTAATAATTTAATTTTTGTTGGCTTTCCTAATTCATCAAAATAAAAAATTTTTCTTGTAAAAGTTTTAATTATGTCCTCTATTTTTTTAAATTTATCAATATCTCCATAAATTAACATTACTAAATTTCCACTTTGTGCTGCAGGAACAGAGCCAAGTAAAGGAGCTTCAAAATAATAACCATTTAAATTTTTTATTTTGTTATAAGCATATATTACAAATTGATAACTATTTGTTGTCATATCAATAATAATTTTATTCTTTAAGTTTTCCTTATCAATTTCCCTAAATAGCAATTCTTCAACAGCATTAGAATCCCTTATAATAATGAAAATAACATCTGAATTCTTAAAAAGCTGATTTGGATTTTCATAATAGTTGTAATTTTTTGCCTTTTCAATAGTTCTATTATATACATATAATTCTAAACCTTGACTTATCATCCTATCAACAATAGCCCTTCCAAGATTTCCAAGACCTACAAAACCAACTCTCATTTTTTTACCCCCCTTTTCACATAATCTATCCAATAAAAAATAATTCCAAAAGCAACAGAAACATTTAAACTTTGAACTTTACCATATTGAGGAATTTTGATTAAATAATCTGATATTTCTAAAATTTCTTTATCTATACCATTACTTTCATTTCCAAAAATAATTATTGTTTTTTGATTGTAATCATATAGTCTGTAATCAATTGATTTTTCATTTAAACTTGTAGAAATAATTTTAAAATTTTTTTTCTTCATATTTTCTATAAATTCAAATGGATTTTTGATAATTTCAATTTCTACCCACTGATGAGAACCTTTTGAAATTTTTTCATTTATTACGAATGGTTTTTCCTCAGTTATATAAATTTTTTCAATTCCTACTGCATCCGCTGTCCTTACAATAGCGGAGCAATTTTGTGGATTTTCAAGTTTATAAAGATAAGGAAAAATATCTTTTAATTTATTCATAAATTTAAAAGTTTAAAGTTTTGCTTGGAATTACCATCCCCAAACCAAGGCTATTTTTACTACCCAATCCACAATTTAAAATAACATTCTTCATTTCATTTGAGCAGATAATTTTCAAAATTCCACTATAAGCAACTATATAATTTCCCTTATATTCTAAAACTTCCTTTTTATAATTCAAAAATTCAAAATGAAATTCACCTTCATAATCAAAACCATAAATAAGCTTATATTTCTTCTTTAAATTTTCAAAAATAAGATTGCTAAATAGCTTATCGTTGGGACTAAAATAAACAAATTTTTTATCTATTGTTCTGTAAATTGTTATGGGTGATAATGTCTTAAAAATTTCTTTATTTAAATCAAATTTCAAAATTTTATAACCCTTAAATTTAATTTTTCTTTTGAAAATTCTAATATAGCCCTTATTTAATATGTTTGATATTAGCGATATTACAACTTCATCAATAATCGAAGCAAAGTAGAAATGAATAGGGCTTTCAAAAACAATTTTTTTATCATATATAGAAAATTTTGAAAAAATTCTTGAAAATGTAAAAAGCTTAAATTTTCTTTTGCCATGTTCAAAGCCGATATTATGTAAAAAATCTGAAAAATTTTTATCTAAATTCTTATAAATAGCAGATTGTAAATAGTAGTTATAATTAATTGGAATTTCTAATTGATCTTTAAATGAAAATTCTAATCTAACGAACATAATTTTAGACAATTCTCAATTGTAATTGCAGTTGTAATAGGTCCAATTCCGCCAGGAACAGGTGTTATCGCACTAACAACATCTTTAACATCTTCAAAATGAACATCTCCAAAGAGCTTACCATTTACATAGTTTGTCCCAATATCAATAACAATTGAATTTTCTTTTATGAAACTTCTATCTATGTAATTTGCTTTTCCAATAGCACATATTAAAATCTCTGCATTTTTAGTAATTTCTTTTAAATTTTTCGTTTTTGAGTGGCATATTGTAATTGTAGCATTTCTATTTAATAGCAATAAAGATAAAGGTTTTCCTACAATAATGCTTCTTCCAATTACTACAACATTTTTACCTTCTATTGGAATTTCATAATAATCCAATAATTCAATAACTGCTTTTGCTGTACTTGGAACAATAAATTCATCACCATATAAAATTTTCCCTAAATTTAATGGATTCAATCCTTCAATATCTTTATTTGGAGAGATTTTTGAAAGGATATTTAATAGATTTATTTGTTTTGGAAGTGGCATTTCAATAAAAATACCTCTAATATCCTTTCTTTCATTAATTTCATCAATTTTATTTAGTAATTGATTTTCAGCTATATTTTCATCAAGTCTTATAATTTCTGCGGTTATTTGAAATTCAGAAAATTTCTTTATTTTGCTATTTAAATAGGAAATTGCTGATAAATCATTTGTTAAAATAATTATAGCTATTTTAATAGGTTTTGGCTTAATTCTTTGATATATTTTTTGAGCAACAGGTTTTCCTAATAATAATTTCAAGCTTGAAAGTTTAAAGGTGTTAATTTAATGTTGCTAATTTGTCCAATAAATAGAATTAAGTACTTGATAATCAATAACTTGTGAAAATTTTAGAAAATTATAGATTTTTGGGGGGGATTTAAGGGGGGCGAAGCCCCCCAAGGCATAAAAATGGGTGTTTTTAAGCCGAAGGCTTATTTATAGGGTGGGTGGGGAAAATATAGAAAAATAAATAGTTCC
>JAVVGK010000039.1:0-11271 GCA_032249175.1 Candidatus Hydrothermia bacterium | reverse complement strand
ATTGAAGGAAAGAAAATTCTCCTTTCACGCTTTAAAATTTAAATGGAAAGAAAATTTTGACAAAACAAATTTTTATCCTTTAAAATTATCAGACTGCCCCAGTAGCTCAATGGGTAGAGCGGCGGGCTGTTAACCCGTAGGCTGCAGGTTCGAGTCCTGCCTGGGGCGTTATGTTAATTTTTTTTCTTATAGCTCAAAAGGGTGATACAAATAATATCTTATCAAAAATCATAGAAAACAAGAAACCCATTCTTGGAACTGAAAAAGCTGAACTAAAAATAGTAATTTTTGATGACCCTGATTGTCCATTTTGTAGAAGAAGTATGCCACTTGTAAAGCAATTATATGAAAACAATAAAGATAAAGTTGCTGTTTATATAAGATGGTTTCCATTAGATATACATCCAGATGCTAAAAGAAAAGCAATAATTTTAGCTTGCTCAAAAGACTATTTTAAAACAAAAGAAGAGTTAATAAATGGTAAAGATGCCAAACCTGATATTCAAAATTGTGATGGAGAGAAAATAGTAAAAGAAGATTTAGAATATGGCTATAAAATTGGTGTAAGTGGAACACCAACATTTATTATATTTACAAAAAGTGATACTGCTGGAATAAGTGGAGCACCACCTGATTATGAAACTCTAAAAAACACACTTTCAAAGAGGTTCAAAATTGACCTCAAGTGAAAAAATTTTTTCTGTTTTTTCTTTTAGTATCATGCTTAAAACTTGATAATTCAAATCCAAGTGTTCCAAATTATAATGTTATAGCTAATTTAGTAAGTGGTAATGATACTCAATATGTATTTTTTGATAAAACTTATAAGCCTTATGAGGAACATCATTATGGGCTTGAAGGTGCTAAAATTTTCGTATATAACAATAATGTAAATTATCAATTTAATTATCCAAAACTAATAGATACCATAAATTACTATTATAATGTTTTTAATCCAAATCCTAACGATAGTTTTTATTTGAAAATTATAACACCAACGAGTGAAACACTATTTTCAAAAACCTATATTCCCGGTGATTTCCAAATAATTCAACCTGCCAATGATGAAACCATTACAATTCCGTCTAATAAACTTGTTATTTGGACAAAAAGCTCAAATGCTTACATTTATAAAATTAATGTTTATAAAAAATCAAGAGATAGCACAAGAAAATTTGAAATTCCATATCTTTCAAACGATACATTTTCAGATATTCTTAAATATCCTTACTTTTTTCCTGATAGTGGATTATGGACTATTGCTATTATGGCAATAAATGAGCCACTTTATCAATATCTTAGTATTGGTAAATGTAATATAGATAATGCGGTTGGTGTTTTTGGTGGTGTTGTTTTAAGGAAAGTAAGAATTTATGTTAAGTAGGTTATTTTTTATTTTGTTTTTCTTTGGATGTTATAATTATAATAAAACTGAAAATTTAAGAATTGTTTCATTAGTTCCATCAGCAACGGAAATAATTTATCTCTTGAATGCTGATAGTTTTTTAGTTGGAATAACTAATCAGGATAATTATAATAAATTTAAAGTTGGAGATATGCTAAATCCAGACTATGAAAAAATAATAAAATTGAAACCAAGTTTAGTTATTTTGACTTTGCCTTTACAAAAAAAAATTCTTGAGGAAATTTCAAAACTTAACATTAATACCTTAATCATTAGCCCACAAAGTATTGATGATATTTTTAAAGATATTATAAAAATTGGGAAAATTTTAAATAAAGAGAAAAGAGCGTTATTTTTAGTTGATAGTTTAAAAAGTGTTTTAAGTGAGATAAAAAATAATTCTAAAAATCTTGAAAATAATAAAGTTTTTTATGAAATATGGGATAATCCTTTATGGACAGCAGGAAACAAGACATTTATAAATGACGTTTTAAGAATTTTAAATTTAAAAAATATATTTGATGATAGAGATGGATATTTTATCGTTAGTGAGGAAGAGGTAATTAAAAGAAATCCTGATATTATAATAATTGCCCATTCAAATGTTAAAATTAGTGATATAAAAAATCGTAAGTTTTGGCAAAATATAAATGCTGTAAAAAATAATAAAATTATTATTGTTGATGAGAATTCTTTTAATAAACCAAGTCCAAGTTTAATTGGAGCTATAAAATTTTTAAGCTCACAACTTTACTGAAAGGAGGAAAATATGAAAGAGCTTCTAAGGGATATTTTTAGGAAGAAAACATATGACCCTGAAAAGACGCAGTTTGTAAGGAAACTTGGTGTTCTTGACCTTACAGGGATAGGTATAGGTGCTATTATAGGTGCTGGAATTTTCGTAATTACAGGGCAAGTTGCTGCTAATTATGCTGGTCCTGCTATTGTTTTATCGTTTATCCTTGCGGGATTAACTGTTCTTGTTAGCGCTCTTGTTTATGCCGAATTGAGTTCAAGATATCCAATTACTGGTAGTGCTTATAGTTATACTTATACTTCATTTGGGGAATTTTTGGCTTGGCTTGTTGGTTGGAATTTATTACTTGAATATGGAGTTTCGGTAGCAGCAGTAGCAAGTGGTTGGTCTGGATATTTTAGAGCATTATTAGAAAAAAGTGTTAATATTCATTTTCCTGATATTATTAGTGGTAAGGCTCCTATATTTTTAAACTTACATTTTGATTTAATAGCATTTCTTGTAGTTATTGCTGTTTTTATTTTGTTATTTATTGGAATAAAGGAAAGTTCAAGTGTCAATTTATTTATTGTCTTTATTAAATTATTTACACTTGGTTTATTTTTAGCGGTAGGTTTATTAATAGTTGGTATTGATTTGAATAATCTTAATCCTTTTATACCTGAGCCTTCAAAGAATTTTAAGGGTGAGGATGCTTATGGATGGTTTGGTATTTTAAGAGCTGCGAGTATTATTATTTTTGCTTATCTTGGATTTGATGCTGTTTCAACGGTTGCAGAAGAAGCGAAAGATCCAAGGAAAACTGTTCCCCTTGGTGTTTTGTTATCACTTATAATTAGCACATTTTTATATATTAGTGTTAGCTTTACATTGACAGCAATTGTCCCTTATAAGGAGTTAAATGTTTCAGATCCACTTGCCAAAGCTATGTACATGCATGGTCAAATTCTTGTTGGAAATATTATAGCTATTGGTGCTATAATAACAATTACAAGTGTTATGATTACAATGGGGCTTGGATTTACAAGGATTGCTTATGCATTAGCAAGGGATGGATTGCTTTTTAGTGCATTTTCAAAAGTCCATCCAAAGTTTAAAACACCTTATGTTTCAACAATAGCAGGAGCGATTTTACTTAGTATTTTAGCTGGTTTTATTCCATTAACTGAGCTTGCGGAGCTTGTAAATGTCGGAACATTATTTGCTTATTTTGTGGTTGGTCTTTCAGTTTTATATTTAAGAATAAAAAATGAACCTGGTGGCACATATAGAGTTCCTCTTCCTTGGATATTAATCCCTATAAATTTAGCTTTAATAATTTTTATAACCTCTGGTCTTCCACCATTAACTTGGATAAGATTTTTCGTTTGGCTTGCAATAGGAATTTTAATATACATATTTTATGGCTATCATAAGTCAAGAAAAGTTTGGAATTAAGGGTGAAGTTCATAAGCTGAAAGTTTTTTTTCGGGTGGAAGGCAGATAGAATAAGGCAAAAATTCGGGTCTTTTGAAGTTTTAGCCTTATTACTGGACTGGGTAGTAAAATAATGCTTTGTTCAATAAATAGTGTTAAGTTCTTGATAATCAGTAAGTTATGAAAAATTTTCTAAAACTATTGATTTTATGGGGGGACTATTAGGGGGGCGAAGTTTTAAGCGGAAGGCTTATTTTTAGGGTGGGGAAAATATAAATTGCTCATACTTTAAAATTTTCAATCTTGGGGAATGGCGTCTCCCCTTAACCGCCCACCAGAAGTGGGATGATGACGCCTAATTATGGAAAGACTCTGGTGGGAAATTTTCGTATGGTTAGCACTTGCATTTATTTCAAGTGTAAGCGCTTTTATTACTAATATCTCAGCTTCTCTTATTGAGCTTATAGTTGGAATTATTGCTGGAAATACTATAAAACCTCCAATTACAGATTGGGTAAGCTTTTTAGCAACTTTTGGAGCTGTTATATTGACATTCTTAGCAGGTGCTGAGCTTGAAAGTGAAGTTGTAAGAAGATATTGGAAAGAGTCTATTTTCATAGGTTTTATGGGTTTTCTTGCTCCATTTATTTTAGTTTCACTTATATCTTATTTTTTATTAAATTGGAATTTAAAGCAAGCTTTAATATCAGGTATAGCATTATCTACAACTTCGGTTGCTGTTGTTTATGCAGTAATGATTGAAAGTGGTTTAAACGAAACAAATCTTGGTAAAGTTATTCTTGCTGCATGTTTTGTAAATGATTTAGGAACAGTCATAGCATTAGGTCTTATTTTTACGAAATTTAATTTATGGTTCTATATATCTTCAATTCTTATGATTATTTTAATAGCTATTACTCCATTTATTTCAAGTGCTTTTTTCAAATGGGTTAAAAATCACCCATCAGAGCCAGAAGTAAAATTTATCTTTTTTATCGTTTCATTACTCGGGCTTTTAGCAGTAAAGGGACATTTAGAAGCAGTTTTGCCTGCTTATATAATAGGGGCAGTTTTGGCAAATCAGTTTATGAAAAACAAAGAATTAGTAAGGAGAATGAGGGCAACAACAATTTCAATTTTAACACCATTTTACTTTTTAAAGGCAGGTAGTTTAGTTGATTTAAAAATTGTTATTTCTTCAATAATTCTTGTAATTACATTTTCATTATCAAAAGTTATTGCTAAATTCTTAGGCATTTTCCCTCTTGGTTATTTGTTTAGATTTACACCAAGAATAAATGCTTATACTACTTTAATGATGAGTACAGGTTTAACATTTGGAACAATTTCAGCACTTTTTGGATTGCAAAATGGTATTATAAATAAAGAGCAATATTCAATTTTAGTTGTAAGTGTAATTTTAACAGCTATTATTCCAACAATGATTGCTAATAGTTTCTTTAAGCCTATATATAAACATGAAAAAGCTTTAAGAAGATTTAAAATAAGGAGGTGAAATATGTTTAGGAAAATCCTTGTAGGTTATGATGGCTCGGAAAGTTCAGAAAACGCTTTTGAAAAGGCTATTGAATTAGCTCAAAAGTTTCAATCAAAAATTTATGTTCTAACCGTAGGAAGAATACCAGAATACATACAAACAATTGATGAGGTTGAAGAAGCGAAAACCCAAGCCAAAAAATTCTATTCTAAAATCCTACAAAAAGCAGAGGAAAAAATGAAATTAAAAAATTTGGATTATGAAATTTTATTGGAATTTGGAAAACCTTCTGATATTATAATAAAAGTAGCAGAAACCTTAAACATTGACTTAATTGTTCTTGGAACGAAAAAACATTCTTATTTAAAAAGGATACTTGGAGCAACTGTTGATAAAGTCGTAGATAATGCCCACTGCTCAGTTTTAGTTGTAAGGTAGTTAGAATTTTAGTTTTTGGTAAAGACCAAGATTTTAAAAAATTAACTCAATAATCTACAAATAATCAATTTCCTTTTTGATATTTTTTAACTTTTGCTTTATAATAAAAATTTTTCTTTTTTTAACCTCTTTTAATAAAATTTCACCCTTTTTAGTTAAATAGGCAACTTTTCTTGGTTTTCTCTTGCTATTAACCCTCTCACTTACTATTTCAATTAGTCCCTCATTTTGAAGATATTTTAAAATTTTTGAAATCAAATTTCTATATCCAAGTTTTTCTCCAAGTTGTCTAACACCTACTGACATTTTGCCTTCATTATTAAGCTCATAAATTGCTTTTAGAACTTTATAAACCATTTTTCTTTTTAATAAGACTTCAACGATGGACTTCAATTTCCAATTTCAAGAATTGGTGTATGCCCTTTTATCTCCTTAACTATTCCTCTTAAAAATGTTCCAGGCTTGAAAAATCCTTTAATTAGAACTGATATATTGTTAAATGTTTTACCTAAGCTATAACCTAAATCTTTTGAGCTATAACCTTCAACTAAAACTTCATATTCTTTGTTAATCATTAGTTTTCTTCTTTCAGAAATGGCTTTATTAACTTCATCTATAAGTTTTCTTAATCTTCTGCCTTTTGTTTCATTATCAATTTGTTCTTTAAACAAACTTGCAGGTGTTCCTTCTCTTGGTGAATATTTAAACATATAAGCACCATCATATTTTAGTATTCTTACTACTTCTAATGTTTCTTCAAAATCTTCTTCCGTTTCAGATGGAAATCCTACTATAATGTCCGTTGTAATGCTAACATCTTTAATAATATCTCTTATTGTTAAAGCTTGATAAATGTATTCTTCTTTTGTATATCCTCTATTCATTTTTTTGAGAATTCTATTAGAACCTGCTTGAAGTGGTAAGTGAATCCATCTAACAATTTTTTCAGATTGAGCAATCGTTTTAATTACCTTCATAGTCATATCTCTTGGATTTGGACTTGTAAATTTTATTCTTCTTATATATTTTGTTTCATCTTCAATTAGCTTTAATAAATCTGAAAAGTCATATTTTCCATCAAAATAGGAATCTACATTCTGACCAAGTAATATAATTTCAACAATTCCTTGTTCTTCAAGTTGTTTTATTTCCTCTAATATATCAGTTGCTTTTCTTGAAACTTCTCTTCCTCTTGTATAAGGAACAACACAGAAAGTGCAAAAATTATCACATCCATGCTGAATATTTACATAAGCTGAAAACTCACCTTCTTTAACTTTCCTACTTTTAAGTTGAAATATCCCTAAATCTTCACATATTGCTCTTTTTGTTTGCTTTCTTTCAAAATCTAATAAAATATCAATAATTTTTTCATAGCTTTTTGTTCCAATTACAATATCAGCTTTGGCGATTTTTAATAATTCTTCTCCTTTATGTTGTGCTAAACAACCAAGCATTACAATAGTTTTCTTTTTGTTTTTCATTTCTCTTGAATAATGAATAGCTTTTTCTTCCGCCTTTTTCCTAACAGAGCAAGTATTTATTAAAATGATTTCAGCATTTTTTTCATTTTCAACTTCAATATATCCTTCACTTAATAATTTTTGTCTTATAAGCTCACTATCAAGCTCATTCATCTGACAACCAAATGTCTTAATATAAAAGGTTCTCATAAAAGTTTTTAAATTTTAAAGCAGAATTGATTTGCCTTGTCTAACGGCTTAAAAATGCCCATTTTTCGGCAAGGGGGCGAAAGCCCCCTAACAAAACCCCCCAATAAAAGCTATATTCTCCAAAAATTTTCATAACTTATTGATTATCAAGGACTTAACATTACTTACTGGACAAAGCAGAATTGATTTAATAGGTGTCTTGTCCAATAATTCTGAAATTATTTATTTTTTTATATTTTGCCCGCCCACCCAAAAATAAGCCTTCGGCTTTAAAATACCCATTTTTATGCCTTGGGGGGCTTCGCCCCCCTTAAATTCCCCCGCAAAATAAATAATTTCCCTAAAATTTTGATAATTTGCTGATTATCAATCACTTAACATTATTTATTGGACAAAGCATTTAATAAGCCTTCGGTTTAAAACTTCGCCCTCCTTTAATCTCCCATCAAATCAATAGATTTAAAAATTTTTCATAACTTAATTTATTTCACTTTAAAATTATCAAACTATGAAAGTGATTAGAAGAATAGGTGAAATGATGGACTTATCTGAAAAGTATAGAAATGAAGGAAAAACAATAGGATTTGTTCCAACAATGGGTTATTTACATGAAGGACATTTATCATTATTTAGAATAGCGAGAAAAAAATCACATATATTAGTAGTTTCAATATTTGTTAATCCATTACAATTTGGACCGAATGAAGATTTCAAAGAATATCCAAGAGACCTTGAAAGAGATTTAAAACTCTGTGAAAAAGAAAATGTTGATATTGTATTTGTCCCTGATGAAAAAGAAATGTATCCTGAAAATTTTTCAACATTTGTTGAAGTTAAAAATTTAGACCAAGAATTGTGTGGTAAATTTAGACCTGGGCATTTCAGAGGTGTAGCAACAGTAGTTTTAAAACTTTTTAATATAGTAAAACCTCATTTAGCAGTATTTGGATTAAAAGATGCTCAGCAGTATTTTATAATAAAACGAATGGTAAGAGATTTAAATTTAGATATTCAAATTATACCAGGTCAAACAATTAGAGAAAATGATGGACTTGCTATGTCTTCAAGAAATGTTTATTTAAATGATGAAGAAAGAAAACAAGCAAGTGTTCTATATAAATCCTTAATGCTTGCCAAAAAATTAATAGAAGATGGTGAAAGAAAATCCCAAAAAATCATTTCAGAAATGGAAAAATTCATAACCGAAAATGCTCCACTTTCTAAAATTCAATATATACAAATTGTAGATACAAAAGAATTAAAACCCTTAGAAATCCTTGAAGGAGAAGTTTTAATAGCATTAGCAGTATTCTTTGGTAAGACAAGACTTATAGACAATATCATTATTTCCTTAGATGGAAGCACAAATATAATATAATATGCTTTAAAATTTCAAACTTCAAAAAAACCTTTCGGAGGTGAAGGGTATGATTGAAATGAATGATAGTGAATTTTTAGAATTGATAAATAAACAGGTGAAAGAGGAGGCTCTAAAAGAAGGTGAGGTTGTAAAGGGTAAAATAATAAAAATCACACCAAAAGAGGTTTTTGTGGATATAGGAGGAAAGGCAGAAGGAATCCTGAAAATTGAAGAGCTGAAAGCTAATGAATATAAAGTTGGTGATGAAATAACTGTCTATATAGAAAAAGTAGATAGTAAAGAAGGAATAAAGTTATCAAAGCAAAAAGCAGATTTCGTTTTAAATTGGGAAAAAATAAAAAATGCTTATGAAAATAATGAAACTATTTATGCTAAGGTTTTAAGAGTTGTAAAAGGTGGATTAATGGTTGATGTTTTTGGTGTTGAAGCATTTTTACCTGGAAGTCAAATTGACAGAAAGAAAATAAGGAATTTCAATACATTTGTAGGAAAAGTTCTCCCTGTAAAAATTATAAAATTAAATCCACAAAAGAAAAATCTAATAGTTTCAAGACTTGAAGTTTTGGAGGAAGAAGAAGAACTCGCTAGGCAAAAACTTAACGAAATTAAAGTAGGAGATATTCTTGAAGGAACAATCAGTAATATAGCAGAATTTGGATTATTTGTAAATCTTGGAGGTATTGAAGGTTTAGTTCATATTTCAGAAATTTCATGGCACAGGGTTAATAGAATAGAGGATTTATATAAAGTTGGTGATAAAGTTAAGGTTCAAGTTATTGATATTGATAAAGATAGTAGAAAGATAACACTTTCAATAAAACGACTTCAACCACATCCTTGGCAAATTGTTGCTCAAAAATATCCTATTGGAAGTAGGGTGAAAGGTAAAGTTAAGAAAATTCTTGATTTTGGATTTTTTGTTGAGCTTGAGCCTGGTATTGATGGTCTTGTTCATATTTCTGAGATGAGATGGGGCAAACCACCTTCCCATCCATCAGAAATGGTAAGTGTTGGGCAAGAAGTTGAATTAGTAGTTTTAAATGTTGATGTTGAAAGAGAAAGGATATCTCTTGGTATGAAACAAACTCAACCTGATCCATGGGCTATTATTGAGGAAAAATATCCAATTGGCTCAATAGTAAAAGGTAAGGTTATAGATTTTAATTTAAATGGTGCTTTTGTTGAAATAGAACCTGAAATATATGGTTATATTCATGTTAGTAATATGTCTTGGACAAAAAAAATTAAATCTCCTTCTGAATTTTTAAGAAAAGGACAAAGAATAAAAGCATTAGTTAAAGAAATTGATAAAAAACAAAGAATAATAGAATTAAGCTTAAAAGATTTAACACCAAATCCATGGCCACAAATTTCAGAAACATTAAAACCAGATACAATTTTAAAAGCACCTATTTCAAAAATTACTGATAAGGGAATTATTGTGGATGTTTATGATGGAATTGAAGGTTTTGTTCCAATAGGTTATCTCCAAAGAAAAGGAAATCCAAAAGAAGTTTATAATGTTGGTGAAGAATTGAATTTAGCAGTCTTAAAAGTTGAGCCTGAAAGAAAAAGAATTTTACTTTCAGAAAGGCAGTATTATAGAATAATTGAAAAACAAAAACAAGAAGAATTAAAGAAGAAGCTAAAAGAAACGAAAGAACCAGCAAGAGTAAATCTTGGTGATATATTAAATAAGGAACTTTCCAAATTAAAAGAGCTAACTGAACTTGAAGAAGAGTGAAAATTTCCTAAATGAAATAAAAGAAAAGTATAAAAGCTATTTAAAACTATTAGAAAATAAAATAAAACAAGTATTTGAGGAAAAGGTTTTAATTCCTGACTTTATTACAAGAGGAAAACGATTAAGGGCGCTTTCTTTTATGATTATTTTAAAAAACTATAATTTTTTAAATGAAATGTCATTAAACATAGCAATTTCAATAGAGTTATTACATGCTTCATCCTTAATTCACGATGATATTATTGATAATGAAGAATTTAGAAGAGAATATCCGACACTAAATAAATTTTATGGAAATTCTGTCGCTGTTTTGAGTGGAGATTATGTTTTCATCAAATCACTTGAATTTGCTAATAAATTTCAAAATTTTCAAATTATTGATGAATTTATAAAAACTTCAAAAAATATGGTTAAAGGTGAATTAAAAGAGGAATTAATTTCAATAGATGAGAAGTTAAAAGAAGAAAACTATATTGAAATTATTTCAAATAAAACCGCTTCATTATTTGAATATGCCTTTTCAAGTTCAGCTATTATTATAAATGAAGATGTTGCTCATTTTAGAGAATTAGGGAAACTTCTTGGAATAGCTTATCAAATAATTGATGATTGTGAAGATTTCTTTGATGATATAAAAAAAGGCAAAATTACACTGCCTTTAATTTATCTTTATAAATTTGACAATAATGTTTTAATGTTTTTGAATGACTTTAATTATTTAAAGGAAAAAATTATTACAAGTGGAGCTATGGAAAATTCAGTAAATTTTGCCCTAAATTATCTAAATAGATTTCAAGAACTATTACCAAAAAATTTAAAAGATGATTTTGAAAACTATATAAATTATTTAAAACATAGAGCTTTTGAAAATATAAAATTTTAACTTTAAAAGATTCCTTAAACAGCACAATTGCTCTGTATGGTGGGCAAGTGTGAAAATAAAAAAATAAATTGACGAT
>JAVVGK010000038.1:0-11583 GCA_032249175.1 Candidatus Hydrothermia bacterium | reverse complement strand
CTAATAAGTGCTTCCAAAAGCTTGAAATTTTAAACTATATTTAAAATAAAACTTTAAAATTTTCATAATTTATGTTCAACAAGCCCGAAGAATTTCACATTAGACTTAAAAAAGTTGAAGAATTGAGAAGCATAGGCATAGATCCATATGAATATAAATTTCAAAAAGAATATAGTGCCAAAGAGCTAAAAGAAAAGTTTGAGGAGCTAAAAGATAAAACGATAAAATTTGCAGGAAGATTAATGAGTGTTAGAATAATGGGTAAATCATTATTTGCTAATTTGAGAGATGAAACTGATGATATTCAAATTTATATAAAAACAGGTGAAACAGAGAATCCTTTTAATATAGAAAATACCGCAAAAGCCTTTGACAAATTTTTTGATATTGGAGATATTGTAGGTGTTGAAGGTCATTTATTTAAGACACATACAGGAGAAATTACAATTTTTGTTAAAAAATTTAAGATGTTATCAAAGTGCTTATTACCTCTTGCTGACAAGTGGCATGGATTGAAAGATATAGAAACACAATATCGTGAAAGATATTTACATTTAATTGTAGATAGAAATGCTATTGAAACATTTAAGAAAAAATCACAAATTATTAAATTGACAAGGAAATTTTTTGAAGATAATGGATTTATTGAAATTGATACTCCAACATTACAGCCAATATATGGAGGTGCTAATGCTAATCCATTTGAAACATATTCAAATGCTCTTGAAACGAAACTATATTTAAGAATAGCAAATGAATTATATTTAAAAAGATTAATAGTAGGGGGATTTGAAAAGGTTTATGAAATCACAAAGAATTTTAGAAATGAAGGAATAGATAGAACTCATTACCCTGAATTTATCGCTATGGAAGCTTATGCAGCATATTGGGACTATTATGATATGATGGAATTGGCAGAAAATTATTTACATTTTTTAGTTCATAATTTATTCAATAGTGATGAAATTACTTATGGAGATAAAAAAATTTCATTTAAACTACCATTTAAGAGAATTTCATATATTGAAGAATTGAAAAATGCTCTTGGATTTAATCCTATTGAAGAAGACTTAGAATCTTTAAGAGAAAAAGCAAAAAAATTTATTGAAAATACTGAAAAATTACACAAATGGAAAATCATAGATAAGTTATTTGATGAGATAATTGGTAAAAATTTAATTGAGCCAACAATTGTAATAGACCATCCAATTGAAATTTCACCTCTTGCCAAAATTCATAGAAAATTCAAGGATAGAGTTGAAAGATTTGAAATTTATTTAGCAGGATTTGAAATTGCTAATGCTTTTAGCGAATTAAATGACCCAATAGAGCAAAGAAAACGATTTGAAGAGCAAATAAAATTAAGAAACTTATCTGATGATAAAGAGCTACCAGAAGAAATAGATGAAGATTTTTTAAATGCTCTTGAATATGGTATGCCTCCAACAGGTGGAATTGGTTTTGGAATTGATAGAATATGTATGATTTTATTAAATAAAAGCTCAATTAGAGATGTTATTCCTTTCCCACAATTAAAACCAAAATGATAAAAAATTTAAATTTTGATATTTTTAGCAAATTTAAAGATTTTGAGAAAATAAAAAATAGTGATGATGTTGGAATCTTCCTTTTTGTAAATGGAAAGAATTATTTATTAGGAAAATTTTCAAAAAATTATAGCTTATTTTCAATCCTAAATGAGCTAATTGAGCTTTACAAAAACATAGAAATTAACGATGAAATTGAAATTTCAGAAGATATAATTGAAAAATTAGAAATTGGAACATATATTAAAAATGGTGAAATTTTTAAAATGAAACCTTCAAGTGATTTTCAAAATTTTGAAATTGATTATAGAATTGAAATTTTATGCGGAAATGATACTGCACAAGTTTATATAAAAAATCCAATAGAATTAGACTTTAAAAAAATTATGGAAAGTTTTAAAAATTGCCAATTAAATTTAAATCCCATTATGCTTAACATAAAATGTAATTCAACTTCAATTATTTTATTTAAAGATGGAAAAGCCCTTATTAAAGAAAAAGATATTAGTGAGCATAAAGCAAGGTCAATTTATGAAAAAATTATATTTGTAAATTATTTTCATAAGCATTTTCAATAAATTCGGAAAACTTATTTAAAAGCTCTTTGGCATAATATTGTTTTTCATAATCACTAAGTTTTAAAAAGTTTTTATAATAATTTTCAATCTCATTTAGCCTTTGAGGATTGGAAATTTTAGAAAAGTCTTCCATAAATAAATCAAATATATTTTTCTTTAATAAAACTTCAAGCATATCAAGAGCCTGAATATTACTTGAACCTTCCCAAATGGGTGTTACAAGCGCTTCCCTATGTAATCTTTCAATAGGACTTTCATTTAAAAAACCAAAACCACCAAATATCTCCCTTGCTAATAATGTGGATTTTATTGAAAGCTCTGCTGTTCTATTTTTTGCTATATGAGTTAAAAATCTTGCGTAATCATAATTTCTTGAAAATTTTGGCTTCTCTTTCCAAACCTTTTCAAACTCATAAATAGCTTTAAATGTTAAAATTAATCCCTTCTTTATATTATTTCTAATTTCTTCCAAATCTCTTTTTATTAAGGGAAAGTTTATTAAATAATCATTAAAAACCTTTCTTCTTTTTGAAAATTCACATGCTTCAATATAACTTTTAAGTGCTAATCCTATTGCTCCAATACTATTGTCAAGTCTTGAATACATAAGCATTTCAAGGATATAATATATACCATTTTCTAAATCTCCAATTAAGTAAGCTTCACTATTATTAAGCTCAACCTCCCCTGTTGGAACACTATTTGTAGCACTTTTTTCTTTTAATCTTACAATTTTATAATTTAATTTACCTTCACTATTATACCTTGGGACTAAAAACAAAGCTAAACCCTTAACACCTTTACTTTCATCATATTTAGCACTAACTAATACATAATCTGCAATTCCAACATTACTTGTAAAGTACTTAAAACCATTTAATAACCAAATATCACCCTTATTTTTGGCAATTGTTTCATTTAAACTTAAATCACTTCCACTTTTTATTTCAGTTAGCCAAGTTCCCCCATAAACATAAGGCTTTTCTATTCCAAACATTCTTTTATATATTCTTTCAAAATTAGAATACTTATAAAGCATAATAGCAGTTTGATGAGTTAAAGTTATAATACAATATAATCCCGCATCTGCCAATAAATATCCAAGAACATAATGATAAAATAAGCTTTCATCTAAAAAAGTTCTTGAATTTATTTCAAATTCATTCAATTTTTCAAGAACAATTTTCAAAAATGGATTTACCCATACATAATCAATTCTTTCTCCAATAGGTGAATAATATCTTAGAATTGGTCTTGAAACTCTATCTATGTATTCTGTAATTTCATAAACATCTCTTGAAACATAATCTCCAAATAATTTTATTTTTTCTTTGTATCTTTCATAATCCCTCCAAAATAATTTCAAGATTTTATCTAAATTTTCATCATATTCAAAATGGTTTATTCCATAAGCATATGAGAATTTCTCCAAGTCTCAAAATTTTAAAGCTTATGCTTTATACAATAAATAATGTTAAGTGATTGATTATCAATAACTTATAAAAATTTCAGGAGATTATTGATTTTATCGGGGGTTCATTTAGGGGGAGAAAGTAAGCCGAAGGCTTAAATATAGGGTGGGTGGGAAAAATATAGAAAAATAAATAGTTTTAGAATTACTAGACAAGGCAAAAAATTATGTTTTTTATCCTTTAAAATTTTCAATATGAAAAATTGGGCGTTAATTCTTGGCTCTTCAAGTGGATTTGGAGCAGCAATAAGTATAGAACTTTCAAGAAGGGGTTATAATATAATTGGTATTCATTTTGATACAAAAAGCACAATTGAAAATGCTTATAAGGTAAAGGAAGAGATAGAAAAAAATGGTTCTATTGCTTTGTTTTTTAATGTTAATGCTGGTGATGAAAAGAATAGAAAATTAGTTCTTGATGAATTTGAAAAAAATTATCCAAATGAAAAAATTAAAGTTTTTGTTCATTCCATAGCATTTGGAACATTAAAACCATTTATTGGTGAAAGTATTGAGGATTCAATAAATCAAAAACAATTAGAGATGACTTTACATTTAATGGGAAATACCCTTGTTTATTGGACACAAGATATTTTTTTTAGAAAACTATTTAAAATGCCAGGTGCTAGAATATTTGCTATGACAAGTGAAGGAAGTCTAAGAGTTACAAAATTTTATGGAGCAGTTTCAGCAGCAAAAGCTGTCCTTGAAAGTCATGTTAGACAATTGGCATTAGAATTAGCTCCTTATGGAATAACTGTAAATGCTATTAGAGCTGGTGTTACTGATACACCCGCATTAAGAAAAATTCCTGGAAGTGATAAAATGATAGAATTAACTTTAAATAGAAATCCATCTAAAAGACTAACAACACCAGAGGATGTAGCAAAAGCAATAGCAATATTGAGTTCAGAGGATTTATATTGGATGACTGGAAATGTTATAAATGTAGATGGAGGTGAAACCATAACGGGAATTTCATAAATTAAAAAAGGAGGTTAAGACATGAGAAAGCTAATTTTAACACTTGCCCTCGTTGGATGTGGTGTGACTTACAATGTTAGAGTAGTTGATCAGGCAACAAATCAACCTATTGATGCTAATCTAACTGTAAAGAAGCAGGATAAAGTTATAAAAACACAAATAGCTAAGGGAGGTCAAGCTAAAATAGGTTTATCAAAAGGTGAATTTACTCTTGTTGGTGAAAGCCAAAATTACTTTGTTGACTCTACAAGAATAAGCCCGCAAAATAAGGAAATTACACTTGCACTTGAGCCTATAAAAAGTCTCATTATTAGAACCATAGATGGAAGAACTAATAATCCCGTTTCTGCTGATGTTGAGCTAACTTATCCTGATAATAAAAAAGAAACAAAAACAGGTGAAATTGTTCAATTTGATAACTTAAGAAGTGGTAAGTACTCAATAAAAGTTTCAGCGAAAGATTATGAAGAATATAAACAAGACATTCAATTAACAAAAACTGAAACACTAACTATTTCATTAAATTACACAATGACAAATGCTACAATTAAAATTACAGATGATAAAGGTAATCCTGTAAAAAATGCTATTGTAAGCTTTAAAGATAACAAAGGAAATGAATATAAAACAACAACTGATGAAAATGGAAATGCTAAAATTAGTGTTCCTGCTGGAACATATACAATAAAGGCAGGTTCAGAAGGATATGTCCCAAATGCGAAAGTTGTTCAACTTCAACCTGGTGATACAAGTTTAGATTTATCAATAGCAAGAAGTGGTATATTTAAGGTTTATTTTGATTTTGACAAATCAGATATTAGAAGTGATGCAGATGCAACATTAAAAATTGCTTGTGATTTAATTAAGGAGGTACAAAGTCAAACAAATAAGTTTTCTGTAAGAATTGAAGGACATGCAGATCAAAGAGGAAGTGATGCTTATAACTTAGCACTTTCTGATAGAAGAGCTAAAAGTGTATATAATTATCTTGTTCAGACATGCGGAATAGATAAAAAGTATTTAAGAACATTTGCTTTTGGTGAAAGACAACCAGAGGATAAAGAATGCTCTATAAAGAATAAATCAATTTGGGAAAATACTTCCGATAATTCTCCAATATATTGGTTCAATTGGAATAGAGATCAAGATTTAAGCAAAGCAAGTCCTTGCCAAAAGAATAGAAGAGCAGTTGTTCTTACTAATAGAACTGATCAAATTAAAAAGGCAAGCATTGATTATAATTTTGGAAATTATTGCTCAATTGATGGTGAAATTCAAGGAGATTATAGTGGAATTATATTAACTATTGAATTTCAACAATAATTTTAGCCCCCTTTGGGGGCAATTTAAACTATGAAGAGCATTAAGGAAAAACAAAGGGAATGGAAAAAAAATGAAATTATAAACGCAGTTATAGATTTATGCTTAGAAAAAGGTATTGTTGATGTTTCTATTGAAGAAATTGCAAAAAAATCGGGTTTTGGAAGTTCATCAATATATTATTACTTTAAATCAAAAGAAGACATAATAAAGGAAATTTTAATTAGTGGTTGGAAAAAAATGATTTCAAAAATGAAAACTATTAATTTAGATTATGATAAACCTTATGAGAGTTTGATTGAAGTTATAAAAACTCATTTAGAATTTACAAAAGAGAATCCAAAATTATTTAAGTTTATTTCTAAATTCACGAAAGCGTTTAATAACAAAGAAATAAGAAAATTGATAAATCAGGAAAATGAAATTTACTATTCGCTAATAGAAGCTTGTATAAACAAAAACATTTTAAAAGGAGATTTAAAATTCATTTATAATTCACTTGCAGGCTCCGTTAGACAAATTGCACAAAATGAAGAATTAACAATTGAGGAAAAATTAAATTATATAATTGAGAATTTAAATAAATTCAAATAGGCATTTTTAAGCCAAAGTCTTAATTATAAATGGTTATAGAATTATTGGACAAGGTAAAAACGAATATAATTTATGCTTTAAAATTTTCACTATGATTAAAATTACCTTTGAAGAAACTTTACAAGATGCGAAGAAACTTTTGGAACTTTTGAGATTAAAAAAATATACAGCTGTTTTATACAAAAGTGGTATAGATGATGAAGAAGCTAATTTACTTATAATCTCAGAGGAATTTTCAACAAATATGGAAAAAAGACAAGCTTATATCTTTTCAGTAAGCTCATTATTTCCACATATAGAAGTAATTGGATGGACATATGATGAATTTAAAAAGAGAAGTAAAAAAGCAGATGATTTTTTAAGTAAGGTTAGAAAAATTGGAACTATTATTAAGGATGACTACCAAATCTTTGAGTAAAGTATGGATATTTGGGGAACTTTGGTGTCCTGATACTGTAAGGGTTTTAAAATTATTAGAATTTTTAAAAATTGATTACGAGTGGGTTGATAGCGGCAAGGATGAAAAAGCAAGAGAATTAGTTGTTAAATTAGCCAAAAAGTACAAAATACCTATTGTATTCTTTGAGGATGGCTCTTATTTAATTGAGCCGTCTGACTTTGAATTGATTCAAAAACTAAATGTAAGTGAAGAAAAGTTAAGTGAGTTTTATAAAAGGAAAAGTTGTTTATAATTTACCAATTGGAAATGTTTTAATTTTATCAAATGGAAATTATTTAAGGAGATTGGTTTTTTTAAGTTATGAAAATGTAAATTTTCACTTTATTGAAAGCAAATGTGAAGTCCTTGAAAAAGCTGAAAAATTTTTAATTGATTATTTTGAGAAAAAAATTTGGTATCCTTTTGAATTTATAGATTACAATTCATTAAATCCAATTCTAAAAAAAACACTAAAAATTCCATTTGGAAAATTTTTATATTATTCTGATTTTTCAAAGTTTCCAAGATATGTTGGTAGAATTTTAAGCTTAAATGAAATTCCAATTTTTGTTCCTTGTCATAGAGTAATTTCAAAATCAGGAATTGGAGGCTATACACCTTCAATTGAAATAAAAAAAATCCTTTTAAGACATGAAGGTATTATTTCTTTCTGAAAATTACTACAATGATGAATATGCTAATATAACAGGCTCAATTTATCAAAGCTATTTGATAGCAAAATTTTTATCTCAAAAAGGATTTAAAATTATTTATGTTTCTTTAAGTAAAGAGCCAAGGAATTTTAAAGAAAATGATAATTTTGAAGTTTATTTGCTTAAAGAAAGGAATAATGTTTTTTTAAATTTTTTTCAAGTTTTGAATTTTATTAAAAATTTAGAATTTGATTTAGTTTATACAAGAGGTAGGAGTTATTTATTGTTCTTAGCATTTTTAACAAAAAAACCTTACATTTTCAATTCAAATGCTCAAGAGGGTTTAAGAAAATTTAAACATATATCAAAACTTTTTTATAGCAAAAGGAATTTTCTTAAAAAAATGTTGTTATTTTTTCCATTTCTGATATTAGATTTCCTTGTCCAAATTGGAATAAGAAATTCACATTTAATTATTGTTCAAAATGAATTTCAAAGAAATGAAGCGAAAAAAATATGGAAAAGAGATGCTATTATTATTCCAAATCTTCAATTTAGGATAGAAAATTATCCAAAAAAAAGCGAAAAAATTGTTGTTTGGATTGGTCAAATTACAAAATGGAAAAATCCACAACTTTTCATTGAAATAGCCCAAAGGCTAAAAAATTATAAATTTTTAATGATTGGTTATGGCGATTTAAATTTAATTGAAGGATACGAAAAAATTGAAAATTTCAAATTCCTTGGAAAACTTAAAAATGAAGAAATAAATAAAATTCTTGAAAAAACTTGGATAATTCTAAGCACAAGTAAAAGTGAAGGTGAAGGGATACCAAATGTTATTATTCAAGCTATGATGAGAGGAAATGTTCCTATTTGTTTAAACGATGATTATTCAATTCTTGAAAGATATAAGGTTGGGTTTAAGGTTAAAAATTTAAATGAAATGATTGAGAAAATTATTTTGCTATTTGAAAATGAAAATTTATTTTTTGATTATTCAAAAAGAGCTTTTGAGTTTTCAAATAATTATTTTGATTATGAAAAGAATGGAAATTTGTATTACCAATACTTTTTAGAAATTCTTTCTAAAAATTCATAAAATTGAAAAACAAATTCGTTTAAATTTTCAATTGAATTATTTCTTATTGTTTCCTCAATTTTTAAAAACAAGTGATAGTCAAAATCAAAAAATTTTGAAATTTCATAATAAATATAAATTCGTTTCTTAGGTCTATTTAACTTATTAAGATATAAAATTGCTCTTAAAATGGGTGTTAGGGATTTGTAAATTCTAAAAAGAAAAGTTGGTATATGCCTGTCATTGGCATTTAAAATTCTTCTGAAATTGACAAGCTTTTCTTTTAGCTCCCTTTCAATTTGATTTCTTAAATCATTTTCTTTAATTTCAATTTCACTTAAAATATCATTTCCAAACAATAATAATCCCCTTTCTTTAATATCAAGCAATTCAATAGGAAAAGTATCTGTTGATGAAATAAGCTCATCTTTTGTAAATATAAATGGAGGAAATTTTAAAAACAATTCTTTACTAAAATTGTACTTTTGAAGAACTAAAAAGAAATTGTAATCTGAAATTCCTTCAATTTGGTCACCAACAGCATAGCTTCCATAAAGATATAATGAAATTATATTATTTTTGTAAAAATCCAAAATTTTTTCAACTTCTTTTTCCATAATGAAAATTTTAAAGTGAAGAGTTTAAGGGTGAATGCATTGCAACAAGAATTTAAAATAAGCTTTAAAATTTTAAAAATGCTAGAATTAAAAGAAAAAAAATTAACAATTAAAGATTATGAAAAATTACCTGAGGGTAGTCCTTATCAACTTATAAAAGGAGCGTTAATTATGAGTCCAGCACCTAGTTATTATCATCAGGAAGTTGAAAAAAAGGTCTTTTTGATTTTGTATGAAAATATAGAAAAGAGAAAAAATGGAAAGGTTTTTATAGCACCTTTTGATGTCTATTTAGATAATGAGAATGTTTATCAACCTGATATTGTAGTTATTTTAAAAAATTCAAAAGCAAAAGTTAGTGAAAAGGGAATTGAAGGAACACCTGATATTGTTATTGAAATAATTTCACCATCAACAGCTTATTATGACCTAATAGAAAAGAAAGAAGTTTATGAAAAATATGGAGTTAAAGAGTATTGGATAATAGACCCAAAATCAAAAACATTTGAAATTTACTTAAATTCTGAAAATGGCTTTGAAATTATTTCAAAAGCAAAGAAAGGATTGGTAAAATCACAAATTTTAAATTTGGAGTTAAATGTTGGGGATTTTTTTGAATAATTAAAGTAAACTTCACTTTAAAATTTAAATCAGTATGAAAAGAAAATTTATAACAACATCAGGTATTGAAATTAAGGAGCTATATACGAAAGAAGATTTAAAAGACTTTAAGGAGGATGAAAAGCTTGGAAAGCCAGGAGAATTTCCATTTACAAGAGGTATATATTCTAATATGTATAGGGGAAAATTATGGACTATGAGACAATATGCAGGCTATGGTAGTGCTGAAGAAACAAATGAAAGATTTAAATTTTTAATAAGCGAGGGACAAACTGGACTTTCAACAGCATTTGACTTACCTACACAACTTGGTTATGATCCTGATAATCCATTTAGTGAAGGAGAAATAGGAAAAGCAGGTGTTTCTGTATCAAATCCATTAGATATGGATATTCTTTTTAATGGCATTGAGCTTGATAAAGTATCTACATCATTTACAATAAATGCAACAGCTGGTATAATTCTTGGATTTTATATATTTATAGCAAAAAAAAGAAATTTAGATATTAAAAACTTGTCAGGAACGACACAAAATGATATATTAAAAGAATTTGCTGCAAGAGGAAATTACATTTATCCAGTTGAGCAGTCTGTTAGACTTGTTGGAGACATTATAGAATTTTGCTCCAAATATATGCCAAAATGGAATCCAATATCAATTTCTGGTTATCATTATAGGGAAGCAGGGGCGAATGCAGTTCAGGAGTTAGCATTTACTTTTGCTGATGCTATTGCTTATATTAATGAGGTAATAAAAAGAGGTATTGATGTTGATGAATTTGCCCCAAGACTATCATTTTTTTTCAATGCACATATAAACTTCTTTGAAGAAATTGCTAAATTTAGGGCAGCAAGAAGGATATGGGCTAAAATTATGAAATATAAATTCAAAGCAAAAAATGAAAATTCTATGAAGCTTAGATTTCATACTCAAACTGCCGGTTCTTCACTAACAGCACAAGAGCCAGAAAATAACATTATAAGAACAACAATTGAAGCATTAGCAGCTGTTCTGGGTGGAACACAAAGTCTCCATACTAATGCTTATGATGAAGCACTTGCTTTACCAACCGAAAAATCTGCCAAAATTGCTTTAAGAACACAACAAATTATAGCTTATGAATCAGGTGTTGCAGATACTGTTGATCCGCTTGCGGGAAGTTATTTTATTGAAAAACTAACTGATGAAATAGAAGAAAAGGTTTTTGAATATATTGAAAAAATTGAAAAAATGGGAGGTGCTATTGAATGTATAAAAAATGGATATTTTCAAAATGAAATAGCAGAAAGCTCATATAAATATCAAATGGAAATTGAAAATAAAGAGAGATTTATAATAGGTGTTAATGTTTTCAGAACAGAGGAGAATCAAAAAATAGAGATATTTAGGCTTTCAGAAGAAGCAATTGAAAAAATTTTAAATAGATTAAAGGAATATAAAAATTCAAGAAATAAAAGTTATGTAAAAGCACTTAATGATTTGAAAGAAAAAGCAAAAACAGATGAGAATTTAATGCCTTACATACTAAATGCAATTGAAAATAAGGCTACACTTGGTGAAATATCGGATGCTTTGAGGGAAGTTTGGGGTGAATATGATAGGATTTGAAATAATGTTTTTTCAAATTCCAATATCATTTCTATAAAACTTTCCTTCAAAATCAATTATTTGTGCATA
>JAVVGK010000037.1:0-12062 GCA_032249175.1 Candidatus Hydrothermia bacterium | reverse complement strand
CACTATATTTTAAATTAAATCCTTTAAAATTTCACAACAAAAATGAAAAACTTTTTAAGTTTTGTTTTTTCAAGGAAAGTTAGCATAATTTTTTTAATTTTTTTGGTTGCACTTGGCTCTCTTGTTGAAAGCATTTCATTCTCTTCACTTCCAATTGCTTTAAGGGTAATTTTAAATAGTCAAGAACCTCCAAAATTATTTTCTAATGTTGAAAGCTTAAAATTTTTAGATAATTTAATAAATGATTTATTCTTTAAGGTTGAGCCTCATTTAGCAATAATTAGAATAGCTATTTTAACATTTTTTATATTTCTTATAAAATTTTTGGTTTTGTTTTTGAAGGATGTTATAACAACGATAGTTGAGGAAAAAATGATGATGGAAATAAGGAATAAAATGTTTTCAAAACTTTTATCACTTCCAACATATTGGATAAATACACATAGTTCTGGTGAAATTATTAGCAGATTTACAAATGATATTAGACTGCTTAAAGGTTCATTAACAGAAGGGATATTTGAATTTTTGTTTTCATTAGTAAAGCTAATAATTTATATTTCAATTTTAATAGTTATTGCCTTGAATTTATTATTATTCGGTATATTAATTGCTATTCCTTTGGGATTAATGCTTTTTTTAATTTCAAAAGCTATGAATTATAGATGGAATAAATTGAATCAAAACATTTCACAAATGGGTTCTTATATAGGCTCAATAGTTAGAGGAATAAAAGTTATAAAAATTTTTTCAAGTAGAAATAATGAAATTTCTAAATTTGAAAAACTTTCAAAAAATTACTTTAATGCAGTTTTAAAGCTTGAAGCGCTTGGTAGTTTTTCTTCAAACTTTTCTGAATTTATTGTTTCAATACCAATTATTTTGTTTTTAGTTTATGTTTCAAATTTAGTCTTTTTAAAATCTCAATTAACAAGTGATCAATTTATTGTATTTTTACTTTTGGTTATTTCAAGTATTAGTCCAATTAAGCGAATTTTTAAAGCAAATAATCATATCCAAAGAGGTGTTTCAATTTATAATAGAATTTTAGAGTTTTTAAATTTACCTGATGAGCCAAGAGGAGGAAATATAAAATTTGAAAAACTAAAAGAAAAAATTGAATTGGTTAATGTTTCTTTTTATTATGGAAATAAAATTATATTAGATAATATAAGTTTTACAATAGAGAAGGGAGAAAAAATTGGAATTGTTGGACTTTCAGGAGCAGGTAAAACAACATTAATTGAGATTTTATCAGGTTTATTAAAGCCAAGTTTGGGAAAAGTTTTAATAGATGGGATTGATTTATGGGATTATGATATTGAAAGTTATAGAAGTAAAATTAGTTTTGTTCCACAAGAGCCATTCTTATTTGAGGGGACTATTTATGAAAACTTGACATTTTCAAAAAATATAAGTTTGGAAGAAGTTAAAAAAGCTTGTAATTTAGCAAATATAGATGAGTTTATTGAAAGTCTTGAAAATGGTTATTTTTATAAGCTTTCAGAAGGTGGAACAAATTTATCAGGTGGTCAAAGGCAAAGATTAACCATAGCAAGAGCTATTTTAAGAAATCCTGAAATTATTTTCCTTGATGAGCCTACAAGTAATTTAGATGCTCAAAGTGAAGAGAAAATTATAAATGCTATTGAAAATTTTCTATTTGATAAAACCGCTATTATTATAGCTCATAGAATAAGCACGATATTATTCGTTGATAAAATTATTGTTATGAAAAATGGTAGAATTTTAGATATTGGTAAGCATGAGGAACTTCTTCAAAGGTGTGAATTTTATAGAAATTTAGTAGAGGTTCAAACAATTGGTTAAGTCTAATTATTCCTAAATTATATATTCTGCATAACTTTTTTTACTTTCCCAAACTCTTACTTTTATTCTCTTAAATTCTTTTAATTCTTTTGAGATTCTAAAAGCAATAATTTTGGATATGTTCTCACAACTTGGTGGCTCATCCATTATAAATAAACTTTCATCTTTTAATTTTTCAATTAAGGGGTCATTTCTTTGTAAAATGACTTTATGGTCAAGTTCTTTAATTATTTTCCTTATTTCTGAAAAGTCCATTATAAAACCATTTTCATCAAGATTTTCACTTTCAATTTCAACAATAATAAAATAATTATGTCCATGTAAATTTTTACATTTCCCTTTATGATTTAATATCCTATGAGCGGAAGATATTTCTGTTTTATAAACGATTTTCATATTTTTTTAGACAATCTAATAATTTTTTATATGTATCTTCAAGACTTTCAGGAATAACTTTTGTTTGTGAAATAATAGGCATAAAGTTTGTATCACCAGCCCATCTTGGAACAATATGAATGTGAATATGCTCTTCAATTCCTGCACCTGCAATTCTGCCTATATTCATTCCTATGTTAAATCCTTGTGGTTTATATACTTCTTTAATTATATCAATTGATAAATCTAAAAGTTTTTTTATATCTAACCATTCTTCATTTGTTAATGCTGAAATTTCAGATATATGTTTATATGGAGCAATCATTAAATGAGCAGTGTTATAAGGAAAAAGATTTAATATAATGAATGAAAATTTTGATTTATACAAAACTAAATTTTCAACAGATGGCTCACCTTTTGGTTTTTCACAAAATGGACATTCGTCTTTATTATTAACATTTGCCACATATTTAAATCTCCAGGGAGCCCAAAGAATATTCATTTTGGTCTTATCCTAAAAACAATTTTATTTCTTGTTTTTCCATCAACTGTAATAGCGACAATGTAAATTCCAGGCTTTAATTTAGATGTATTGTAAAAAACAATACCCTTCCTTGTAATATAATTTTTTTCGTAGTAAATTCTATCTATGTACCTTCCAGCATCATCGTAAAGATAAATATAAACATTATTTGTTTCTTCTTTTAAATTAAAGGCAAAGCTTAAAATTTCTCCTTTTGCTAAATCCTTTTTATTTACTTCAATATCTTGCTCATCACTTATATAAATGTCATTATCTCTTCCTGGTGTTCCTCCTATAATAGATGATGGACCCCATGCACTTCTTGTCCAGCCTTTTTCATTCGGATTAACTCTTATTGTTGTATATGGATCTCTTCCTCCCCAATACGAATCGTACCAAATAGAATCAATAGCAAAACCTTCTGGTGTTGATATAACCATAGGTTGTTGATAATTTATATAAGTCCATTTACTTAAAGCCTTACAATTATTTAAGTTATATCTTTGACATATATTATTCTGAAATGTATCATATATAAAAACAAAAATTTCATTTGGTTCTAAGGTTATATTATCAAAAATAGCACTTGTATAAATGTTTGTTCCTGAATAGCTTTTTACATATAATCCTCCTATATTTACAGGATATGGACAATAATTTTTAATTTCTATAAATTCATCCTTAGTTGGATAGTCATCAAATTCATTTACTAATAAACAGCTAAAACCATTCGGATATGGTAAAATGAATGAAAAGTTAGCACTATCGTTGTTGTAAATCATTAAGATATTAGCATTGTAAAGTCCTCTGTTAAGTGAGTTTAGTTTGATTGTAAAATTAAAACTATCAATGTCAAAAATTGTTGTATCTTTTAATAAATTTGAAATGGAAACTTTTATATAAGTATTTGAATTTGGGCTTATAACTTTTTTAAATTTTAAGGTTAAGCTATCATAATAACCATAAATAATTTTATCAATTTTATATGGAAATTGATGAATATAAATACTATCTGCGTAAATTCTATATTCTCCATACTCATAAACCAAAACTCCCCAAACTGAAACAATATCATTTACATTTAAAGCTGGAACATTGAATTTTGATAAATAAGCACTTAAATTTCCATTTTTGATTTCATATCTATAAGAATTTGAATTATTTATTACAATTGCTTTCTTTATAAATATATAAACACCTTCGTACTTTTCTGCGCTATTTGGATTTGATGAGCTAATTGAATCTGTTGTTAAGGTATCTATTTTAAAATAATTATTATGACTAATGATTTGTATGTTTGATGGCACAATTTCCGTATATTTATAGTATTCTTTAACAATTCCTTCTACCATAACTGAATCACCTTTTGATAATCCCGCTAAATTAGTTGTATAAACATATATTCCTGAATATGGACCACCATTTTTCATTTTAATATGAAATCCTTTTGAATTGTACTTACCAACTTCAACAATTATTCCACTTGTTCTAATGTTTTGTCCTGAGAAAATTGAGCTATCAGTTCCTTGATAAACAGTTTTTTGAATGCTATCTATTGGAATATAAGGAGCTTGTGGAAGTTCTTGTTTAAGTCCTATAAAAACAGAATCTATATTGAAATATGAATTATAAGCATCTGTTGAAGATGTCCTATCTATAAAAATCCATCTAATGTAAATGCTTGAATTTTGATAAGAGGATATATTAAATTGGACTTTTTTTGATTGATTGTCAGCTCCTGTAAATAAACTTGTTGAATCCCAAACAATTAAACTTGTCCAATTACTACCATCATTTGAAATTTGAACTTTTAAAGTATCTGTTGATCTAAATCTTGTATCAAAACCACCTCCAACAGATGGAAGTCTATAATAAAATGAGAAAATAATTGTATCATTCGGAGTTATTGATGGAAGATTTATAATTGGTGTTTGAAGAATAGCAGTTCCTGTATCTGACGATGTTTGAGCAACTGCAACACCAGCAGAAGCAGTTCCAAAAACAGTACCACTTGTTCTTTTTACCCAAAGAGCATTTCTTGTTCCTGTATTTGTCCATCCAGATGGAGGGAATGAAGGATTTTCAAAATCCTCATAGAAGATTTGGTTAATTAGTATTAAAAGCATTTGTGAAATTTTAAAGTCTAAAATTATTGGACAAAGCAATACAAATTTAAAAAATCATCATACTTTAAAATTTTCAAACTGCCTGCGTAGCTCAGGTGGTTAGAGCGCTTCCTTGGTAAGGAAGAGGTCGGCGGTTCAAATCCGCCCGCAGGCTTATGATAAATGTTTTATTATTTTTAGTTTTTATTTTAATCCCAATAAATTTATATTTAATTTTCATTTATGCTCCACCTGTCAATTGGCCAGGTGATAAAGGTTTAATTCTTGGAAATATTCAAAAAATTTTTTATTATCATGTTTCATCTGCTTGGCTTATGATGTTATCTTTGTTTTTAGCGCTAATTTTTTCTATTTATTACTTGAAAAGTAAAAATATAAAGTACGATTTAATGTCATCCGTTTCAGTAAAACTTGGTTTGTTATTTGGAATTATAGCACTAATTATGGGTTCAATTTGGGCAAAGCCTGCTTGGGGTGTTTTTTGGACATGGGATCCAAGATTAACAACTATGGCAATAACAATTTTATTTTATCTTGGACTTATCACTTTTAGGAATATGCTTGATGATGATATTGAAACAAGGGCAAAAATTTCTTCATTTTTAGCAATTATCGGATTTTTAAATGTTCCATTAACATTTTTATCAATTAGAATTTGGAGAAGTATTCATCCTATTGTTGTTGAAGGCTCAAACGAGAAGTTTAAAATGTCTCCTGAAATTTCATTTGTTTTAATTTTTAGTATTTTTACACTTTCATTATTTTATATGCTTTTATTTTATTTAACTTATAAGGTTGATAGTGTGGAGTTAAAAAGGAAGTTAAAAGCTTGATTTATTTATTTCTTGCCTATCTTGTTTTTTGGGTTTTTATATTTTTTTATATCTTTATTTTGTATAAAAAATTGAAGAATTTTGAGTAGTGGAAAGGATTTTTGACCTTGATTACTATAATTATGAAATAGATGAAAGTTTAATAGCACAAGAGCCTTTGAAAGAAAGAGATTTATCAAAATTAATGGTTGTTCATAGAAGTGATTTTAGAATTGAGCATAGAATTTTTAGGGATTTGATTAACTATCTTAAAAAAGGTGATTGCCTTGTTTTAAATAATAGTAAAGTTATAAAAGCAAGATTAATAGGTTATCTTAATGGCAAAGAAGTTGAAGTTTTCTTTACAAGGGCAATAAGTGATAAAGAATTTGAAGGTATTGGAAGACCATTAAAGAAATTTAAAAAAGGCTCTGTTATTGAAGTTGGAGAGTATAAAATTTTAGTAAAGGAGGTTTTAAGAGGTAAAAGAATATATTTTTGTGAAAATTATATTCAAGTTTTTGAAAAGTATGGTCAGATTCCACTTCCTCAATATATAAAAAGAAAACCTACAAAAGAAGATGAAATTTTTTATCAAACCGTTTATGCTCAAAAGGAAGGCTCAGTAGCAGCACCGACCGCAGGATTACATTTTACAGAAAAGCTGATTGAAGATATTAAAAATTTAGGTGTTAATGTTTGTTATATTACACTTCATGTTGGAATTGGAACATTTAAGCCAATTTTAGAAAAAGATATTAGAAAACATCAAATGGATTATGAATATTATGAGATTCCCGATGAAACCGCTGAAATAATAAAATCTTCAAAAAGAATAATTTCAGTTGGAACAACTACAACAAGAACACTTGAATTTTGGAATTTTGATGAAAATCCAAGAAAGGGTTGGACAAATCTTTTTATTTATCCATCTTATAAATTTAAAGTTATAGATGCTCTTATAACGAACTTTCATCCTCCAAAATCAACTCCACTATTATTAGTTAGTGCTTTTATTGGTGATTTTGAAAAAGTTAAATATGCATATATGTTAGCCCAACAAATGAAATATAGATTTTACTCTTATGGTGATGCAATGTTTATAATTTAATTTTATTGCTTTAAAATTTCAAAACTTCTTATGAAAGTTCCCTTAGTAGAATGTATTCCAAATTTTTCCGAAGGAAGAAGGAAAGATGTAATTGATGAAATTGTAAATAGTGTTAAAATTCTTGGAATTGAAATTCTTGATGTTCATTCAGATGAAAACCATAATAGAAGTGTTTTGACATTTGTTGGAGTTCCACATCAAGTTGAAGAAGCAATTTTGAGAATGTTTGAGACAGCTATTAGTTTAATAGATTTAAATAAACATTCAGGAACACATCCAAGAATTGGTGCTATTGATGTTGTTCCATTAGTCCCAATAAGAAACTATTCAGTTGATGAGGCAATTAAACTATCAAGAAAAATAGGTAAAAAAATTTATGAAAAGTTTGGAGTTCCTGTTTATTTTTATGAGCTTTCAGCAAAAAGAGAAGATAGGAAAGATTTACCAAGTATAAGGAATATAGGTTTTGAAAAATTGAGAGAAGATATTCTTTATGATGATTATAGAATTCCTGATATTGGAGAAAGAAAACTTCACCCAACAGCAGGTGCAACTGTTATCGGTGTTAGAGAATTTTTAATAGCATATAATGTTTTATTAGATACAAATGATTTAGAAATTGCTAAGAAAATTGCTAAAAAATTGAGGGAAAAAACAGGTTATTTTAAGGGTATTAGAGTAATTGCTATGTCCTTAGCAAGCAAAAATAAATGTCAAATTTCAATAAACATTTATAAGCCTGATATTGTTGATTTGGATGTTTTGTTTTTCAATTTAGAATATATTTCTAAAACTTATGGTGTAAATGTTTTAAATAGTGAAATTGTTGGACTTGTTCCATATAATAAAGTTGAAGGTGTTTTTAGAAATGTTTTAAGAATTAGTGATAATAAAGAAAATTTTTCTATTGAGAAGAGAATTTTTGATAGTGTTAATGAAATTAAATTATTATTATCTGCAATTGGCTCAAGAATGCCATCAGCAGGTGGAGGATTGGCAGGTGCTATTAGTTTGGCTCTTGGTATTTCTTTATTAAGGAAAGTTATAATTCTTTCAAAGGGAATAGAATATGATATTAAAAGAATTGATGAATTTATTGAAAAATCGCTTGAGCTTGCTAATGAAGATAGTTTAACTTTTGAAAAGTTATTAAAAGAAAAAACATTTGAGGCTCTTAAAAATTGTATTGATGTTTCACTAAAAATTGCTAAATTATGTCTTGAAATTGTAAAAGATATTGAAGTTATTCTTGAAAATGGAAATGAAAATATAATAAGTGATTTAGGAATATCTCTTGAGCTTATTAAAAGTGCCTTAAATTCCTCAAAGTATAACATTCTTATAAATCTTAAAAACTCAAAAGATGAGGAATTTAATATAAAGGTTTTAAATGAATTTAAGGAGATTGAAGAAAAGTTTATTTTCTTTTATGAGGCGTTTTCTTCTAAAATTTCCTTAAAGCTATACTAATTATGAATTTTGGTTTTAGTGAAAAAGAATGGAATAAAATTTTAGAAATTTTAGGAAGAGAGCCAAATGAAATTGAAACAGGAATTTTCAGATTAAATTGGTCTGAGCATTGCTCATATAAAACAACAAAAATTTTTTTGAAAGAACTTCCTAATAATTCAGATAGATTAATTCTTGGATTTGGAGAAAATGCAGGTGTTTTAAAACTTAAAGATGATTATGTAATTGCATTTAAAGTTGAAAGTCATAATCATCCATCTGCTATTGAGCCTTTTAATGGTGCTGCAACAGGTGTTGGAGGGATTGTAAGGGATATATTAGCAACAGGTTTAAGACCAATAGCATTACTTGATAGTTTAAGATTTGGAAATTATAATAATCAGAAAACAAGATATTTATTAGAAAATGTTGTAAGGGGTATTAGTGTTTATGGTAATTCAATTGGTATTCCAACGATTGCAGGTGAGGTTTATTTTGAAGAATGTTATGAAGATAATCCACTTGTTAATGTTATGTGTGTTGGAATTGGTAAAATTTCAGATATTAGAAGCTCAAAGGCACAAGGTCCTGGAAATAAAATTATTATATTTGGAAATTTAACAGGAAGAGATGGAATAGGTGGAGCAGCATTTGCGAGTGATGTTTTATCAGATGAAGAAGATTTGTCAGCAATTCAAATAGCAGACCCATTTACAGAAAAGTTATTAATTGAAATTGTTTCTGAGATTGTTAAGTTTAAGGAGTTAATTGGTATTCAAGATTTAGGAGCAGGAGGTCTTTCAACTGCTATTCCTGAAATGGCTAAAAAAGGTAATGTTGGAATTAAATTATATCTTGATAGAGTTCCTTTAAGGTCAAAAGATATGAAACCAATTGAAATTTTATTATCTGAAAGTCAAGAAAGAATGATAATATGTGTTGAAAATGGTAGTGAAGAAAAATTCTTTGAAGTTTTTGAAAAATGGAATGTTCATTATTCAATAATTGGTGAGGTTATAGAAGAAAAGAAATTTTTGGTTTTTTATAATAATAAAATTTTAGCGGATATTCCAATTGATGGATTATTTGATGTTCCATTAAGAATTTATAAAGCGAAGAAACCTCATTTAAATATAAAAAATTTTGAAATTCCAAAAATTAATTATGATTATTCTGAAATTTTATTAAAGCTTTTAAATTCTGAAAATTTATGCTCAAAATTTTCAATTTATGAGCAATATGATTATATGGTTGGAATAGATACAATTATTGAGCCTGGCTATGCTGATTGCTCAGTTTTAAGAATAAAAAATGAAAGTTTTGGAATTGCTGTTAAAATTGATGGAAATGGAAGATATATTTATTTAGACCCTTATGAAGGTTCAAAAATCGCAGTTTATGAATGTGCAAGAAATTTATCAACAGTTTCAGCAATTCCAATTGGTATTACTGATAATATCAACTTTCCAAATCCTGAAAATGAAGAAAACTATTATTATTTTGAGCCAATTTTTAAAGGGTTAAAAGATAGTGCTAATAAACTTAAAATTCCTTTTATTTCAGGAAATGTTTCTTTATATAATGAAAGTAAAAAAAATAAAATTTATCCAACTATTACGATTGGAATGGTTGGTTTTATAGAAAATATAAATGATGTTTTAAAATTGAAAATTAAAGAAAATGATAGTATTTATTTAGTTGGAAAGATGGAGGGAGAAATTGGAGGAAGTGAATTTTTGAAAGTTTTATTTAATTATGTTGGTGGTTCTATTGATAAAGTTGATGATGATTTTGAAATAAAATTACAAAAAGCTATAATTAGCTTAATAAAAAACAATTTAATAAGTTGGGCAAAGGATGTTTCAGAAGGTGGATTTCTAATAGCTCTTTGTGAGGCTTTAATAAATCAAAATTTTGGAGCAAAATTATTTAATTTAAAAGATTCAATTGAGTGGTTATTTGGTGAATGGCAAAGCAGATTCATTATATGGACAAATAAGAATGAAGAGTTTGAAAAATTCTTGAAAGATAATAAAATTCCATTTGTTGAAGTTGGAAAGGTTATAAAAAATTCCTTTGAATTTTTAAATTATAAATTAGATTTAGAAAAATTAAAGAAAGCATATTTTAGAAGTTTAGTTTAGTGTGGGGATAAAGTCTTTACATTGATTATCAACAACTTATTAGAAAAGAAAGGCATAAACTCCTTTAAAATTTCAATATGACTGAGAAAGAAATTTTAGAAATCATAAAAAAGCATCCAGAGGTTATATTGGAGGTTATTTATTCAAGCATAGAAAAAATAAGAAAAGAGTCTCAATTAGAGATTGAAAGAATAAGAGCCGAAAGTAATAAAAGAATAAGTCAAATGGAAAATCAGATTAGGTTGGAAATTGAAAAATTAAGGATTGAAACGAAAATTAAATTACAAGTTATGGAAAATTCTTTATTAAAATGGATTATTATCTTAATTATTTTATTTCAAGCACTTGCTATCATTTTAATCATCCTATTAGCGAAATAATTAAAAAGACTTATTTAAAATTAAGGGGTCAATTGGTTTATCATTTTTCCATACTTCATAATGTAAATGTGGTCCAGTTGAATGACCTGAGCTTCCAGAAAATCCAATAACTTGCCCTCTTTTTACGCTATCACCTACATTTACCATAACTTTTGATAAATGCGCATATAATGTTTTGTAATTTTTATTATGTGAAATTAAAATATGAAGACCAAATTGCTCATTACTATCAACTTTTTCAACTTTTCCAATTGCTGTTGAATAAACGAATGAATTTTTATTTAAGGCAATATCTATTCCTGGATGCTCATTGCTATGCTCTCTTGTGATTATTCCACTTACAGGAAGTCCAACAGGTGTGTCAATTTGCTCAACTAAATCGGGATTATTAGTTTGGTATAAAATTGAATCTTTTGGCATTTTATCTATTCCAAGTGCTAAATATAAAGACTTTTTAACTTTTCTAAATTCATTTATTTCATTTTCAATTTTTTTAAATTCTGCTAATTTTGATTTTAATTCCAAATTTTCTTTAAGAATTCTTAAAGTGTTTAAATTTAGCAAAAATATAGTAAAGTTAGCTATTAGAATGATAATAACAAAGAGCAAAAAAAATTTTAATAAATTTAATGAAAATTGTGAAATTTTGTATCTTTTTAAATTCCCTCTGCTACTTAATATAATAATTTCATAAAATTTTTTCATTCCAAAAGCTCAAATTTTCTTTGAAGATGAATCATTAATTCCATTCTTGTTCTTGGGTCTTCTTTAAAAGAGCCTAAAAGTGAGCTTGTAATCATTTTATTTCTTGGTTTTTTAACACCTCTCATAATTGAGCATAAATGAATTGCTTCAATTATTACTGCAACGCCTTTTGGATTTAATTTTTCCCAAAGAATTTTAGCAATTTCAGTTGTTAGTCTTTCTTGAACTTGAAGTCTTCTCGTATATGCTTCTATTATTCTTGGAATTTTTGAAAGACCAATAATTTTTCCATTTGGTATATATGCTACATGAACTACACCAAAAAATGGCAATAAATGATGCTCACATAAACTATAAAAATCTATATCCCTAACGAGAACCATTTCATCATAATTTTCATTAAATATCGCATTATTTATAATTTCATCTATATTCATTTTATAGCCATATAATAATTCATTAAGAAACATTTTAGCAACTCTATAAGGTGTTTTTTTAAGTCCTTCTCTTTCAGGGTCTTCTCCTATTTCCTTAATTATTGTTTTTATAGCATTTTCAATTTTTTCATTTATCATTATGAAAATTTTAAAGTGCATCATTTAATAATTCT
>JAVVGK010000036.1:0-12069 GCA_032249175.1 Candidatus Hydrothermia bacterium | reverse complement strand
GCAAGAATTAGTATGTACTCTACTTTAAAATTTTCATATGTTATTTTTTGTCCTTTCTCAAATATATAAAATAGCTGATGAAAGACAAGTTTATAATGATGATGAGCTTCAAGTTGTTGCATATAGCCAAGATGATATAAAGAAAATTTTTTCTGTTATTGATAAAATCAATATAACTAATGATATAAAAAGAAGAAAAACGGACTTTGGAAATATCCATTTAGAATACTCAAATTTTATAAAAGTTTATTATAAAGGTAAATTTACAGGTTGTGCATTTGAAAATAAGGATGATTTTAATGCAGTTTATTATTCTTATAATAATGCTGAAATTCTTGTTATAGATAATGCAGTATTTTTGTTTAATGGAAATCAAATTGGCTGTTATAATCTTCTTGAATATAAAGGCAAAAAACCAATAATCAGTATTGGAATTGCTGAACATAGCATACGGTTAGAAGGGGGCAAGGATAATTGGACAAAACTTCCACACTTTGTAGTTTATTTAACTGATAAACCTGATTATTCAGAGGGTTATAGATTCCTATTCCCCATAGGCATAAATGATAATAAACTTGAAAAGAGGTATATTACAAGGTATAAGATGAAGAAGTAGTGGGAATTTTAATTTTTTTCTCATTTATCTTTATTTCTTACTATTTGAGGTTTATAAATCAAAGTAGAATTTTATATTATTTATTTGTTTTCGTTTTAGTTCTTTCAATTCTTGGTGTGCTTTCTTATAGTCCAAATCAAGAGCCTTATTTAAATTTCTCAGGTGTTATTGGTTATGAAGTTTCAAAGTTTTTAACACTATTTTTTACTAAATTTTTTAGCATAATTTTACTTCTTTCATTAGCATTATTTCCAATAATTCCACAAAATTACATTAAAGTATTTTTAAATGCAATCCTTTCAATTTTTTTCATTCAACTTCCATTTAAATCTCCAACTTTCATTAATGAGCATTTTGGATTTCTAAAATATCCAATTTTCTTTATAATTGGACTTTCTATTTTATTTATTAGTTTAAAACCAATGATAATTAGGAAAAAGGAGCAAATCGTTAATAGTGAAAATGATGAAAAAGAGGAAGATTATGAGGTTATTGTTGAAGAAGAAAGTAAAACTAATTTTAATTTTAAAGAAAAAAGTGAAACAACAAAACCTCAACTTGTATTTAGAAAGGACATTATTGAAAATTTTCAAGTTGAGGAAGAAAATGCTGAACTTGAATTTGAGGATTTATCTAAGCTTATTGAAGAAAAATTTTTAGAATTTAATATAAAAGGTAAGGTTATAAATTGGACAATAGGACCTGTTATTACAAGGTATGAGTTTGAGCCTGCTGCTGGCATAAAACTTTCAAAAATCCAATCATTATCTGATGATTTAACATTAAGATTGAAAACTTCTGATGTTAGAATTACGCCTCCACTTCCAAATAAAGGCTTAATTGGTATTGAAGTTCCAAATAAAAAAAGAAAAATTGTTTATTTTAAGAAACTTATAGAAAATGAAGAATTCATAAATTCAAAAAAACCACTATTATTTGCTCTTGGTGTTGAAGTTGATGGAAAGCCAAGATATGAAGATTTATCTAAAATGCCTCACTTATTAATAGCAGGTTCAACAGGCTCTGGAAAATCAGTTTGTATAAATACCATTATAGCAAGCTTAATTATTAAAAATACTCCAAAAACAATTAGATTTTTATTAATAGATCCAAAAATGGTTGAATTATCACTTTATGAAGGAATTCCACATTTACTTATGCCTGTTGTAAAAGATAGGAAAATGGCAGTAAAAGTTTTAAAAATGGCAGTTGCTTGGATGGAATATAGATATAAATTATTAGCAAAAGTTGGTGCTAAAAGTCTTGAAAGTTATAATAGTAAAACAGGTGATTACAAACCATATATTGTTATAATTATTGATGAATTTGCGGATTTAATTTTAACACAAGGAAAGGAGGTTGAAGGACCAATAGCTAGACTTGCTCAAATGGCAAGAGCTGTTGGAATACATCTAATTGTTGCTACGCAAAGACCATCAGTTGATGTTATTACGGGAATAATAAAAGCTAATTTTCCTGTTAGAATTGCTTTTAAAGTTCCATCAAAAGTTGATTCAAGGGTTATTCTTGATACTATTGGAGCTGAAAAATTACTTGGTAAGGGTGATATGCTTTATATTCCACCAGGCTCATCTGAGCCTCAAAGATTACATGGAGCATTCATTTCGGAAGATGAAATTATTAAAATGGTTAATAAAATAACATTTGATTATTTAAGTCAAAAGTTCATAGAAAAATTTTCAAAGACAAATGATGAGCTTATTTATAAAATTATTAATGATGGATACGTTAGTGTTTTTTGTAGAGATGATGATATTGCTCTTGAAGAAAAGCAAGCTATTGTTTCTAATTTAATTAAGCATCATTTGGTTATTGATATGAAAGAAGAAGAAATTATTCAATCAATTGAAGAAATTAGAAGTGATTATTATCAACCGATAGAAGAATTTTCTGCTTATGTTGAAGAGGAAGAAGAAAGTGAATTTTTAGAATTTTCAGGAAATTATGACCCATTATTAAAGGAAGCAATTAAGTTAATTGCAGGCAGAAAAACAACATCTGCTACATTTTTACAAAGAAAATTAAAAATTGGTTTCGCAAGAGCAGCAAGAATAATTGACCAACTTGAAGAGCTTGGAATTGTTGGTCCAGCTGATGGTCCAAAGCCAAGAGAAGTCAGGATAACACCTGATAAAATTGATGAAATTTTAAAGAAAATAAAGTAAAAGAAGAAAAAACTCTTATTTATTAAAGAACCTGCAAATTGATTTAAGATGAAAATTTCAGTATAAAAGCAAGAGTAAAACCATCAAAAAGGCTTCGCCCTTCTAATAGTCTCCCCATTAAATCAATAGTTTTAGAGAATCTTTCATAACTTATTGATTATCAAGGACTTAACATTATTTATTAGACAAAGTACTTAAAAATTCTTCAATGGCACTTTTGTAATCTCTTAATGGCTCTAATGGATAATTATCTAAGGATGAGAATTTTGGTCTTTTTGCTTTTGATGGAAATTCATCTACTAAAATAACTTTTCCCTTATAATTAAACTTTTCAAGAATAAACTTTGCCAATTCATATCTTGAAACTGATAAACTTCCTGTTAAATGAAAAAGTCCATTATAATTTTCTTTTATCATTTTAATAACTCTTAATGCCAAATCTTTAACATAGGTTGGATTTGAAATTTGTCCTGTCATATAAATAACATCTTGATTTAATAAACTTAAAATTTTTGTTATAAATGAGCTTCTACCTTTTCCAAACAACCAACTTGTTCTAATAATTAAATAATTTTCATATCCACTATTTAAAATAATTTTTTCACTTAGAAGCTTGCTAATACCATAGATATTTATAGGATTTGGAATATCATAAATTGTATATGGAGCGTTTTTATTTCCATCAAATACATAATCAGTGCTAAAATGAACAAATAGAGCTTTTATTTCCATAGCTGAAATAAGTAAATTTTCAACACCAATAGCATTTACTAAAATTGCTTGCTCTATATTTTCTTCGCAATAATCAACATTACTAATAGCAGAGCAATTTATAATTACATTTGGTTTATATTCTCTAACAACTTTAAGAACTTCACTCAGTTTTGTAATATCAAGCTCATTTCTTGAAAGTGATAATTTATTATTATCAATAATCCTATCAAATTCACTACCAAGCAAACCATTTTTACCTGTTATTAAAATTTTCACTGCTTGGCTTTTGATAATTTTAAAGGTGGGTAAGCAATTCAACTTTAAAATTTTTATACATTATGAAAGTTTCTATTGTTGTTCCTGTTTATAATGAAGAAAAATTTATAAAAAATTGTATAGAATCTTTGTTAAATCAAGATTATGAAGGAGAATATGAAATTATTGTTGTTGATAATGGCTCTACTGATAGGACATTGGAAATTTTAAAGAATTATCCTGTTAAAGTAATTATTGAGCCAAGAAAAGGGACAGCTTTCGCAAGACAAACGGGATTTTTAAATGCAAGTGGAGATATTATTTTATCAACAGATGCAGATACAATAGTTCCAAGAAACTGGATAAGTAAATATGTGGAAGAATTTAAAAGAGATGAAAATCTAATTGCTTTAAATGGAGAAGTAAAATTTAAGGAAGTCTTCAATTTTACATCTTTAATTTTTAAAATTTTTACACCAATTGTTTTAAAAATTGAAAGAGTTATAAAAGGAAATAATAGTTTTGCAGGTTGTAATTTTGCTGTTAGAAAATCAGCATTTTTGAAAGTTGGAGGATTTAATTTAAATTTTATAACAGGTGAGGATATTGACCTTGGCAATCGCTTGAAAAAATTGGGAAAAATAAAAACCATTAATAATCCTGTTATTACATCAAGTAGAAGATTTAAAATGGGCTTTTTTAAATCACTATTTATATATGTTTTGCTAAATTACATTTTTTTAAATGTTTTTAAAAAGCCTATTATGAATAATTTACCACCAATTAGAGAAATAAAGAAAAGAAACATTTTAGTATTTATAGTTTTTGCTATTATATTGCTTGCCTTTTCATACTTTGAAGTCCATGCTCAACTAAACAAAAAATTATTTCAAAAACCCTACATTATATATCACTTAAATAGCAAAGATGAAGTTTTAATAACATTTGATGATGGACCAAGTCCATGGACAAAACAAATACTTGATACCTTAGATAAGTATCAGATAAAAGCAGTTTTCTTTTTAGTTGGAAAGAATATAGAAAAATATCCGAATGAAGTTTTAGAAATTTACAAAAGAGGACACATAATTGGAAACCATTCATATTCACATTCACCTGTTTTAATTTTTAAAGATTATAAAACGATAAGAAAAGAAATTGATACTACGAATAAATTAATAGAGAAATTAACAGGTTTTAAACCATTCCTTTTTAGACCACCTTATGGAAGATATTCTTATATTATGGATTCAGTAATTAGAGATTTAAATATGAAAGTAGTTTTATGGAACGATGATTCAGAAGATTGGAAACTTTTAAGTCCAAATGGAATTTATTTTAAAGTAATTAGTCAATTAAAAGGAGGTTCAATAATTCTATTTCACGAAAGAAAAAATACCCTAAAATCACTCGGAAATATATTAAGAGAAATAAAGTCAAAGAATTTAAAATTTATTAATCTTGGAGAAGAAAAAATTAAGTAAAATAGCTAAATTTTACTTGAATCTTGCCATCTTTATAATAAGCGACAGGCATGTATTCTGTATTATGATAAAATCCAACATTTCCATAATTATCAAGAGCTATAATACCCGCTGGCAAATTAACTTTTTGAGTTAAATAATCAATAGCACTTTTAACAGCATTTTCAACAGAAATTCCAATTTTAACCAAATAGCAAACAAATGAACTTAAATTTACTCTAATTATACCTTCACCTATTCCTGTTGCACTTGCTCCGCAAACTTCATTAGCATATATTCCAGCTCCAATTAATGGTGTATCTCCGACCCTACCTTTTAATTTTAAAGTTGTTCCACCTGTTGAAGAGCCACTTACAATAACTCCTTTACTATTTACAACAACAGCTCCAACTGTTCCAATAAAGTAATTCGGATATTTTTCCATAAATTGCTTAATATGTTTTAAACTATTAATGTTATCAAAATTTTCTTTTGCTTTTTTATATTTTTCAATACTTTCATTTGTAATAGGATTGTATTCTTCAAATCCAAAAGTTTTAGCCAATTTTTCAGCACCTTCTGAGATTATTAAAACATGTTCAGTTTCCTCCATGATTTTCCTTGCTAAACTAATTGGATTTTTGATATTTTTAATGCCAGCTACCGCTCCTGCTTTTAAATTGTCTCCTCTCATAATACTTGCGTCCATTTCAACTTCACCAAATATATTTAAAACGCTTCCTGTTCCTGCATTAAAAATAGGCTCATCTTCAAGAATTTTTATTGCTTCTTCACAAGCACTAATAGGGTCATCATATTTCTTTAAAATCTCTAAACCTTTTTCTACTGATTTTATTAAACTACTTTCAGCAATTTTAAGTTTTTCTTCATTCCATTCACCAGCACCACCATGAACAATAATCATATTTTAAAAAGGGGCAAAAGCCCCTTAGAACTTTCCAAGAATAGAAATGCTTGGAATAAATCCTGATGGAACACCTGTTAAGAAAAATGGACCATTATATATTAAGTCAGTAGAAACAGCAGCATCAAGTCTTATAAATCCAACTTCATAACCAAAGCCAAGTGTAAGATTTCCAACAGAGCCTAATCCAGTTCCTCTTGTTCCAACATCTGCTGTTCTCAATAAATCATAGGTAAATGAGCCTCTTAATTTAAAGTAATCTCTTAAAGCCTTTACTTCACCACCAATTAAAATTCCTAAAGAAAAACCAGAGGATTTGGTTTCAGTGTTTCCCTGACGTGTTGTCTGACTAAGTGAATTGACAGTTAGACCCAATATACCAAATCCAATATCAGAAATTGGTAAGTTTAAACCACCACCAGCAGAAAATTGAGTGGTATTGGTCGAAAAATCAGTACCATTTGTGTTTGGATTGTCATATTCTTCACTTCCCGTTAAAAATAAGGCATAACCTATAAATATAGGATTATAAAATCTTCCAAGAAAACCAAATGAATTGGAGCTGTAGTTTGTATTTACAGTTGTCCCTGTTTTATCTGAGCCATTTCCAAATTGAAGTGGAATAGAAATATCAAAAGCTGTTTTTTCGGAAATATAATAACTTAAAGAAGGTGTAAGACCTATTATTGAGGCTGTACGGATTGTAGCTGGTGTTCCCTTATCATCAAAAGAAGTTGTTCCAAACCTTAAATTCAAGCCCAAAGAAACATTGTTGAAATTCAATCCTCCCACAAGGTCTAAGGGAGTAACTGTAAGATCAGCTGTGCCGTTTCTGTTAAAATCAATACCTACCCTCTCCCTTCCAAGATAAGCTCCAAATCCATAATTTTGATATTTCCCAAAAGCAGAAGCATAAGCATATGTTCCATAAATTGTATCTCCCCTCATTGGTATATTAGGAGCTTCAATAGTAAAGTGAGCGGGAAATTTAAATAGAGCAGAAGGATAGAATTGGATTATATATTCATCATCCAAGAGGAAGTTCGCATAGCCAAGTCTGTTTGAGTTTTGTGTTAGAACATTTACTCTTGTTTCTGTTGCGAAAGCAACCCCCAAGGTCAGAGCGATAGATATCGTTATCTTATTCATATTTCCCTCCTTTTTTGAAAAGCTCAAAAGTTTAAAGCACTTAATGTAAAACTGAAATAATTTTAGTTATTCCCTCTGATTTTAATATATAAACACCACTTTTTAAATTATATGCCCTTTTTCCTTTTATTTGGTCAGATATTATTAACTTTCCATCAACTGAATATAAATTTATTTTTCCTTCACCTTCAAAAATTAATTTTGATTTCTCTATATGAAACTTTATTTTACCTATTGAAATTTCATTCTGTTTAACTGCACTAACACATATATAATTTGTTTTCGTTATCTTGTCTATTGGTAAGTCAGCAGGAGAATTTATTTTATTATTTTCATCAATATCAAACCATATCATAACTACTAAATCATAGCACTTAGCTGTTATATTATTAGGTGTTGTAAATTGTCTTTGATAAGTTCCATTCCCTGACGTTACATTTATCTTTACATCATGAGCAGGATCACTTATCCAATTAGCTCCATCATATAAACTTGCTCCAAGCATAATTTGATTGTGTGAATATTGAGCACCAGAATAAATACTGGCATATATTGTAAATGTTTGACCAGGTTGGATATTGGTTGGATTGGCAGACAGATTTGTAAATCCCATAGGTGTTGAAATATGCCAGTTTTTTGAAGAATAATAATGAATTGCCATCCAATCCCAAAATTTTCCATTATCTCCCCATCTCTTAGTTCCCCACTGACACATTCCTCTACCATGTCCAAAACAAGCCTGTCCAGAACAAACATTATCACTTATACAGGGCCAACCTGCACAAGGAGAACCTGCATAACCATCTCCACAAGGACAGCTATTAACACAACTTAATTGACCAACAAGTCCATTATTTTCAGCGGAATATTCAGCTCTTGCTACATTATTAGCACTTGGTGATATGGCAAAACCAGATGTATAAATTGCAGCATTCATTGTGCTTGTATATTGGTCTGAATTCCAAACTTGACAGCAAGTAGTAGAGCATATATCATAATTGTTAGATATAGGATTTAAAACATACCAAGAGCCATAAGCTCTATAAGCAAGAGAACCAGCCCTCAAAGATTGGGCATTCCAACTTGCTATCCATTCATCATCTAATCCTTTTCCAACATAGTCCTCTAAACTCATTACTGAAACACTTGAGCAACTTGTACAAGAGCAATTTGTCCCAACTCTTATTGAATTTGGAGGGTCAAAAAACGGCAAGGGAATTACATCAGTTTCATTAATAGTATTATCATTTTTAATTTTTTCTAATTTTTCTTTTGGATAAATGCCATTTTCAGTTGAATTAAAACCATCCTTTATAAGATATTCATCAGGTTTTCTATCAATAAGCCCATGCTTATATTCACTAATAATAGAGCCTTGCCCTTTTTCCAAACTAATCCTCATAATTTTCCTTCCTGGAACTATCAAAACATTTTTTAAAACATAATCCTTATAACCAGGCTTTGAAAAATATATGTCTTTTCTATTTGAAATCACTTTATATTCTTTTGAATTTTCATCCTCATAAGGACTAAAAGTAAGCATTTTTATTGAAAAGAAGCCATCTTTATTAGTAAAAGTCTCTAAATTTCCTATTTTAACCTTTACCTTAGATAAAGGTTTAAGGTTAGAATTATCTGAAACATAACCTTCAATTAAAACCTCATCAGGCATTAAATGAATATCACTTAAATTAGTATTACCACGAGAAAGTAGAATATCTACATCTAAGTTAGAATTTTCACTAACTATAAAGTAGGTTTCTAAAGGCTCATATCCGTTAGCTATAAATTCAAATTCATATTTACCTTTCTCTTGGGTTTGAAACTTGAAAATAGGCATATTTGAGTTATAGTTTATAGTAGAGCCAGATGGTGTTTTTACAATAACAATATAATCATTTATTCCAAAAAATGTCCAAGCATCCTTAACCTTAAAGGTTATTAAAGAAATCGTTATGAAGAGCATAAAATAATTTTAAAGCATAAAAGGTTTTCTTTCAAAGGCATAAAAACTAACTTCTCAAATACAAATAAATTTTCCTTGCTAACTTTTCACCAATACCAGGAACTTTCTTTAATTCATCTACACTTGCTTTTCTAATTCTTTCAATGCTTCCAAAGTATCTTAAAAGTTCTAATTTTCTTTTATTTGAAAGTCCTGGGATTGTATCAAGAATTGAACTTTTTATTTTTGGCTCTCTTAATTTTCTCTGATAACTTAAAGCAAATCTATGAGCTTCATTTCTAATATGTTGAAGTAATCTTAATGAGAATGAATAAATTGGAAGACTTAAAACTTTACCATTTTCCAAAATAATTTCTTCATTTCTTTTAGCAAGACCAATTGCTTTTAGATTTAATTTAAATTCTTTTATTACTTTAATAGCACTTTTTAACTGACCAATACCACCATCAATTAAAATTAAGTCAGGAAGCTCCTTATTCTCTTCTAATAATCTTCTTATTCTTCTTCTTAAAACCTCTTCAATTGCCTTATAATCATCTATTTTGCCCTCTTCAATTGTCTTAATTTTATATCTTCTATATTCCCTTTTATTTGGCTTACCATTTACAAACACAACAACTGAACCAACCTTTCCCTCGCCATAATAATGAGATATATCAATTGCTTCAATTCTTTCAAGCTTTTCTAATTTTAAAATTTTTTTTAGCTCTTCAACACCAGGATGTTCCCCTTTCTTTGAAATATCATTTATAAATTTCTTTAAGTTTTCTTCGGCATTTTCCATTGCTATTTTGTATATTTTCATTTCATCAATAGTTGGCTTTCTTATTTCAATTTCCTTATCAGTTCTAAATTTTATAAGATTTCTGAAATCATTTAGAAACTCATAGGAAAAATCTAAATCAATTACAATTGCTCTTATATTCAAAAATGCACTTTCATAATGCCTTAATAAAAATTCTTCAATTGGCTCATTTATAGAATCCGTAATGATATAATCTTCCTTACCTACAATTCTTCCATTTCTCCAAATAATTTTAGAAATGCTATAATAATTGTTAGCTTTTGAATAACCAATAAAGTCTCTATCCTCTGAACCATCAATCCAAACACCATTTGAGCTACCAATTTCCAATATACTTCTTAAAGCATCTCTCAATTTAATTGCTTTTTCAAATTTAAGCTCACTAACCGCTTTATCAATTTCCTCTCTTAAATACTTTTCAACACTATAAGTGTTTCCTTTTAATAATTCTATTGCCATTTTTACATTATTTTGATAATCTTCTAAACTAATGAGCTTAGCACAAGGACCTAAGCATCTGCCAATATGGTATTCTATACAAACTTTATGAATTTTATTTGAAGGTAATTTTAAACGACAATTCCTTATCTTAAAAATTTCTCTTGTTATAGAAAGTAAATTTCTAACAAAACTTGGATTTACAAATGGTCCAAAGTAAATTTTATTTTGGTCATTATTATTTCTCGTTATCTCAATTCTTGGAATCTCTTCTTTTGTAATAGCAATATATGGATATGGTTGTCCTTTCAATCTTATGTTATATGGAGGGTCATATTTCTTAATTAGTGATAATTCCAAAAGTAAAGCAGATTTTTCGCTATCAGTAATAATGTAATCTAAATTATTCGCTTTTTGAAGCATCTCTAAAACTTTTAAATTGTTTTTCTCATTTAAATAAGAGCTTAAACGATTTTTTAGATTATAAGCTTTACCAACATAAAGAACATTATTATCTTTTTTAAATAAATAAACACCAGGCTTTTGGGGAATTTCTTTTATAATTTCTTTTAAATTTATCATTTCAAAAATTCAAAAATGCTCTTAAAAATATAGTATCCATCTTTTGAGCCTTCTCCAAGAATCCCTTCACTTCTTCTTTCAGGATGGGGCATAAGTCCAAGAACATTAAATTTAGAATTAAAAATTCCTGCAATATTCATTACTGAGCCGTTAGGATTATCAACATATTCAAAAGCAACCAAATTTCTTTGATATAATGATATTGGCTCATTATGAAAAAATCTACCTTCTGAGTGTGCTATTGGAATTTTAATAGTTTGATTTTTTTGGAAAAATTTTGTAAAAGGTGTACTATTGTTTATAACTTTAAGCTCAACTAATTTACATATGAATTTATTGTTTAAATTTTTCGTTAAAGCACCTTCAAGAATTTGTGCCTCTGTTAAAATTTGAAATCCATTACATATTCCAATAACCAAACCCATTTCATTTTCCACAAATTTATATATACTTTCCATAACAGGTGAAAATTTGGCAATTGCACCAGCTCTTAAATAATCACCATAAGAAAACCCACCAGGAAGAACAATTAGCCTATAATTAAATATATTTTTATCTTTATGAAAATGATAATAAGGTTCAAATCCTAAAATTTTCAAAATATAAAATACATCCCTATCACAATTTGAGCCAGGAAAAACAACAATTCCTGCTTTTATCATATATTAAAACCGAATGTTCTTAAAACTTCTCTACCTTCCTCCGTTATTCTATCAAGTGTCCAAGGTGGATCAAATGTAATTTCAACTTCAACATCACTTACTCCTTCAATTTGTAAAAGTTTATCTTTAATCTCAAAAGCAATAGTATCACCAATTGGACAACCAGGAGCAGTTAAAGTCATCAAAATATGAACCTTTCCCTTTTCATCTATTTCAATACCATATATAAGTCCCAAATCAACGATATTAACGGGAATTTCAGGGTCATAAACAGTTTTAAGAACTTCAATTATTTCATCTCTTGAAAC
>JAVVGK010000035.1:0-12279 GCA_032249175.1 Candidatus Hydrothermia bacterium | reverse complement strand
CTTCGGCTTAAAACTTTTGCCCCCTAAATGAATCCCCAATAAAAACTATAATTTTTTAAAATTTTCATAACTTATTGATTATCAAGAACTTAACACTATTTATTGGACAAATCAAAAAATTTTTTGCGCTATAAGGCTTAACACTTTATTTATTTTTCATTTTGTTTTATTTTAAATAACTCTAATGGTATTGGAAAGGCAATTGTTGTAGTTTTTTCAGATGAAATTTCAATTAATGTTTGTAAATATCTTAATTGTATTGTTATTGGATTTTGAGCTAATATATCGGCAGCCTCTCTTAACTTTTGTGCTGCTTGATATTCACCCTCTGCTGAAATTATTTTTGCTCTTCTTTCTCTTTCTGCTTCTGCTTGTCTTGCCATAGCTCTTCTCATTTCCTCTGGCAAATCTACATGTTTAATTTCAACTGCTACAACTTTAACACCCCAATTTTCTGTTTGTTTATCAATAATTCCTTGTAGTTTTAAATTCAATTTTTCTCTATTTGCTAAAATTTCATCTAGTTCAACTTCTCCTAAAACACTTCTTAATGTTGTTTGTGCAATCTGACTTGTCGCATAAAAATAATCTTCAATTTCTAATATGGCTTTATCAGGATGAACAACCTTAAAATAAACAACTGCATTTACTTTTATTGAAACATTATCTTTTGTTATTACATCTTGTGAAGGAACATCAAGGGCAACTAATCTTAAAGAAACTTTTTGCATCGTGTCTATGAATGGAAGAAGAATTACAAGTCCAGGTCCTTTTACACCTACAAATCTCCCAAGTCTGAAAACAACTCCTCTTTCGTATTCATTCAAAATCCTGATCATATATGTTAAAAGTGAAATTAAAAGGAATATAATAAGAGCAAGAGTAAATAAAGTCATACTGAAATTTTAAAGGATAACTATCTTAAACTTTAAAATTTCCGAAATTGATTACTTTTCTTTTTTCTACAATTGTTAGACAAGAGGCTTTTGGTATTTCAAGTTTTTTAATTCCTGATGAAAATGAGAGGATAATTTTCCCTTCTTCACAAACACTATTTTCTAATGTTATTCAATTTGAAATTACATATAAAAGTGCCTTTTTTACATTTCCAATTTTTGAAAATTTAAATTATAGCTTTTATTTTGATACAATTTATGGAATTGGCATTGCTTATAAATTTGAGAATTTTTCATTAGGTTTTAATGGTTTTAAATTAGATAGTCAATTTTTATTTAATTTTGGAGCTTATTTAAATTACAACAATTTTGAAAGTAAATTTTCATTTACTTATCAAGTAAATAACAATTTTGATTTAAGAAGCTTTTTAAAAATATCATTCTTTGAGCAGTATAGCTTAAGATCATATTTAGAATACAAAAATAATCTAAATGCTATTGTTGGAATTTTTTATGAGCCTTCCAAATATAGATTTTTGAATTTTGGATTTTCAAAAATTGATAATAATTATTTTTCTTTTGGTAGTGTTGAAGTTTTGATTTTTAGAGATTTTTTGACAATTAGAGGAGGCGTTTATGAAAACCTTGAAAATAATGAGTTATTTCTGAATTATGGGTTTTCTATAAATTATGAAAATTTTAGAAGTGATTTTATGGTAAATGAAAGTGCTTTTAAATTAGGGATTTTTTATAAGTTTAATGTATTTTAAAATAGCTCTTACCGAAAAAAGCTTTAAAATTTTTAAATGATTAATAAACCTCAATGGCTAAAAATAAAACTTGAATATAATGAAAAATTTCACGATGTTAAGAAAACTTTAAAAGAAAAAAAGTTATATACAGTTTGTGAGGAAGCAAAATGCCCAAATATAAATGAATGTTGGTCTCATGGAACTGCTACAATTATGATTTTAGGTGATACTTGTACAAGAGGTTGTAAATTTTGTGCAGTAAAAACAGGCAATCCAAAAGGTTGGGTAGATCCATTAGAGCCATTACATGTTGTTGAAACAATTAAACATTTACAATTAAAATATGTAGTATTAACAATGGTTGATAGAGATGATTTATTAGATGGGGGGGCATTTCATGTTTATAGAACAGTTTTAGAAATTAGAAAAAACTTTCCTGATATAAAGATTGAAACCTTAGTAGGAGACTTTCAAGGAAATAAAAATTCAATTAGTTTAATAGCAAATTCTCCAATTGATGTGTTTGCTCATAATGTTGAAACCGTTGAAAGATTAACTCCAATTGTTAGAGATCCAAGAGCAAGTTATAAGCAATCATTATTCGTTTTGGAATATGCCAAAAAGGTTAATCCAAAAATTTTAACGAAAAGCTCAATAATGGTTGGGCTTGGTGAAACAGAAGAGGAAGTTATTCAAACTATGAAAAATTTAAGAAGTGTTGGAGTTGATATATTAACAATTGGTCAATATTTACAACCTACAAAAAGGCACTTAAATGTAGTTGAATATGTTCCACCTTATAAATTTAAATGGTATAGAGATATAGGTCTTCAAATAGGATTTAAAGAAGTTTTTTCAGGACCTCTTGTTAGGAGTTCATATAGAGCGGAAAAAGTTTTTTATGGTGAAGTTTGAAGCTCAATCAAAATTACCAACAATTTATGGAGAATTTATAATTAGAGCTTATAGTGAGAATGATAAAGAGCATTTAGCACTTATAATGGGAGAATTAAAAAATGGCATTATTGTTAGGATTCATTCTCAGTGTATAACAGGTGAAGTTTTTAATTCTTTAAGATGTGATTGTGGATTTCAGCTAAATTATGCTTTGAAAAGAATCTCAGAAGAAAAAAATGGTATTTTAATTTATTTAAGTCAAGAAGGAAGAGGTATAGGACTTATAAACAAAATAAAAGCATATTATTTGCAAGATTTGGGGTATGATACGGTTTCTGCTAATCATCAACTTGGATTTGAAAGTGATTTAAGAAATTACAAAGTAGCATTTGAAATTTTAAAAGATTTAGGAATAAGTGAAATAAAACTTATGACAAATAATCCAAATAAAATAAAAGAGCTTGAATTTTATGGAATAAAAATTATTCAAAGAATACCAATTTTTACAAAAGCAAATGAATATAATAGAAGCTATATTCTCACAAAAATTAAAAAACTTGGTCATCTTATTGACGAAAATCAAATTTAATATGTCAAATTAAAAAGAAATGATTTTTATAAGTTCTTGAAAATCAATAGTTTATTTAATTTATCAAAATAAAATAACTTTAAATTGACAAATTAAATTAAATTTACAAAATTCTTATAAAAACAAAGATTTTGGCAATTTGTTAAATTAAAATATGGAAAATTTAAATCGTCTCTTTGAGCTTAATTTTCCTATGCTTTAAAATTTGAAAATGCTTTTTCAAAACGAATTACTTAAAAATCATACAACATTTAAAATTGGTGGATATGTAAAGTTTTTTTCAAAGCCAAAAAGTTTAAAAGAATTAGTTTATGTTGTCAAATTATCCAAAGATAAAAATTTAAGAATAATTCCTATATCAAATGGATCAGATATTATTTTTCCAGATTATGAATTGAATGCTATTGTTATAAAATTAGATGAATTGAAAGGGATAAACATAAATGATGATATTGTAGAAATTTTTTCAGGTGAAGGATTACCAAAATTAGCAATATATTTAGAAAATTATGGTTTGAGTGGTTTTGAACATCTTTATGGAATTCCTGGAAAAATTGGTGGTGCTGTTTGTAAAAATGCTGGTGCTTATGGTGTTGAAATAAAGAATTTATTATTAAAGGCTTTTGTTGTTAATTGGGAAGGGGAGCTTATTGAATTAAATTCAAGTGAATTAAATTTAAGATATAGAGAATCTGATTTATTGAAATATGGTATTTTATATAAAGCTGTTTTCAAACTTAAAAAAGATAATCCTGAAAATATAAGAAAAAGAAGGGAAGAATTTTCAGAGATAAGAAAGAAAACTCAACCTTATGGAATTCCAACTGCTGGGTGTATGTTTAAAAATCCAAATGGAAATAGTGCGGGAAAGCTTATAGAGAGCGTTGGACTTAAAGGATATAGAATTGGTGATATAAAAATATCTGAAAAACATGCTAATTTCTTTATAAATTTAGGAGATGGTAAAGCAGAAGATGTTTTAAAACTAATGGAAATTGCTAAAAAAAGAGTATATGAAGAATATGGAATTGTTCTTGAAGAGGAGGTAGTAATTATAAGATGAAAGAGTACATAGTAGCAATTGACTTAGGCTCAGGTTATATTAAGGCAGGACTTGGTTATAACTCGGAGGAAGGCTCTGAAATTATAGCAATAAGTGAAGTTCCATCTATGGGTATAAAGAATGGATTAATTATAAATACCCAAAAAGCAAGTGAATCAATTAAGAAATCAATTTATAATTTAAAGAATATGACTAACTTTGAAAAATTTGAATATTTGCCTGTTGTAGTTGGAATAAATGGAAAAAGTATATTTTCTGCTAAAAGCTCAAATGGTATGATTTCAATAAGAAACAATAAACCAATAGATGAAAACGATATTAAGAAGGTTATTGAGCAGGCAAAGATTGCAGCAGTTATTCCAAGTGAGCATGAAGTAATTTACATTCATCCTAATAATTTTATTGTTGATAGTCATAAAAATATAAAAAATCCTATTGGAATGTTTGGTAGGAGACTTGAAGTTGAAACATATGTTGTTAGTGTTGAGTCATTAATGATAAAAAATATAAAAACTGTTTTGAATAATGCAGGTATTTTTGATGCACAAGTTTATCTAAATCCAATTGCTCAAAAGTATGGGATTTTAGATGATGAAGAAACAAATGAAAGTGTAATTATAATTGATGTTGGAAAGAATCTTTCTACAATATCTCTTTGGAATGGAGATGCTTTAATTTACTTAGCAACTTATGAGCAAGGATTGAATATAACTATTGAAGAAATATCAAGAGATATTTCAATACCAAGAAATTTAAGTGAAAAAATTTTAAAAACCGTAGGGGTTCCAAACTTATATCAGTTTGATTATGAAGATAGTGAAATTGAAATTTATGATGAAAAAAGAAATGAAACTATTAAAATTAGTACAAGAAGAATATCAAGTATTATAGCTGAAATTCTGTCATCTATATTTACAAGAATTTATTCAGATATTGAAAAAGTTGGATTTTTTAAAAATGCACCTGTTCCAATAATATATTTATCAGGTGGTGCTGCTCAAATTGAAGGTGTTTCTCAAATTGTAGAAAGTGTATTTAACTTACCTGTATATATTGCAAAACCTTCAATAAAAGTAAATGATACAAAGTATCTAAGTTCAAGATATGTAACGATTGCAGGTCTTATAAAACTCTATTTTGAAAAACCAAAAGATAAAATTACTAAAAGTGAAACAAAGGAAAATATCTTTTCAAAGTTCTTTAATAAGTTAAAAGAGCTTATAGAATAAGGAGGTAGATATATGATAAGGGAAGACTTTCCAGAAGTATATTATCAACCAGGAGAAGAGGTAAAAATAGCTGTTATCGGTATTGGTGGAGGAGGAACGAATGCTCTAAACTATATGATAAAGAAAGGTATAGAAAGTGTAATTACAATTGCAGCAAATACTGATGTTCAACATCTTGGGAATTCACTTGCTGAGTACAAATTACAACTTGGTAAAGGTTTAGCCAAAGGAAGAGGAGCAGGTGCGGATCCTGAAAAAGGCAAAAAAGCAGCAGAGGAAAGTGTAGAAGAGATTAAGGAGCTTATAAGGGATGTTGATGTTGTTATAATAGCAGCGGGGATGGGTGGAGGAACAGGAACAGGAGCATCTCCTGTTATAGCAAAAGTTTCAAAAGAAATGGATAAATTAACTATTGCAGTTGTAACAAAACCATTTTCAAGTGAAGGACCAAGTAGAATGAAAAAGGCATTAAAAGGTATTTCAGAACTTTCACAAAATGTTGATTCAATAATTGTAATATCTAACGATGAAATTATAAAAAGAAAAGAATTAAAGTTTATTCAAGCACTTTCACTAGCAGATGAAGTTTTATATAAAACTGTTAAATCAATTGTAGATATTATAACAAAACCGAGCTATATAAATGTTGATTTAGAAGATGTAAAAACAATTCTAAGAAATAGTGGTTATGCTATTGTTTCAGAGGGTGTTGGAAGGGGTGAAAAAAGAGCAGAAGAAGCACTTAAAAAAGCACTTGAAAATCCTTTGATTGATAATGTAAAAAGCATACAAGGTGCAAAAGGCATATTATTAAACATCCATTCAAGTCCAGAAAATAGTGAATATTCAATAAAAACAGAAGAAGTTAATTATATTTTAACAGGAATTTATAATGCTGCTTCAAGAGGAAGAATGGATGTTGAAATTATATTTGGATTTACATTTGATGATAGTTTAAATGATGAAATTAGAATTATTTTAATAGCTGCGGGAATGGAAACGGTTAAAGTATCTCATCAACAACAGAGTTCTAATATAATAATTCCAAGATATAGAACTAACTCTTTTATTGTTTCTGATGAAATAGAGGAGGCATGATTGTTGAAGAAGGTAAAGGAAAATTTATAAAGCCTGAAAAGAAAGGTTTATTTTACAATCCAAGAGGTAAATTATCAAGAGAACTTGGAATAGCTATTTTAAGAGCTGAAAAAGAATTAAAAGGTAATATTAGTGTTTTTGAATGTATGGCAGGTATTGGTTTTAGAACAATAAGATATTATTTGGAAGCTAATATAAAGAGCATTTGGGCAAATGAAGCGAATGAAGAAGCAATAGAAATCCTAAAAGAAAATTTAAAGTTAAATGGCATTAATGATATTAAAATTACTAATTTTGAAGCAAAGAAAATTTTATTAGAAAATGCTTTAAATGGAAATAGATTTGATTTTATAGATTTGGATAGCTTTGGATCTCCTTCTGAATTTGTTTTCAGTGTTATAATGGCTCTTAAATTAGAAGGTATTGCTTATTTTACATCAACAGATGGATTTACATTATGTGGTTTGAAGCAGAAGGCAAGCATTAGAAACTACGGTGTTCATTCAATAAATAGTAAGTTTTGTCATGAGCTTGGTGCAAGAATTTTAATAAGTCAATTTATGAAAATAGCAGGAAATCTAAATATGCATTTTGAACCACTAATTAGCTTATTTGATGGATATTCTTGGAGAATTGCTTTAAGACTAAAAAAGGGTGTTGAAAATGCTAATTTTGATAAATTTGGATATGTTTTATATGACCCAATAACAAAAGCTTTCAAAATTTTCAAAGATAATCATATTGAAGGTAGAGGATTAATATCAGGACCTATTTATCTTGATGAAATTCACAAAAAAGATTACATTATTAAGTTGATTGAAGTTTCAAAAGATTTTGATAATTTAAAAAAACTTCTTGAAAAAATTAAAGATGAAGAAAATATTCCATTTTTCTACGATTATCAAGAAATTTGTGATGTTATTTCTATAAGCCCACCTCCAAGAAGAAAAATTGTAAAACAATTAAAAAAACTTGGTTATTTAGCAAGTGAAACCCATTTTAGTCCTTATGGAATAAAGACAAATGCAGATTATGAAGAATTTGTTAAGGTTTTGAAAAACTTATGAATGGACATTAAATCACTAACAAAAACAATTTTATTTTTATTTTCAATTAAAATGATTTCCCCAAAGTTATGAATTTTATACAATTTTTCAAAATTTTTAAAATCATATGGGAAATTAAAATCTAAAATAATATCAGGAGCAAAATCATTTATAGCAATTTTTAACTCCTCTTCCCAATTTAAAAATTTTGGATTTATAATAATTACATTAAATCCAACTCTGCGAGCATATTCATTAAATTTAACATTCTTGTCTATTGAAAATGCGAATGTTCTTTCAAATGATAAATTTCTGAGCATTTTGAAAACCAAATCATCATCACCATGACCTATTACAGCAATTTTCATTATATTTTAAATCTCCAACCTATATATAACTCTCTTACTTTTGGATTTTCTATCAATTCTTTTGATGTTCCCTCAATTAAAATCTCTCCATCATATATTATATAAGCTCTATCAGTTATTTCAAGTGTTTCTCTAACATTATGGTCAGTTATCAGAATTCCTATTCCTATATTCTTTAATTGAATTATAATATCTTGAATTTCTTCTCTTGTTTTAGGGTCTATACCTGTAAATGGCTCGTCTAATAATAAAAATTTAGGGTCTAATGCTAATGCTCTTGCAATTTCAACTCTTCTTCTTTCACCACCTGATAATTGATAACCTTTACTATCTTTAAGTCTTAAAACATTTAACATTTCTAATAATTTTTTAGTCTTTTCAATCCTTTCAGCTTTTTTCATCTTTCTCATTTCAAGAACACTATAAACATTATCCCAAACACTTAAATTTCTAAAAATTGATGATTCTTGAGGTAAATATCCAATTCCAAGTCTTGCTCTTTTGTACATAGGAAGTCTTGTAATTTCTTTATCGTTGAAAAAAACTTTACCTTTATTCGGTCTAATAGCTCCCATTATCATATAGAATGTAGTAGTTTTACCTGCCCCATTAGGTCCAAGTAAAGCAACAACCTCTCCTGTTTTAACATTTATATTTATACCTTTAACAACAGTTCTTCTTCCATATTTTTTTACTAAACCTTCTGCTTTTAAGACATCCATATCTTTCCAATCCATCTATTTAAAGCAATTAAAAAGATAACAAGAACAATCGTTATATATATTGAAAGCACAAAAACATTTAAATAATCATTAAATATAACTCTTTTTGCTACTTCAATAGAAGGAATTGTAGGAGGTAAGTTATTATTTAAAATTAAATTATTTAAAAATTTTGCATGGGCTAAAAATCCAATTTGAGGATTAGGATGAAATATCTTTTGAAGTCCTCCAAATGAAGTATTAAATACTACAAAAAGCATAGGAATTGCTGTTATAAAAGCATATTTTATTTTGCCATTATTTATAAGATATGTTGTAGCAGTTATTAATGCTAAACTTGCTAATAGTTGATTTGCTATACCAAATATAGGCCAAAATGTTTTAATTCCACCATAAGGATCTACAACACCTGCATATAGAAAATAACCCCATATTGAAACTGTTATTATTGTAGCAATAATTGAGGAAGTTATAGAGCTATAATTTGATAAAGGTTTTATTATTTTGCCAAATAAATCATGAAAAATATATCTTCCAACTCTCGTCCCCGCATCAATTGTAGTTAAAATGAATAATGCTTCAAAAAGAATTATGAAATGATAAAAGAATGCTATAAGATGTTTTCCAAAAACACTTGAAAAAATTAAAGCCATTCCTATTGCTAAGCTTGGAGCACCACCTGTTCTTGATAAAACCGTTTTTTCTTCAATTGATTTTGATAAATTTTCAATATCGTCAGGAGTTATTTTAAATCCCCAAGAATTTATTTTATTAACAGCACTTTCAATTGTTTTACCTATTTCAGATGGAGGGGAATTTATAGCAAAGTAAATGCCAGGTTCCATAGTAGTAGCAGCAATTAAAGCCATAATTGCTACAAATGATTCCATTAACATTCCTGTATAACCTACAAATCTTGCATCACTTTCCTTATCAATGAGCTTGGGTGTTGTTCCTGACGAAACAAGTGAATGAAATCCCGATATTGCCCCGCAAGCAATTGTTATAAATAAAAATGGTACTAAATCACCCTTCCAAACAGGACCATTACCATTTATAAATTGAGTAATTGCAGGCATTTTTACATTAGGTAAAGCTAAAAATATACCAATTGCTAAAATAATAACAGTTCCAATTTTTAAAAATGTGCTTAAATAATCTCTTGGGGCTAACAATAACCAAATTGGTAAAATTGAAGCAATAGCACCATATAAAATTAAACCAATAGCTAATTGAGTTTCTGAAAATGTAAAAAATTTAGACAAATTCTCATCAAGAGCAATATATCTTCCGATTATCAAGCTAAGTATTAGCATTATTATACCAAAAATACTTGGTCCAATTACTGAACCTGGTTTAATTTTCCACATCCAAATGCCCATTATCATTGCTATTGGAATTGTCATAATAATTGTAAATGTTCCCCATGGACTTTCAAAAAGTGCTTTTACAACAACAAGAGCAAGAACAGCCATCAAAATCATTAAAATTGAATATATTCCAATTAAAGATAAAAATCCCGCAAATTTTCCAAGCTCATCAGAAATAATTTCTCCCAAAGATTTAGCATTTTTTCTAATGGAAATTATTAAAATTACCATATCTTGAACAGCACCAGCAAGAATAACACCGAATACAATCCAAAGTGTAGAGGGTAAATAACCCATTTGAGCGGCAAGTACAGGTCCAACAAGTGGTCCGGCACCACTAATAGCAGCAAAATGATGTCCTAAAACTACCCATTTATTTGTGGGGACAAAATCATAACCATTATTAAACTTATGAGCAGGTGTTGTGTTATTGTCATTTAAATTGAAAACATTATTTGCTATAAATTTACTATAATAACGATAACCAATATAATAACTTGAAAGAGCAAGAATTAAAATCCAAACAGCTGATATATTTTCTCCTCTATAAATAGCAAGAACAAATAATGATAAAAAAATCAAAATTGATAAAATAGTTGGAATTAAAAGCTTTTTCATTTTATTTTTAATATAGGACATATCACTTCCTCAATTGTAATACCTCCATGCATGAAATAATTTTCATATTGTTTTTTAAATTTATGCTCTTCTGATTTGAAAACGAAATATCCATAACCATCCGCTATACCAAATCTTTCCGAAATTTTTGGAAGTCCATAATCCTCTAAATTTTTAATTAAATAACCATCCTTACTCATAAATCTTAAACTATCACCAAATTTAAATCTTAAACCTTCACTTAAATCTTTACCCCCACTAATAGCAATAGGTTTTTTCCCTATTATCCATCCATGGTCAGTTGTTATAAAAACAACATAATTTTGTTTTAAATACCTTTCAATAACATAAATAATTTTGCTGTCAATCAAAATAACATTTATAAGTTTTAAAATTGTATCTAAACTTTTAATATCTCTTAAACTTTCAATATCTGCTCTTTGATGTAAAAATTCATCTAAAAAGTTAATAACATTTATTTCTATTTCTTTTCCCGATGGATTAATTTTTAAAACATCTTCAAAATGATTGATTTTTAAAATTCTATAATTTTTTGAAATTTTATTTTCCCTTAAAAACTCATCAAAAAGCTCAATCTCATGTAAATTGTCATTTAGGTATTCAGGATGTCGCTTATAAATTTCCAAAGGTAATTTTCCTGAAAATAAAGAATTTCTTGAAAATAAAGTAGATGTTGGAATAATTGAGAAATAAAAGTCAATTTCTATATTAAAGAAACTTGGCATTTCTTTTAAAAATAATAACATTTGGTCAATTCTAAAAGCATCAATAATAAAAATTGAAACATTATTGTAATTTATAAAATTTTTCATCAGATTATGGGAAAATGTTTTTTCTTTTAAAATTTTAGGATAATTTTCTATTAACCATTTAGCAAACTTTTGATTTTGTGATTCAATTTCCAAATCAATAATTTCTCTATCATTTTCATTTAGTTTTAATCTTGTTTCAAACAATAATTTTGCCTTCTTAATCCAATTTTCATAGCTATCTTCAAGACTATTTATATAATTATAGATTTCACTAAATCCAATACCTACAAATTTCCTCTTTATTTCTTCTTTTCTAATTTTGTTAGAAATGGCTAAAATTTGCTCAATTCTTATAGGTTTTAAAATGTAGTCATAAACATCATTCCCTATCGCTTTTTCTATAATTTCTTTATCAGAAATAGCAGTTAGCATAATAACTGGAACATTTGGTCTTATTGAATTTATAACTTTTAAAACCTCAATGCCGTCTAAATTTGGCATCTTATAATCCAATAATATAAAATCATAAGTTTTCTCTTTAACTTTTTTAATTCCTTCAAAACCATTTTCAGCAGTTTCTACATCAAACCCTTCACTTTTCAATAATTCTATTACAGCACTTAAATCACTTATTTCATCATCTATCCAAAGAATTTTCATTTATGATTTTCAAAATTTTAAAGGATAAGATATTTTATGTAATAAGTGTTTCAGTTCCAAGTCCAGTAAATGATATTAAGTTCTTGATAATCAATAATTTAGGAAAAATTTTTGGAGCTGTAAAGAAAATTTTTTCACCCTGCTTTAAACTTTTAAAGCTATGGAAAAAGAATACATTATAAAAGAATTTGAAGACTT
>JAVVGK010000034.1:0-12915 GCA_032249175.1 Candidatus Hydrothermia bacterium | reverse complement strand
GCGGGTGGGCAAAATGAAGAAAAATAAATACTTTCAGAATTATTGGACAAGGCAATAAGTTATGAAGTTTTTTAATAAATTTGTAGATTTTAGGAGGGTTTGGGATCTTTTGAAGTTGTAGCCTTTATTTTAGGATAAGCAAGGAAAGTGTAGTAAAATAGATGATTTTAGAATTATTGGACAAAGCATTCCAAGACTCAAAAACAATTAAAGCTTTAAAATAGCATCTAATACCGATTCATCTATATTTGAGCCACTTAATATAAACATAGAATTTTGCTGAATTTTCAATTTCTCAAAAATTAACACTGATAAACTAATAGCTCCTGCTCCTTCAAGAATTAAACCCAAATTATAATAAGCCCATTTAATAGTATATTTTATTTCATCTTCTTCTATCATAATAACATCTTCAAGAAGCTCCTTTAAAATTCTAAATGTTAAATTACTGGGATATTTTAATTTTATACCATCAGCAATTGTTTCTTTTGGCTCAATCTCCAAAACTTTATTTTCTTTAAATGAATAATAAAAACTTGGGGCATTTTTTGAAACAACTCCATAAATTTTTACATTTGGTTTTTTTCTCTTTATATAAAGTGAAATACCACTAGCTAAGCCTCCTCCTCCAATAGGAATAAATAAATAATCAAAATCATAATTTTCTATTTCTATTGCGATTGTGCTTTGGCCTTCAATAATGTCTAAATCATCATAAGGATGAACGAAAAGCAAATTTTCAGATTCTGATATTTTTTTAGCATAATTTAAACTTTCATTTAAATGACTTCCATAGAAAATTGGCTCATAACCGTAATTTCTTATTCTATTTACTTTTATTTGAGGAGTTCTTTCAGGGACTATAATTTTTACATTCTTTATCCCTAAATCTGAGCAAACCTTAGCAACTGCCTGGGCATGATTTCCACTTGAAGCACAAACAACACCATTTATATTATTTAAATTTTTTAAAATTTTATTATAAGCTCCACGAGGTTTAAATGAGCCTGATTTTTGTAAATTTTCAAGTTTTAAGAAATGATTTTTATATTTAATAACAGGTGTTTTCCTTATATAATTTTTTATTCTTTCATAGGCACTTTCAGAATCAATCATAGTGGGTGCGCCCCGACTTGAACGGGGGACCTCCATCGTGTGAGGATGGCGCTCTCACCAACTGAGCTACGCACCCTCATTTAGTTCTTTTAAAAGTTCTTCCATTTCTTCTTTTATATGCCAAGGCATTTGTGCATAAACATCTTCAAATGTTGTCTCTGGTCCTGGCTCTGGTTTTTTTTCAGCTTCATCAATAGCTTTATTTAATTCATCCTCAATTTGTTCGTCTAATTCTTTTTCCCAATTTTCATTCCAAATTCCAATTCTTTGTAAATATAATTTTGCTCTTTTAATGGGGTCCCAAGTCTTTTGCCAATATTCAAGTTCCTTAATATCTCTATATCTATCAGCCTGATCGGCTGTTGAATGAGAGCCATATCTATAAGTTAAAGCTTCAATTAGGACAGGTTCTTTATTATGAGCTTTTTCAAAAGCTAATTTTGTTGTAGCATAAACAGCAAGAAAATCATTACCATCAATATAATAACCATCTATTCCATAAGCAATTGCTTTAATTGCGATATTTTTTGAGCCATATTGCCTTTTTGTAGGAACTGATATAGCCCATTGATTATTTTGAACAAAAATTATTGTTGGCGTTTTAAAAACACTTGCAAATGTTAATGCGGTATGAAAATCACCTGTTGAGGAGCCACCATCACCAACATAAGCTATTATAGCTTCATCTTTCTTTAAATAATTTATAGCCATACCAATTCCAACTGCTTGTGGCAATTGATTTCCTACAGGACTTGAAATTGTTATAATTCTTAATTTTCTCATACCCCAATGAACAGGCATTTGTCTTGCCTTATTAACTTCCATTCTACCCATTATCTGAGCAAATAATTCAACGAGAGGATACCCCCTAACAATAAGAACGCCATGTTCTCTGTGTGCAGGAAATATCCAATCATTTTCAGGAATAGCATAACCACTTGCAACTGTTGCCGCTTCTTGACCAGCAACTTCTACATAAAATAAAGCTTTTCCTGAACGAGTTAAGAACATTCCTTTTCTATCAAATGCTCTTGTCAATTTCATATAATAGTACATTGTTTTTAAATCTTCCTCACTAAGACCTATATCTTCAGGCTTAAAATCAAAGAGTGGCTCACCTTCGCTACCTATGAATCTTATTGGCTCATCAGTAAATGGCTTTATGTAATCTATGGTTTTCTCCGTCATAATGAAAATTATAAAGCTGAAATGACATCCTCAAAAATTGTTATAAATTTTTTAACATCAAAATCAATTTTTTTTATGCTATCAAAATTAAGTTTAAACATACTTTTTATCAATTCTAATTCAAATGGCTCAAATTCAAAATCTCCACTTTTTTTACATGAAAAACAAAAACTCCCCTCATTAATTTTATATATTTTTATTGACGCACTTCCACAACCCTTACAAAACAAAATATGATTAATCTCATCTAATATCCACAGAATATTATAAATCCAAAGCACATATAATTTTTCAATACTCTCCTCCTCGTTTAAAAGAGCATTAAGGTAATTTAAAGTAATTTCATAAATTTTTTTACTTTCAAAAAAACTTGGGAAAATTTCATTTATTATCCTAAAAACATTTGAAACTGCTTTATATTTTTGATAATTTTTTACAAGGGGATAAAACGAATATAAAAATTTACTTTCCTTAATTTTTACAAGGTCATTTGTATCGTTGAAGTAGAAATTTACTTTATAAACGGATAATGTTAATAGACTTTGAGAACCTATAAATTTAATTTTTCCGTTGTTTTTTGAAAGAGCAACTGAAATTTTAGGTCCTATCTTACCAATTATAAGAATCTCATCATTTTTTAACATTACCTAAAACAGCACTTATAACCATTATCCAAGAACAAAACGCAGATAAAAGACACCACATACAAACTGCTTTTATAATAAATAGCTCAACAATTGTTAAATAAATTGAAAAAACTGCTCCTATTACTAAAATAAATAACAATAAATTTTCTAATTTTTTTATAAATGTTAGAATTATTACACTTAAATAGAATAAAAAACCCCAATAAGGCAAAGATATATTTAAAAATTTTGAATACGAGCTATTTGCTACAATTTCACAACCACTCCCTACACAAACGATACTTTTTGAAAAATCATAAGCGTAAATCAAATATAAACTTATTATTAAACCAATAATTGAAAAAATTCTAATTATCATTCTGGATTTATAAGTTGAATAAGTTTTTGCCTCCTAAGCTCATTATTTTTTATTTTAGCCATAGCTCTTGCTTCAATTTGTCTAACCCTTTCTCTTGAAATACCAAGTTCCATAGCAATATCATCAAGAGATCTTGGTGGTCTTCCATCCAAACCATATCTCATAATCAAAATTTTTCTTTCTCTTGATGTCAAGGTTTCCAAAACCTCCATTATTTTTTCTCTCATAAGTGTTCTTTTAGCATCTTCAAAAGGCGTTCCATAGACATTATCAGCAACAAAATCTCCTAAATAAGCGTCTTCATCTTTTCCAATAGGTTTATCCATACTTATAGGCTCTTTCGCAGCTTCAATAGCTTGTCTAACTTTATCAATGGGCATATTTAAATATTCTGAAATTTCTTCATAAGTTGGCTCTCTACCAAATTCTTGAGTTAAAATTCTATTAGCTTTTGTAATTCTCATAATTGTTTCTATCATATGAATTGGTATTCTTATTGTTCTGGCATGGTCTGCTATCGCCCTCATTATTGATTGCTTTATCCACCAAGTAGCATATGTAGAAAATTTATATCCTTTCCTATAATCAAACTTTTCAACAGCCTTCATCAGTCCTGCATTTCCTTCTTGAACCAAGTCCATAAATTCAAGTCCCCTATTTAAAAACTTTTTAGCTACACCAATTACAAGCCTAAGATTTCCCTTTACCATCTTATTTTTTGCTTCTTCATATTGATTAAACAATTTGTTAATTTCTTCAATCAATTGTTTCATTTCTTCATAAGAATAACCAAAATAATTTTCATAATATTTAACCTCTTTTTCAAGCTTTTTTAGTTCTTCTTTTAATAAAAATACATCCTCTAATTCCTCTTCACTTAATAATGAGCTATTTTCTAATTCATTTATAGCAATTTCAATATCCTTTTTCCTTATATAAACTTCTTCAAATTTTTTAAACATTTCCTTCATCTTTTCAACAACTTCCATAACCTTTCTAAAATTAGGTTTCAATTCAAATATAATCTGGCTAATTTCTGAGAATTTTCTTTTCTCATAAAGTTGCTTTATTTTATCAAATGCATTTTTAACCCTCTCCTTTTCTTCTCTATTTTTCTTCTTACTTGTCCAATAGTTTGGATCTACACTGACAATTTCTTCAAGTGGTAATACACCATATTCAATTTGCTCAATCCATTTTAAAAACTTCTTTATTCCATATTTTGTTGAAAATAATAATTTTATAATTCCATTTCTTGCATCATCAATTTCCTTGGCATATTGAACTTCCTGCTCTTTTGTTAAAAGTCCTAAATTGGCTATTTGTTTAAGATAGATTTTAGCAGGGTCATCACCAATTTTTGATTCTTCATCATCTTCAGCTTCATAAAGTTGAGATAATTCCTTTCTATCATGATATTCAATTTCAATTCCACTATCAAGTAAAGCTGTAATTATGACATCAAATGCTTCCGTTCCTTCACTATATTCAGGTGGAATTCTCTTTATAAGCTCTTCATATTTTATCTTATTATTGTTTTCTTTTGCCTCTTTTATAAATCTTGTTATTAATTTATTTAGCCTTTGTACTCTATTTTTGACAAGCCCCTTTTGTCTTGGCATATTTATAACCTCCTTTTTATTTTTATTATATTTTCAAGCTCTTTTAAGCTCTTGCTGTTCTTTATGTTTTTTATTATCATTCTTTCCATCCATTTATTTATAAATTTACTTATGGTTTCATAAGAAAGCTCCTTATTTTGAAATTCAATTTTTGAAACTAATTCTAAATAGCTTTCATCATTTAATCTATTATTTCTAATAGCACAAAATAATTCTTTCGCACTATGGCTATAAAGAACATCCTCCTCAATTTCAAATAAAATTTTTCTCAAATTCTCATTCTTATAAACATTCCAAATAGCATAAACCTCATCATTAAATTGAATATTGCTAATATCTTTTAAATGAAATTTTAGTTTTATTTTCTTCTCTAATTCATCAAGAATTGGTTTTAATTCTTCAAGAAAAATATAACCTATGCCTTCAAACTTAACATTAGCTAAATGATTTCTAAATTCATTTACAATTTCCATTTTTTCCTCTACACTTTTTGCCTTTTCGTAAATCATCTTAAAATAATCACTTATATTATAAGGATTTTTTATTATTTTGTCAAGACCCCCCATAAGGGCAATTTCATCAGGGTCTTTATCCTCATCAGGATATAAGATATAAGGAATTAATCCATTATTTAGAAGAACTGGTAAATTTCTAATAATTGCTTTTTGCCCTGACTTATCCTTATCAAAAAATAAAAATACTCTATCCGTGTATTTCTTTATAAGTTTTGCTTGATAATCGCTTATATTTGTTCCCATAAGAGAGATTGTATTTTCATAACCAAATTTATTTAAAATAATTACATCAAAAAAACCTTCAACAATAATAACAAATTTATTTTTTACAATTGAACTCTTAGCAAAATTAAAACCATATATTGCCTGACTTTTCTTAAAAATAGAGCTATCTACTGAATTTTTGTATTTTGGCTCAGTTTCATCAACACTTCTTCCTGAAAAACCAATGATATTTTTTCCATTAGTTGTAAAGATAGGAAACATAATTCTATTTGTGAAAAATAGCTTTATATTGCCATTATAGTCTCTATAAGCAATACCAATTTTAAATAATTTATCAAGTCCAAATCCTTTATCTATAAGCTCTTTTAAAATTTCGTTTTTATCATCAGCAAATCCAATTCTAAATTTTAAAATTTGTTTATCATCAACACCTCTTGAATAAAGATAATTTAAAACATCTTTATTTTTCCTTAGATTTTCAAAATAATAATCAGACAAATAATCAAGAATTTTATAAAATTCATAATTAACATCTTCAATTTCCTCTAATGGAATATTGAATTTCTTAGCAATATACTCAAGTGCTTCTTCATAATCATAACCGTATATTTTCATAACGAATTTAATAGCATTACCACTCTCTCCACATCCAAAACAATGATAAACACCAATAGGACTAACATAAAATGAAGGATTCTTTTCATTATGGAAGGGGCAAAGCCCCCTATACTGATTGCCTACCTTTTTAAGCTGAACCTTTTCAGAAACAATTTCAATAATATCTATTTTTTCAAAAAAATTTTCAGGTATCTTCTTCATCGTAATAATCTTCTTCGTCAAACTCCCCGTAATCTTCCATCTCTCTTAATTTAACTATTTTCTCTTCAACATTTCTTAAAAATTCACCAACACTCCTAAACGTTTCCTCAACATCAATTGAGCTTATCTCACCACTTATAGCTTGCTTTATAACCTCTCTTAAATTCGCTCTCGTCATTTTAACATCCTCTATGAGAGCTTCTACTGAAATTTCATCTTCTTCAAAATCTTCTTCATATTTTTCCTCTTCCTCGTCAATAACCATATTCAGGCTTTCAAGCTCATCTAAAATTTCTGAGAACTTCGTTTCCCAATCTTCTACATATCCTGTTATATTTTGCCACATATCTAAAAGTTTTTCTTCTGTCATGGCTCAACCTCCTTTTAACCACCAAATATAAATTTTAAAGTATTAATTAAAACATTATGAAATTGATAAATAAATGGCAAAAATACTAATGAAACGATGGACATCATTTTTAAAAGGATATTTAATGAAGGACCAGCGGTATCTTTAAAAGGATCTCCTACTGTATCACCTTCAACACTTGCTTTATGAGCTTGAGAACCCTTGCCACCAAAAGCGCCAGATTGCTCAATGAATTTTTTAGCATTATCCCAAGCTGCACCGGCATTATTCATAGTTAAAGCAAGAGGAATTCCTGCTACCATTGCACCAACCAAAAATCCACCAAGGGCTTCAAGACCAAATAATATACCTACAATAATTGGCGATAAGAATGCAATCATTCCAGGAACCGTCATATTTTTAATAGCACCTTCTGTTGTTATATCAACTATTCTCGCATAATCTGCTTTAACACCAACTTTCCCTTCAAGCAATCCTGGAATTTCTCTCCATTGTCTTCTAACCTCTTCAACAACAATTTTAGCAGTTCTTCCAACAGCTCTCATAGCACCTGATGAGAAAAAGAATGGAATAATAGCACCTATTAGTGCTGCTGCTACAACCTCAGGTTTCATTAAAGAAGGATTAAATGCTAAACCAAATCTTTGAGTAATCATATCAGAAAAAGCAGAAAATACTGCCATTACTGTAAAAATTGCTGAGCCGATAGCAAAACCCTTGCCAATAGCAGCAGTAGTATTTCCAGCAGCATCTAAAACATCAGTTATACTTCTAACTTCCTTTCCAAGTCCAGACATTTCAGCAATTCCACCTGCGTTATCAGCAATAGGACCAAATGCATCAACAGTAACAGTAATGCCCGTTATTGCAAGCATACCGATGCAAGCAATAGCAACACCATAAAATCCACCATAACCACTTGCCTCCCCCATCTTAAATGCAATTACAAATGATATGGCAACAGCAATACCAGGAATAACTGCACTTCTCATACCTAACGCAATACCCTCAATTATATTAACAGCAACACCTGAATTGGCAGCTTCTGCAAGCTCAACAATTCTTTTCCCTGTTGAGAAAAATTCAGCAATATATCCAATTAAAATTCCTGAAACAAGTCCAAAAACCAACGGCCAGAATAACGTTAAATTACCAAACAAAACTTTTGTTAAAATTAAAGAAAAAATGGAAAATAATGAGCCAACAATAAACACAGTTGAAAGCAAAATTCTTTCAGGTTTTAAGTTCTTTAAAAATCCAATAAAGAAATAACCAAAAATAGAAACTAATGTTCCAATAGCACCAAGTGCTAATGCATAACCTATACCCAGCATAGGATCAGCATTCTTAGCAAATGCTGCTATTACAATAGCAGAAACTGTTCCTGCTACAAGAGAATCATACAAATCAGCTCCCATTCCAGCAGTATCACCAACATTATCACCAACATTATCTGCTATTACAGCAGGATTTCTTGGATCATCCTCAGGAATACCCGCCTCAACCTTTCCAACCAAGTCCGCTCCAACATCAGCTGCCTTAGTATATATACCACCTCCAACTCTTGCAAAAAGTGCCACAAATGCTGCACCCATTGAAAATCCAGCTACTACACTTGCAGAAAGCTGAATATCTTTGCTTATCAAATAAAATAAAAAGAATAGTCCAGACATTCCAAGAATTGATAAGCTTGCCACTGAAAGTCCCATAACTGAACCACCAAGATAAGCAATTTTAAATGCTTCAATTAATCCTTTATTTTTAGCAGCATTAGTTGTCCTAACATTTGATATTGTAGCAGTGTCCATTCCTATCCAACCAGCAAGCAGTGAAAAGAATGCTCCAAAAACAAAAGCTATAATTGTATATATAACATAACTTATACCCTCATAAGATAATCCAAAGGCAATTATCAAAATTACAATAAGAGAGAGAATAGCAATAGTTCTATATTCTCTCTTTAAGAAAGCTCTTGCACCCTCACGAATGTATAAAGAAATAGATACCATTTCATCAGTTCCAGCCTCTTTTCTTCTTACCATATAGGAATAAATAATAGCAACAACAAAAGATATAATCGCAGATACAAGCGAGAAAATAACAAGATTCATACTTTTACCTCCTTTGTATTTATAAATTGAAGGGCTTTTTGAATTTCACCCATTTGGTACATTAAAAGACCTTGATAAATTTTTTCAAACCTTTCACTTAAAATTTTTAATTCTTCATCTGTAAAGTCAGATAAAACCCAATCTTTAAGTGGTAAATTTTGAGGTTTTCCAATTCCAATTCTTATTCTTGGAATTTCATCAGTTCCTAAATAATATAAAACAGATTTCATACCATTATGAGTTCCAGCAGAGCCTCTTAATTTAAATTTAATTACTCCTAATGGTAAATCAGCATCATCATATATGATAATAAGATCACTGAAATTTAACTTGTAATAATCCACAATCTGTTTAACAGCAATTCCTGAAAGATTCATAAATGTTAAAGGTTTAAAAAGTTTAAATTTACCACAATCAGCAATAGCATAATCACCTTTCCCAGCTCTAAAAGAGCAATTCAATTTACTAGCTAAATAATCCAAAAAAATCCATCCTACATTGTGTCTATTTCTCTTGTAAGATTCTCCATAATTACCGAGACCAACAATATAAAGCATTATTTTTGAGGTGGTTGTGTTTCTGTTTGTTGTTGTGTTTCAGCTTTTTCCTCTATTCTTGGAGCTATTATAGATAAAATAACTTCTTCTGGATCTTCTTCAAATTCTACATTTTCAATTTTTAAATCTTTTACATGAATAGTTTTTCCTATATCAAAGGTTGATATATCTATTTCTATATGCCCAGGAATATGTTCAGGAAGTGCTTTTATATCTATTGTATGTAAATGAATTTCAAGAATTCCACCTTTTTTCAAACCAGGTGAATTTTCCTGACCTTTCACAACAATCGGAACACTTACACTGACTTTCTCTTTCGCATGAATAATATGAAAATCAACATGAATAATTTCGCCTGTTATAATATCTCTTTGAATTTCCTGTATAAAAGCCTTCTTATTAGAATTATCATATTCAAGCTCAATAATAGCAGTTTCATCACCTATTTCTTTAATAAGCTTATAAAATTCCTTCTTAGGAATAAGAATATGAACATTACTTTCATTTTTACCATAAGCAACAGCTGGAATATATCCTTCTTCTCTTTGCTTTTTAGCATAGGAAGTTCCTAAATTTTCTCTTAGCTTTGCTTTAAGTTTATAAGTTTTCATAAGTCCGAAAATTTTAAAGCTTATATAAATAGGGTAAAATGCCTCGCCCAATAATTCCAAAATTATTTATTATTTCACTAAAAAGAAAATAATCATTTCAGCTAAAATCACAAGAATAATTATTATTTCAAGGAATTCTAATCTTCTATTGGAAACTTGGGTATTTAAGAAGTTGTATATTTCAAAGAGTGTTCTTTCTTTACTATCTATGCTTCTTTGCCAATTGTATGCTCCAAGAATTTCAAGCATTTTTGAATATATCCTTGCTAAATATGAGTCTTCAATAATTTTAAGACTATTTAAAATCATTTCCTTTGCCTCAGTAATTTCATTATAAAGCAAAAGTAATCGTTTTAAAATTTTTTGATATTTATAATATTCAAAAATTGAGCCTTTAAAACTTTCAATAGTAATATAAGTTTCTTCAAGAACTTTATCAAGATAGCTATCGTAATACCTTAGTTCAAGGATTTGGGCATTAGCGAACTCCAATAAGTCAGGAACATCCATAATTCCATCTGGCTCATATATAAAACAACTATCCCAATTTAAAACTATTAAATCCTCATCAGAATAAGAGAACTTATTTCTTAATAAATTATTTTCAATTTGCTCACTTAAATGATATTTTTCACCAAGTAAAAGCTTAGCTAAATCAATTTCCCTAAGAATTTCAAAACTTTTAAGGTTTCTATTGAATGATTGAATGTATATTATTGTGTAATCTTCGTAATCCTCATATATTGATGGCTTTTTCAAGTAAGAATGATATTGCGTAAAAACTTTGTTTAAATAGCTTTTTGATATTTCATCTATTTTTTCATCTTCAAGAACTTCTCTAAAAAATCTAAATAATTGCTTTATATCAAACCCATCAATTATTATTTTTAAAATGATACTTACTGCTCCAAATTCATAAAATTTAGCAAAAACTTGTGTTTTTAAATTTTTATAAATTCTTTCTTCAAGAAATATAACTATTGGGGGATTTCTTAAATAAACAAGTCTCTTACCAAATTTTTTTGACATTTCTATTCGCTTTGAATCTATTGAATTTGATAGTTTATTTAAATCAATTTCACTCGCTATATCGTAAATTCTATATGCTAAAATAAATCCCTTACTTATAATCAATTTAATCTATGCTTAATAAATGCTCTATTTTGTTTTCAAGGTAATTTATCAAGAACTTTGGATTTGTTCTTTCACCTGTTACTTTCTCAATAAGCTCCTGAGGTTTATATAAAGAACCTTTTTGATATATCTTTTCAGATAACCATTCGTAAATAACCTTAAAATCTCCCTTCCTTACAAATTCATATATATTACCAAGCTCCTTGTTAATTTTATAAAAAATTTGAGCAGCATTTAAATTTCCAAGTGTATATGTTGGAAAATATCCCATCTCAGAAGACCAATGAACATCTTGAAGTATTCCATCTTTGTCATTCTTTGGTCTAAATCCAAAAAGTTTTTCAAACTTTTCATTCCAAGCATCTCTCAAATCATCAACTTCTAATTTACCATTTATTACATCCCTTTCAAGCTCAAATCTCAAAATAATATGTAAATTATAAGTTAATTCATCCGCTTCAACTCTAATAAAAGATGGTTTAATTTCATTTATTGCTAAATAAAAATGCTCCAATTTAACATTTTCAAAATGTGGGAAAAATCTCTTTAAATCATCATAAAACAATTCCCAAAATGCTAAACTTCTACCTATGAAATTTTCCCAAAATCTTGATTGTGATTCATGAATTCCAAGAGAAACAGATTCTCCAACAGGTGTTCCAAAAAATTCCTCCTTTAATCCCATTTCATAAAACGCATGCCCCATTTCATGAAGTGTTCCAAAAATACTTGAAATAATATTATCTTCATAAAATCTTGTTGTTATTCTTATATCCATAGGCAAAATTCTAGTGGCAAAAGGATGTGTTGTTTCATCAATTCTACCTTTATTAAAGTCAAAACCTATCTTTTCAAGTAAGAATTTACAAAATTCTTTTTGTTTTTCCTTTTCAAAATGTCCTTTAATTAAATCGGTTTTAAAATGTTTTTTAGAATTTAAAACTCTATTTAAAAGTCTTAATGTTTCAGTTTTTAGTTTTTCAAAAATTTTTGAGATTTCCTCTGCTGTCATTTCTGGCTCATATTTATCAATTAATGCATCATAAGGTTCATTCTTATAACCAAGAATTTTTGCCTCCTCTCTTAATATCTCTACAATTTCTTTTAAATAAGGTTTAAACATTTCAAAATCACTTTTCTCTCTTGCTTCTTTCCAAACTTGATAAGCAACTGTTGAAACTCTTACATGCTTTATTAAAAGTTCTTTTGGAATTTTCTTATTTCTTATATAGCTTCTTTCCCACCAATATAAATTTGCCTTTTGAATTTCATCTAAATCTCCTTCTTTCGCCTTGTTTATCAAATCACCAATATAATCTTTTGTCCATTCTTCATAAATATATTCACTTAATATCGCATGAAGTTCTGCTCTATGTTTATAGCCAAGAGGTGGAATGTAAGTTCTCTCATCCCAAGTAGATAATGAAAGTGCAGAAGATATATATGATAATTTTCTTGAGAGTTTATAAAGTTCATTATAGGCTTCTGATGGAGTTAAGTTGTTCATAATTGAAATTTTAAAGTGCGAAAATAATTACCAAATGGATTGTCCAATAATTCTGAAATGTAGATTATTTCTATATTTTTCCCACCCACCCTATAAATAAGCCTTCGGCTTATAAATACCCCATTTTTTGCTTTG
>JAVVGK010000033.1:0-13096 GCA_032249175.1 Candidatus Hydrothermia bacterium | reverse complement strand
GAAGCACATGGTCTGGTGCCTTATATTATTCTTCTAGTAATTCCAATTGTTGGATAGGTGACCCTGCTATTGCTATTCAACCTGATAACCCAAATATCATTTACTTTGCTGGTATGGTATATTGTAATCCAGCTAATGTAAAAGGTGAAGTTTATTTTTGTAGATGTACTGCTGGTAGCAATTGTACTAGTTCTGCTAATTGGTCCTGTGGATATGTTGGTTCAAATGATAATTGGACATATTTCAAAGACAAACCTTGGCTCTTAGCACTTGGTAATAATACAGTCCTTGTTAATTTCACAACTGATAAATTCACGGGAAATTACAATTTAGTAATTTATAAATCTACTGACAATGGTCAAACATGGCAGCAAATAGCATATACTAATTGGCCATCTACCGTTGGTTATTGGGCAAAAGATGGAAATAATATATATATGTCATATAATGATTTTACGAATTTTGGTAGTGGAACAATTTATGTAGGATTTTTGAGAAGTCAAGATAATGGAAATACTTTTAGTGATATTGCTTGGACAGGATTTAATTTTGGTAGTAATACAACATGTCCCAATTATCAAAGACCTGCTAAAATCCATGACCATATAACTGCAAGTTCTGGGAAGGTTGCTGTTTCTTTTGTTGACGGGAATTGTAAGGTAAGGGTTGGCGTTTGGACAGGAAGTGGAAATAATTTAACAGTTTATCAGATTGCTCCAAGTGGCGGTGGAGCACAACAGATTTTACCTATGTTAGCAAGCTCAGGTAATACGATATTTGCTCAATGGCAAGGGAGAATAAGCTCACTTGGCTCTTGTGGAGGATATTTTACACTTGGAACTTGGTCTACTTATTTCTCATCTTCAAGTAATTGGGGTCAAACCTGGTCAAGTCCATCAAGGGTTAGCTCCGTTGATCATCCATTTTCAGAAAATCCAGGTGGTCATGACTACAATGGTTGGATTGTAGATAATGGTAAAATTTATACAACTTGGGCAAATGATTATAGAGATGGTCAAACAGGTGACACATATTATAGTTGGACAAGTGCTGTTAATTTAGAAGAAAATTCAAATGGTAAAACTCCATTTATAATAAAATATCAAAAGGATAAAGTAACTATTCAATCAAGTGAGGATTTTTCAATATATAAGGTTAATGGAGCATTTGTTAATTCCTATAAAAAAGGCAATTTTGAAATTTCATTAAAGCCTGGCATTTACTTTATAAAATCAAATAATTTCACTGATAAATTTATTATTAAATAAATTTAGGGGGCTTTGCCCCCATCTTTAAACTTTCAAACTACATGAAAAACTTTGAAATTTTTATCATTCTTATTCTTACAATAATTTTGTTCTTAAAAGCAATTTTTGGAAAACTTCTTGTTATGACAGATGCAATAACTGATGGCATATATTTATATGAATTTATAAGAAATGAGATATTAAGAGGAAATTTTCCATTTTGGAACCCTTATATATTTTATGGTATGCCTACAATTGGAACATTACAATTTGGTTTATATCCATTTTTTATATTTTTAATTATTTTGCCTGCTAAATTCTTTTTAAATTATTGGGTAATTTTTCATTTTATTATTTCTTATATTGGAATGTTTTTGCTTGTTAATAGAATTCTAAATGACAAGAAAATTGCTTTGTTTTCTGCTATTTCATATTCTTTAAGTGGCATATTTTTTGGTTATATTTATAGTGGTCATCTTGGAAAGCTTGCTATTTATTCACTTTTACCATTTTATTTTATATATTTAAGAGAAATTTTCATAAATCCAAATCTGAAAAACGTTTTAATTTTAGCTTTATTTACTTCCTTAATTTCATTAAATGCCCATGTTCAAATGCTTTACTACTTAATTTTATTTACCTTAATTTATTCAATTTATGAATTGTTTTTTATTTTTAAAGAAAACAATAAAAAAGCATTTAAAATTATTTCACTTGGTCTTTTTGTGATTATTATTTCAACAATTATATTTTTTGGTCAATTTCTTCCAATTTATGATTACACAATAAATTATTCACAAAGAGGCTTAAAAGAAGATGATTATCAATTTGCTATTACTTGGTCTCTTGGATGGCAAGATTATATTTCTACATTCATTGGTGGATTTAGTGGTTTTTCCATTGAAAGTCCATATGCTCACTATTGGGGTCCAAATCCATTTAAAATAAATTCAGAATATTTTGGAATAGTTATATTCTTAATTCTTACTTTAGGCTTTCTAAATAAATTGGAAAATAGATTAAGAAATATCTTAATTTTCAATTTTATATTATTTTCAATTATTTCACTTGGTGGCTCAACATTTATTTATAAATTCATATGGTCTATTTTGCCATTTTATCAAAAATTTAGAGCACCTTCTATGGCATTTTATATTTGTATTTTCTCTGCCATTTTAATTTCAGCAATTACATTAAAAAATATAAAGGAAAATCCAAAAGCTTATTTAAAATTTTTATTTTTTGTTCCAATTATATTATTTATATTTTGGCTTTTTTCATCTGATAGTTTAATAAATTCAATTTTCAATAATTCAATAGAAAAAGCACAAATTGTTAGTTTTGAATTTGACAAAATTAGATTTTCTATATTCTTGGCATTTGTATTTTCCCTTTTAGCTTCACTTCTTATTTATTCTTATATTAAAAATTGGCTCAGTTTTAACTTTTTAATAATTTCATTAACATTTTTAAGTGCTTTTGATTTATATTTAATTTCAAAAAATTTTATTCAATATGTTGAAGATGATAGAAATATATTTGAAGATGATGGTGTTGTTAAATTCTTAAAGGAAAATAAAGGTTATTATGTCGTTTTTCCATTTTATTATAGAACTGATGAAAATTACTTCTCTTTAAAGAAAATTGAAACAATTGGAGGTCATCATGGTGTTCAACCTTATAGATTGTTTAGTTTAATAGGAGCAGAAGGTAGATTAATGTTAAATCCAGCCACTACAACGGAATTGTTAAAAAATCCAAAATTAAGTGATATTTTATCAATTAAATATGTTATTACTCAAAAACTTCCAAAAGAAACAAATGACCCTATTATTAGTTTGTTTTACAATTATGTTAAGGATTATAAAAAAGTTTATGATGACGGTTTTTATGAAATTTACGAAAATCCTAATTATTATCCTAAGTTTTATTTTGTTAGTTCGTATAAAATTTCAAAGAATCCAATAATTGATGTTAGAAATTTTGAAAATAAATTAGTCTTTGAAAATGAACCTGACGAAAAAATAAATCATAATGAAGAAATTAGAGCAAATGTAGAAATTTTAAAATTTTCAGAAAATTATGTAAAGCTTAAAGTTGTACTTGAAAATCCATCTTATTTAGTATTTTCAGAAAATTACCACCATCAGTGGAAAGCATACGTTAATGGTAAAGAGAAAAAAGTTTATAGAGTTAATTGGACACAAATGGCAATTGCTTTAAATAAAGGAGATTATATTGTAGAATTTATTTATAAGCCAAGTTTAGAACTTTTATCCTTGACACTTTATATTTTGGGCTTTATAATTTTGGGACTTTCATTTATACTTTTTAGGTTTAAAAAATGAGGATGTTCATAGCGCTGGATTTACCTATGGAAGTAAAAGAATATATATATGGTAAAATAAAAGATATGATGAAAGTTCTGGATTTGAAGTGGGTTGATTATCACCTTTATCATATAACATTAAAGTTTCTTGGTGAAATTAGAGAAGATGAACTAAATAAAATTGATTTTAAGTTAAATGAAATTTCAAAGAAACATAACGCTTTTTCTTTAAGGCTTAAACACTTAGGTAAGTTTCCAACTTATGGTAAAGAGGTTAATGTGCTTTGGGTAGGGGTTGAGAGTGATGGGGAATTAGAAAATTTGGCTAAGGATATCCAAGTGAGCTTTAAGAATTACGGTGATAATAAACCTTTTTCTCCTCACATAACCATAGCAAGGAATAAAAAATCAAAAATGTTAAGTTTTGAACCTATTGAATTTAACTGTGAGTTTCAAGTTGATAAAATAACATTTTTTGAGAGTATTCTTTATCCATCCGGACCTGTTTATAAAGTTTTTAAAACTTATGCTTTAAAATTGTAGAATATGATGAACTTTATTTTTAGTTTAATGGTTGGACCTCATCCCATATCTATGGGTTCTGCTTATAATGCTTATGCTGAAAGGGTTGATGGAATTTTCTTTAATCCTTCTGCTGCTTCTATGGCAAGTAGAGTTATGATTGGTGGTTTCTATTCTCAAGTGGGATATTATGGCGGAGGTATAGTTATCCCTAATAGGTTTATATCAATTGGTTTGGCAGGTTCTATTGATACTACAAGAAATGGAATGATTTATGGTGTTTTAGCAAGGAATTTTAGCGGATTTAATATAGGTCTTGGTATTCAATATCCTTATACCTCAGATACATCATCAAATAAAAATTCAAAATTTCATATTTATAGTGGATTTAGTTTTTATTTTAGTGATTATTTTATGTTTGGTTTTACAGCTGAAAATTTAGATACACCAAATGCTTTATCTTTAAGATTTGGTATTCAATTAGCAAATTATCCTTTACCAGTTATTGGAAGGAATTTAGCAATGACTATGGATTTAAATTCAACATTTGCTAGAAATGTCAAAAGCCAAGATTTGGCATCTATTGGATTTGAATTGGATCCATTTTATCCATTATTTTTAAGATTTGGTTATAATTATAGTCCAAATGATTCCATAGTGAAGCATAAAATTCCAGCAGGCTTAGGATTAATTTATGTTTATAATACTGTTGATATATTAGGAGATATAAGTGTTAATGATATTAAGGCTGAAAGTAAGAATAAAATTTGGACATTTGGTTTAACAGTTAAGTTCTTTGGTCATACTGTTTGGGCTGAATCTTCACCTAAAATTATAGAAGTCTTACCAGAGGCAGAAGCAAGTGTTACAAAAATTTGTTTTAGGTATATTTTACCTTCAAAGGTTTCAAGATGGACATTTAATATAACAAATAGATGGGGTAAAATTTATAAAACATATTGGGGAGATGGTCCTCCACCGAGTGAATGTATTTATTGGCATGTTGTTGATGAAGAAGGTAAATATGTTGGAAAGGGTGTTTATTATTATGATTTTATAGTTAAGACGGAAGATGGTAAAATATATAAAAGGAGAGGAGGATTAGTAAATGTTAAGAAGGGGGTGAAAGGGATATGATGGGCACACTTTTAAATGTGATTTTAAGTTTGACATATGAAGAATTTTATAAATCATATAGGGAAGCTGAGGCACTTTTCTTTGCTGGAAAGTACGATAGAGCAGAAAGGATATATAGAAGACTTCTTTCGGATGCTAGGAAATTCGGATATGAAAAAGAATTTCTTTATAGAATAGCTGAATGTAGATTTAATGGAGGTGATTATAAATCCGCTTACGATCAATTTATGGCATTATATAAGGATGGTTATATTGAAAAGAAATTGCCATATTTGAAAGGTGAGGTTGCTTATGCTCTTTCAGTATTCTTTACGAATTTTAGAGACCCTAAGGAGGCAAAGCAGGTTATTCAAGAACTTCAAAAATATCCTTATTATAAAAATTCCAACAGAACAAAAATGCTCCTTGGTATAATTGATTATAGAGAAGGAAGGTACGATGAAGCTATTGAAAAATTAAAGGATATAACTGATATTCCTGAAGCTCAATTTTATTATGCAAGAAGTTTGGCATTATTACAAAGACCTCTTCAAGCTATTGGTGTTTATAAAATTCTATTAGAAAAATATAAGAATACACCAAGAGAGCCATTTATATCTTATGCGATGGTTGAAGCTAATTTTATATATGGAGATTATAAAGGAACTGCTGAATTAGCAAGAACATTTATTGAGAAATATCATGGCTCGTTATTCTCAGATTGGGTTCAATACTATTGGGGCATTTCTTTATATAGAATGAAGGAATTTGAAAGCTCTATTGAGAAATTAACATTAATTTCAAAGAAACAGAATTTTGAATTCGCTAATTTAGCTGCATATTTTGCTGGAAATGCTGAAAGGGAGTGGGGTAGTCAGTATAAGCAAGAAGGTAAGTTAGATGATGCGAAAGCAAAATATAAGGAAGCTGTTAAGTATTATGAGACTGCTCTTTCAAAAGCTAATGATCAGGATATTTATAATGTTTCATTTGTAAGACTTATGCAAGCTAATTTCTTGGTAGGCGATACTTTAAAATCTTATACTATGGCTGATCAGTTGAAACAAATGAAATTCCCACCTGAGGAAGCTGGTATTGGTGAGTATGCAAGGGGTGCTATTGATTATTCACTTGGAAAATTCACACCTGCTGCCAAGAATTTTGAGCTTGTTATTGAAAACTATAAGCAAACGTTTTTAAGAAAACCTTCTATGGCTATGGAGATGTTATCACTTGTTCGTGATAGAAAATTTAAGGAAGCATTATTGAAAGGTAATATATATTATTCTGAAATGCAAGATACAGTTAGACCAGAAGCACAAGATACTTCATTTGATTTATGGAAGGGTTGGTACGTTTATGGTTTAGCTGAGGCTCACTATTATGCAGGTGCTTATCCTGAAGCAGAATTAAGATATAATATAAATATAAAGAAGCAATTGACGAGAGATTTAGTTATACTTTCAAGACTTGGTCTTGGCTGGATAGCTTATCACCAAAAGAGATATGATGATGCATTAGCGCACTTTAATTCCATAGATGGTGCTGTTAGAGCAAGAGGTGATACCTCATTAATTATTGCTCTTTTCCTTGGAAAAGGTGTTGCCAAATTCAATAAGGGTGAATATATGGATGCATTTAAGGATTTTGCTATTGCAGCACTATATACCCCAAGATATGAAAGTGGTGAAGCTTTGTATTTCCAAGGATTTGCTGCTCTTGCTCTTAAATCTTATGGTGATGCTGTTAGACTTTGGGAAAGGGTAGTTAATGAGTATCCTGATCACCCAAGAGCTGCTCTTGCTGCTTATAGAGCAGCTGATATTTATGTAAAAGCTGCACAGGTTGATAAAGCAACAGCATTATTAGAATGGGAAATTGAGCATTTTCCAGGACATCCCATAACACCAAGAGCAATGTATGCCTTAGGTAGGAATTATACGATAAATAAAGAATTTGACAAAGCAATTCAAGTATATGAAAAATTCTTATACTTATATCCTGACCATGAGCTTGCTCCTGATGTAAGAAAAAGGGTTGAGGATGTTTATTTAGCTGCCTCAACGCAAGATCCAAAGTATGCTGAGCAACTTGCTCAGAAATATCCAGCAAGTGATAAAGCAGCAGAAGCGCTATTCTATCAGGCAGGGCAAGCTTATCAAAATGGTGATGAAGAAAAAGCTGCTGATTTATTCTTTAGAGTTGCTAATGAATTTCCAAATAGTCCTAAATCTGCTGAAGCATTATATACCGCCGGTGCTTTATATTTGAAACAAAAGAAATATCAACAAGCAATACAAGCATTAAAGAAATATAAGGATTTCTTCCCTAATGGACAACAAATTGAAAATGTTTATGATTACCTTATGAAAGCATATTTAGCTTCAAATGATTTTAATTCTGCTATTCAAATAGGACAGGAAGCATTGCAGAAGTTTCCAGAAAGTAAAAATAAGGCAAATACATTATATTGGATAGGATTTTCTTATTCTCAACTTGGAAATTCAAGAGAAGCAATAAATTACTTACAACAAGCAAGAACATTATTTGAGCAAGAGGGAAATACACAAATGGTAAGCCAGATAGACCAAATTTTACAAATTTTACCTAAATAAAAAGGAGGTGAAGGAAGATGATCTTTAAACTATACGCAGTTTGGGATGGGGTTGTAGGACCCAAAACCTACTTTTCAAGTTTCCCAATGTTCATTCTCTTAGTGGTTTCAATTATCCTTATTGCTCTTGTTATTGAAAGACTTATCGCTTACAACAAAAGAAGAGAAGCTGATGCTAATAGGATAGTAAAGGAAACGCTTACTCATCTTAGGGAAGGAGATATTGAAGGTGCATTAAAGAGACTTGGTGATCAAGATACACCTATAAGGAATGTTTTAAGAGTTGGTCTTCAAAATGCTGAACTTCCTCCTGAAGAGGTTGAAAAGCTTATGTATGCCAGAATTCTAAATGAAAAAGATAGATTAACTCAAAGATTAACACCTATTAGCGTTATAAGTGTTCTTGCACCTCTTCTTGGTTTGTTTGGAACAGTTGATGGTCTAATCCATGCTTTCCACGAAATAGCTGTTACTGGAACAGGTGGTCCAGAAGTTGTAGGTGAAGGAATATCTACTTCTCTTGTAGCTACATGGACAGGACTTATTATAGCAGTATTAGCTGTTATTTTCTTTAATGTTTTTAATAGAAATGTTGATGTTCTTGTTTCAAGAATTGAGGCTGCTGTTCAGGAATTCCTTGTTATACTTAGAGAATATCAAGCAACGAGGGGGTGATTTTAATGCCAAAGAGAAGGATGGAGCATGGCTCAGTAGAAGCTGAGGTCCCCGCAGCGGGCCTCATATCATTAACTGATGTTATGGGTTCTCTTGTAAAAGTTTTCGTTCTTACAATTCCTTTTCTTGTTGAATCAGGTATTTTTGTGAGCCGTTCTATGGCTGCTAAACTTAATAGACCGATTCAGCAAAAGCAAGTCAAAACAGATGTAAAAGTTAGTATTCATATGAAAGCAGATGGAACTATTGAGTTAAACAAAAAACCTGTTACAATGGAACAGCTTGAAGATTTAGTTCCAAAGCTTTTAGCCAGAAGCATAGAAAAGAATGCACTTCTTTCTGCTGATAATGAGGTTGTTTATGATAATGTTGTCCAAATGATAGATTTCCTAAAAAGTAAAGGCGCTGGTGATGTTCTAATAATGAAAAGAGGAGGTTAATTATGGCAAAAGCTAAGGGTGGAGAAGGTGAAGTAGCACAAGCAGTATTTAACTTAGCTAATGTATTTGCTTTTATATTTATAACCCTCATTATAGCTTCTAAACAAATGTTTCAAAGTACGAGTGTTGAGGTTGAAGTTCCAAAGGCAAGAGTAATAGAAGCAGATTTAGAGCAAAGTATAGCGGTTTCTATAAAAAAAGATAGAACATTGTATTTTAAAGATAAACAAGTTGATTTACAAACATTAACGCAATTAGTTAAGCAAGCACAAGAGGAATATAAATCAAAAAATCCTGATGCAGAAATGGGAGAACAATTAGTAGTAATAAGAGCTGATAAATCGGTTGATTGGAAAACAGTTTTAGATGCTATTGATGCTGTTAAAAGAGGAGGAAGTAAAAGAATAACATTAGCAGTTATTAAAAGAACAACCTAAGGGGGTGATAGCATGAGAGAGAGACAAGTGATTCTCCCTGAATGGGAGGAAGATAAAGGTTCAAAGAGGAGATTTGTGATTTTTCTCCTCTTCGCAATTCTCATACATGCTGGTATTCTTTGGTCATTGAGAAGTCAAATAGCAAGAGCTCTTGAAGAAGCAAGGTTAAGAGAAATCCAACTTCTTGAAGAGAAAGCCATGAAATCAAAATTCCTGAATCCAAAACTTCAAAGAAAAGTTGAGCAAATGAAAAAAGAAGTTCAAAAGAAGGAGGAAAAGAAAGAAGAAAAGAAGCCTGAGCAAGCAAAAAAGGAAGAAAATAAACCTGGTCAAGAAAAGAAAATTGATTTAAGCTCAAAACTTTTGACTCAATCCACTGAACTTCCAAAGCCAACACCTGGTCTTGGAGGTGGTCCTAAACTTGATGTAAATGTAAATATAGATCCAAGACTTTTAAGTATGCCTTCTGTTCAAACTGAACAACTTGATGTTAAAGTAGATTTAAGTAAAACCAATATAGAAAATATAGCTAATTTACAAGCGGAAATAGATGTTAGTTCTCAAAATTTGGCTGATGTTGGAGTTGCAGATGTTGTTGTAGGTGTTACTGGTAAAGGTGCTAGCATATCTGATATACTATCAAAAGAAGCTGTGCCTGCTATTTCACTCGGTGGAGGTATTGAAGGTGGTGGAAGTGGTGGTCTTGGACTTGGAACTGATGTAGGTGGTGGTATTGGTGGAGGAAGTGCTGTCAGCCTTGCCCAAAATCCAAGCCTCACTAGTGAAGTTAAAGTGGAAGTTAGCAAACCAACAATTTCTGCGCCTTCCGTTCAAGAAGTTGCTAGTGTTTCAGCACCTTCTGCTATGCAACTTGAAGGTGAAGTAGCAAATAGACAAATTCTCAATAGAGTAAAGCCTATATATCCAAAGAGGGCTAAACAACAAGGTTGGGAGGGAACAGTAGTTTTGTCATTTTCAGTAGATGCTAATGGTAATGTATTTAATATTCAGGTTGTTCGCTCATCAGGTTATGCTGACTTAGACAATGCTGCTATTCAAGCATTATCACAGTGGAAATTTGCTCCAAAACCTGGAAAACCTGAAGAAAAAGGAAGATTAACTGTTAGATTTGTTTTAACATAAGGAGGAAAACTATGAGGATATTTAAATTTTTAATTTTATTTGCTTTTGTTAGTTTTTTGATGTCTCAGCAAGGAACTGAGCAAGAAGAGGAAGTTGTTGAGAAGGCTGAATATTCAATTGATGATGCAGTTAAGCCAATAACTGATGTTACACTTGCTCCTTTTGAGCCAATAGATTCATTGCTTTATAGAAAAGAAAGGAAACTTGAACTTAGACTTCCTAAAACGATTGAAGAAGAAATAAGAAAAGTTATAAAACTTGAAAACCTATTCATTCGCCAGCCTGTATATCCAATAAATGTATATAAAGAAATTCCTTTAAATGTTGGAGAATTTAACAAGAAATATAAGAATGTTAAAGATTGGAAAATTGAAATTTACGATTCTTGGGGTAATAAATTAAAAGAGTATTCAGGAAAAGGTAAATTACCTGACTTTGTTTATTGGGATGGTAAGGATACAAAAGGAAAAGCTGTTGCTGAACCTGGTCAATTATTTCATTATAGAATAACTGTTTCTGATGGAAGGGAAACGAGAAGAGAATTAAGCAAACCATTTTCTGTGAAAGGTTATTATTATGAAGAAGGTGGATATAAATATACTATTGTTGATATTGGAGATGTTTTTGAAAAGGGATTTGCTGTTTTTAGAGAAGGCCAGGAGGACAGGATTATAGAAGCACTAAATATATTAAAGGAAAATTACCCATGGACTTCTCCTATTGAAATTACTTATTATCCAAGTCCAGAGGCTATGGGTGTTATGGAAGAAAGAATGAGAATACTTAAACAATTCATAATGAGCAGGCTACCTATTGAAGAAGGAAATATCGTTTTAAAACCTGGATATTATGAAGGAGGAGGTATAAAGTTAGAAAAAATTGTTGTTAAGTTTAAATAAATCCCTTTTTATTTTATTGTTATGTTAAAATTTATTCTTTTGTTGGGTTTAGTTGTTTTAGGTTGTGAGAAAAGTTTTTCAAGTGATAAGGTTTCAAATTTTCAATTTAAAACAATTGATAATAAAATTTTGGATTTGTCTCAATTTAGTGGTAAGGTTATTATTGTTGATTTTTGGGCTACTTGGTGTCCTCCTTGCACTAAGGAAATTCCACATTTTATTGAGCTTCAAGAGAAATATAAGAATGAAGTTCAATTTATAGGGCTAAATGTTGGTGAAAAAGAATTAGAAATTAAAGAATTTATAAAAAGTATGGGCATAAACTATATTATAGGTTATTCTAATGAAAATATAGAAAAATCATTTGGTGGTATTAGTGGTCTTCCTACCACTTTTATAATTGGTAAAGATGGTAAAATTAAAGCAAAAGCTATCGGTTATAGGAGTAAGGAATGGTTTGAAAACCAAATAATTAGTGCTTTAAGAGAAAGTTAGTGAAATTTTTGTTATTTAATGATTTTGATAATTTAGAAATTAGAGAAGGTGAAATAAGTGGAGAATTTTTAGTAAAGGTTAGACTTTGTGGTATTTGTACAGGCGAATTGATGGATTGGTATGTGAAATCAAAAGCACCATATACACCTGGACATGAAATTGTTGGTGAGGTTATTAAGACTTCTACGAATAAATTTAAAATTGGTGATAGGGTATTTGTTCATCATCATGCTCCGTGTTTAAGTTGTGAGTATTGTAAAAGGGGAGAATGGACTGCTTGTGAAACCTGGAGAAAATCAAAAATTTATCCAGGTGGTTTTAGTGAAATTATTAGTATTGAAAAGAATATATATGAAGTTGATGTTTTGAAAATTCCAGATTTTGTTAGTGATGAAGATGCTTGTTTAATTGAGCCACTTGCCTGCGCTGTTAAGGCAATTAAAAAAGCTAATTTAAATAGTTATGATAATTGTGCTGTTATTGGACTTGGATTTATGGGACTTTTAAATAGTAAATTATTAAAAATTTTTGGAGCAAAAGAAGTTGTTGGATTTGATTTTCATAGTAATAGAAGAGATATAGCTAAGAATTGGGCTAAAATTGATGAGGTTTATCATCCTGATGAATTTCATTTTCAAAAGAAATTTAGTCTTATTATTGTAGGACCACCTAGTATTTCCGCTATTGAGTTTGCCCTAAAATTAGCAGATAAAGCAAGTAGAATTATATTATTTGCACCAACACCTCCTTCTGAATTTTTAGAATTAAATATAAATTACATTTATTTTAATGAGATTTCAATTATTCCAAGTTATTCCGCAAGTCATGAAGATACAAGAATTGCTTTGAATTTAATATCAAGTGGCATTATTAAACCTTCTGAATTAATAACTCATAAATTTCATTTTCATGAAATAAAACAAGCTTTCAAAGTGGCAAGAGATCCAAAAGCGATTAAAGTTGTTATAGAAATGGGAGGTTAAAGATATGGTTAAGTTAAATGATTGGGAAATTGCTTTTATTGGAAGGCTTATAGAATACTATAAACTTTATAAAGGAAGCTCCATAAGGATGCAAACTGTTATGGAAATACTATCAAAGGAAATGGCTATTGATGTTGAAAAAGTTCTAAATAGTTTTTACTCACTTTTGAAAAAGTCATTATCTATTGAGCCTTCT
>JAVVGK010000032.1:0-13222 GCA_032249175.1 Candidatus Hydrothermia bacterium | reverse complement strand
AATTTTTCTTTTCTGAAACCATCGTAAATTTCCTTTGATAATCCAATTGAGAATGTAATTAAGGAAGATGTTTTTTTGCTTTCTACTTCATAAAAAACAGAATAAATTATATATGATGTAAAAAAATGTTTAAACTTATCTTTTGAAAACCAAGCATCATTTTTTTCAAACCCAAAAGCCAATAATAAGATCATTTATTTATAAAATCTTCAATAACAAAAGCATCTTTATAACCTAAATTTTTTATTTGATTTAATGCTTTTTGAGCCTCTTCATAATTTTGAAAATCTCCAATTCTCAATCTGTACATTGGTGGAACATATTTTATATAAATTGGATAATTAATCCCCTTTTTTAATATCTCTTCTTTTAATTTTTCAACTTGTTTTTTATTTGATGTTGCTAATACTTGAATACGATAACCATATGTAAAAGCACCTTTTATTGCTTCTGCTTTCCAAGTATAACTAGATGATTTTTCTTCTTTTATTGTATCTTTACTTTCTTCTGATTTAAAGAATGTTAAAGAAACAGGTTGAAATTCATCTGGTGTAGCTAATGAAAATATAACTTTTTTTGAAGAACATGATAATAAGAAAATTAAAAATAATATTCTATTCATCTTTTATCCCATATTTTTCTTTAAATTTTTTGATTCTTCCTCCTGTATCTACTATTTGTGTTTTTTGTCCTGTATAGAAAGGGTGGCATGCGGAACATATTTCCACATGAATTTCCTTCTTAGTTGAACCTGTTTTTATTTTGTTTCCACAAGCACATATAATAAAAGCATCTTCATAATATTTTGGATGGATATTTTTCTTCATATGCCCCCACCGGGATTTGAACCCGGGTTTCCAGGTTGAGAACCTGGCGTCCTAGGCCAACCTAGACGATGAGGGCATTTATTAAGCCTTTAAATTATCTATCTCTTCTTTTATCTCCTTTATAGCTTTTATTATTAGAGCAATAAATTTATTGTAATCTATAACCTTTACACCGTTTTCAAGCGTTTTTACAGCCTGTGGGAAGACTTTTTCAACTTCTTGTGCTATTAAACCAATATCCTCTACATTCGTTCCTTTCCAATCAAAATTGTATATATTCAAAGCCATAATTATACCAAGAGCATTTTCAAGATTATTGAAGTTTTCTTTCAACCTTTCATCAGATGGAATTGTTCCAGCTATGATGTTCCTTGACCTTGAGTCATATCTATTTACACGAGGACTTTCGTAGTTTAGATTACCTTTCTCTCTTATCTCCCTTACCTTTTCCTCTATGCTCTTTGGTCTTTCCTTCTTCTCTGCCATTTCACTTCCTCCTTTTAAATATAAATGGAGGTGGCGGGAATCGAACCCGCGTCCGAGGGTTGAGCCTCGCAGGGTCCTACATGCTTAGGCAAGCTTTTGTTCTCTTCCCTAGGGGGAAAGCTTGCCAAAACCCTTAGGGCGTAGGTCCCTTAGTAGGTAGATAACCCGGGACCAAGGTTATCTACCCCCACCTTTCTATTCAGCTCGCAACCTTCCAGGTGGGTGGAAGATTACGAGCTTGCTGCCTTTCAATTAGGCAGCCAAAGCATAATTTGCGTTTGCACTTATCGTGCTTACCCACTAACCCGGGGCTTAGGGCATGCACCCTACAAGGCTCTAACCCCCGTCGAATCCATACACCCCCTTTATACAGCAAGTCGCAAGGTCTTAAATTTTAAAGCATAGTTTTTAACAATATCAATAGCCCAAAAATTTGAAATGAAAATGATAAAATTACCATATAAGTTAATGATAATGAATAGAGATAACCAATCATTAATGACCCAATAAACCAAGAAAATCCATATATTGAATTAAAAATTCCAAAAGCAGTAGCTCTTTCTTCTTTTTTTATTATATTTGAAATATAAGCTCTCATTATTGACTCTTGACTTCCAATTCCTATACCCCAAAGAATAATAGCTAAAAAAATTATCATTTTTTCATTAAAAAGAAATAATAATGGACTTGAAAAGGAAGTTAATAGGATTGAAATTAGAAGAACTTTTATACCAAATTTATCAAATAGTTTTCCAAGAATTATTGAAGAAATAGCATCTGTAATCATAGCAATTGAATATAAAATAGCAATTATATTAGGCTCAAATAAATTTATTTTTTTATAGTGGTAAGAAATTAATGCGAAATCAATGAACCCAAAACTTACAAATCCAATAGCAATCGTATAAATCCAAAATTTTTTACTACTTTTAAAACTTTCATAACGTTTACCTCTTATTTCAATTTCACTTATATTTGAAAATTTAATTTTTGTCCAAAATAAAAAAATCAAGCATAAAATGGCAGGAATAATAAGAATTAAAAAACTTAATTTATAGTTGTTTTTTGATAGGGAAAGAATTAAAAAAATAAGCAATGGACCACTTAAAGCTCCAATTTGGTCTAAAAATTCATGAATACCAAATGAAATTCCAGAGCCGTACTTTGCCCCAATGAATGATATAATAGTATCTCTTGATGGTGTCCTAATGGCTTTTCCAAGCCTTTCTAATAAAACCAAAATTCCTGCTATTAAGTAATTATTTGTAAAAGCTAAAAGTGGAACTGAAAAAACATTTAAAGAATAACCAATTATCATAAATGACCAATAATTTTTTGTTTTATCAGCAAGGTATCCAAATAATATCCTTAAAAAATAACCAATAAATTCACCAAATCCTGCAATAAATCCAACAAATAATGAACTTGAACCAAGAACAAATAAATACTGCCCAATAATACTTCTTGCACCTTCATAAGTAATATCAGCGAATAATGATACAATTCCAAGAAAAAAAATTAAACTCACTTATTTGCCAATTCTACTGCTTTTTTAGCACCATCTGACATACTATCAACAATTATTAAGTTTAAGCCACTTTCTTTAAGCATTTTTTTAGCTATTTCTTCATTTGTCCCTGTAAGTCTAACTACAACAGGAACATTTATTTCTATTTCTTTAAATGCTGAAATTAATCCCTGTGCTATATCATCAGTCCTTGTAATACCTCCAAATATATTTACAAATACACTTTTGACATTTTTATCTGATAGTATGATTTCCATAGCTTTTCTTGTTTTTAATGGATTTGATGAGCCACCGACATCTAAGAAATTAGCAGGCTCTCCTCCATAATACTTAATTACATCCATAGTTGCCATAGCTAAACCTGCTCCATTAACCATATTGCCAATATTTCCATCAAGTTTTATAAAGGAAAGTCCATATTCTTTTGCCATAATCTCATAAGGATTTTCATAATCTAAATCTCTATAATTTTCTAAAAAGCTTTTTCTAAATAAAGCATTATCGTCTGTAAGAATTTTGGCATCTATTACCCATACTTTATTTTCATCATCTATTACAAGTGGATTTATTTCAGCAAGTTGTGCCTCACAATCAATATAAACTTGATATAATTTTTTAATAATTTTTGAAATTTCATTAGCAATAGTTTTATCATCGGTAAGATAATAGGCAATTTCTCTTGCTTCATAATCTCTCAAACCGAGAAATGGATCTATTTCATATTTTAAAATAGCAGAAGGATTTGTTTTAGCAACTTCTTCAATATCAACGCCACCTTCTTTTGAAGTTATTATTACATTCTTATTGATTTTCCTATCAAGTGTTATTCCAAGATAAAATTCTTTTTTGATATTGACTGCATGTGATATAAGAATTTTTTTAACAGGAATAGATTTTATTTTCATATTTAGTATAGCTTTTGATTTTTCAATCGCTTCCTCGTAATTTGTAGCTATTTTTACACCACCTGCTTTTCCTCTACCACCGGCAGGAACCTGAGCCTTTATAACAACAGGAAATTTTATTGATTTTAGGATATTCTGAGCATCTTCTACACTTTTACATAAAAAACCATCAGGAACAGGCATATCATATTTTTTGAAAATTTCCTTTGCTTGATATTCAAGAAGTTTCATAATGAAAATTTTAAAGTTGAAGTAAGTAAAAGTGGATTAAAATTTGGGTGAGCAACACTATAAAAATTTTTTCTTTAAAATTTTGGAGCTTATGGAAAGTTTCCAAAGGTTATGGGAGATAATAAACATTTTAAGAGAAAAGTGTCCTTGGGATAGAGAGCAAACAAATGAAAGCTTAAAATATAAGCTTATTGAAGAAAGTTATGAAGTAATAAATACAATAGATGAAAAAAATTGGCATAAATTTGAAGAAGAAATAGGTGATATTTTATTAGTAGTTCTAATGCATATAAAAATAGCCGAAGAAAAAAATTTAACAAGTTTGAATAATGTAATTTCAAAACTCATTCACAAGCTTATTAAAAGACACCCACATGTATTTTCTGATAAGAAATTAAATAATGCTGATGAGGTTCTTGAAAATTGGGAAAAATCAAAAGGTGAAGAATTGTTTAAAAATATAAACTTTTCTATGCCTGCTTTATATTTAGCATATAGAATTACTCAAAAGGCTGAAAAAATTGGCTTTGATTGGGAAAATAAAGGAGATGTTTTAAAGAAAGTTTATGAGGAAATAGAAGAATTGAAAAATGCTAAAAGTGATAGTGAAGTTTTTGAAGAAATTGGAGATTTATTATTTACTATTGTGAATTTATCAAGACATTATAAAGTAAATCCCGAAGATGCTTTAAGAAATGCTACAAGAAAATTCTTAAATCGTTTAAATAAAGTTCTTGAATACATTAAAGAAAATAATCTAAATTTAGAAGATATGACACTAAAAGAAATTGATGAAATTTGGGAAAAAGTGAAATGAGCTTTATTATTGTATCTTTTGTCATTTTAAATAAAATTACATTAAAAAATGAGTTATCTCCAAATAACTTTTTATACAAGGATACAATAATAATAAATTTTAGAAGTGGGGGTAGTGTCTTTATTAGCAAGGATGGAAAAATTCTGAAAAACAATCAAAAATGGACAATTTTATATAATAATGAGCTATATGAGTTTTCAGGAGGGACTGATGGAAATTGTTTATCATATTATAAAACATCTTTTGATAATAAAAAAATTGGATTTATTGTTGGATGTGAAAAAGAAGGTTATGAGGTAAAACTTAATGATGGAAAAATTTCACTTGGAGGGGATATTGTTGATTTTGGGATTCTTAAAAATAAAGCTTTTATTTTTGTAGATGGAGCAATTTATATTTACGATTTGAAAACCAATAAGGAAGAAAAGAAAATAAGGAATATATCTGAACTTGGAATGGGCAAATTTTTATGTAATAATAATTATTGTATTTTTTCTGATTTAACGAATAAATTAATAATTTACGACACTCTCGGAAATGAAGTTAAAAAATTTTATAATCAAAAATGGGTTTATGTTTCTCTGCTTGCTTTAAATAATGATTACTTACTTTTTGCTCATTATAACTTTAAGGAAGGTGGATTTGTAAATTTCGTTAATCTAAAAAATTTTTCAATTTTATTTAAAAAAGGAATGAGTTATGTTGAAGGTGATAATACCGCTTGCCTTCTTAAAAATTATATCATTTTAATTGATGGTGAGAATATATATAAAATTAATTTTAATGGTATTGTAGAAGAAAAAATGAATTTGAAAACTCAGTGGATTATTTGCTCAGAACATTTAATAGTTAGTGGAGGACTTGATAAAGATAGAAATGTTTATATATTAAAACCATAAAAAATTGCCTTATTTAATTGATTTGTCCAATAAATAGTGTTAAGTGGTTGATAATCAATAAGCTATAAAAAATTTTCTATTTAATAGGGGGAATTTAAGGGGGGCGAAGCCCCCCAAGGCATAAAAATGGGTATTTTTAAGCTGAAAGCTTATTTTTAGGGTGGGTGGGAAAAATAAATAGTTTCAGAATTATTAGACAAAGCCTTATTTAATTACCTTTAAAATTTTAAGCATGAAGAAATTTTCTATATTTTTAATTTTCATTTTATCCTGTGCTAAAAGTGATACGGAAAAGTTTTGGCAAGATGGAAATCCTTTACCTTATAAAGTAGCAAATTTTGGATGGACATCAAGCTTAAATAGCTTTTATATATTTGGAGGAGATACAAGTTTTAATGATTATTCAACTTCAAGGATGATTATTTACAATAATAATTCTTATCAAATTTCTGAAACTTTAATAGCTCCTATTCATTTAAAAAATTCCTGTATTGCTGTTTATAATAATAAAGTTTATATTTTCGGAGGTTATATTGCTAATACTCCAACAGATTACTTTTTTTCTTATGATTTAAATTCAAAAACATATCAAGATTTAGGAAATTTGCCTTTTGAAACAGGAGGATGTTTTGCTGTTGTTTTAAATAACAAAATTTATATTATTGTTGGAGCAAATACTTCTTCATTTTATGAATTTAACCCTACAAGCAATTCATTTAATCAAAAAGCATCATTAAAATATTCAAGGAATGGAGCATGTGCAGTTGTCTTAAATGGACAAATTTATGTAATTGGAGGAGATAATAATAAAGTTGAAGCTTATGATGTTATAGCAGATTCTTGGATTGAAAAAAAAAGTTTAGATATTAGCTTAAAAAATCATACATGTTCAGTTTTAGATAATAATATATATGTTTTTGGGGGTCAAACATCTTCAAATACTATTTCTTCAAAGGTTTTTAAATATGACCCTAATAGTGACACTTGGTCGTATGTAACTGATATGAAAACACCAAGAAGGGGACTTGGTTCAGCAGTAATAGGAAATGAAATTTATGTTACAAATAAAGTAGAGATATTTAAGGTTTCTCCTATTGTTTTTTAATTCAATTTTAAATTTAATTAATATCGGACTTGGTTTTTTAAATTTGAAAGTGCTTTTTATTTTTTTAGATTTGAAAACATTAGATAATTTCTTTTTAATTCAGTCAATATCACTTTCAATTTCAAGTGTATTTATTGTTAGTTTTGAAGCAACTTTTCAAAATTTTATCCCAAAAATGAGCCTTAAAGATAGTAAAATTTTACTTACAAAATCACTGATTTTAACTTCCTTTTTTTATTTAATTTTTTCTATTTTTAATTTTAAAATTTTCCTTTTTTTCCCTTACGCTATTTTTCCAATTTTTTTAAGTTATCTTTACGCTATTAAGAAATTCACAACTTCTAATATAATAAATGCCTTTTCAATTATTACAACGATTTCTTTAATTTTTATTTTAAAACCAAAAGAGACAACATCAGTTATTTTTATATATTTTCTCGTTTATCTGATTTTTTGCTTATTTTTAATTATTTTAATAAAACCACCATTAACTCTTAAAAAAGAGATTATTTTTCAAATAAAAGATTACTATAAGGTTTCATTTCTTTCTTCTTTAACAAGTCCTATTTATAGATATTTGGATAGATTTATTCTTGGATTTTTTGGAAATGTGGGCGATGTTTCAGGATTTGTTTTAATTAGGAGGATTGATAATTTTATTAGACAAGTTTTAAATGCACCGTTATCAATTGCAGTTATAAATATAAGCTCAAATCCGAATTATTTTTATGAATTTTTTAAAAAATATCTGATTTTTTCATTCTTTCTTTTTATTTCTGAACTAATTTTAGGTTATCTTCTTCTTATTATTATAGGAGGCAAAACTTTTTTAAAGTTTTATTTCTCATTAATTTTGTTTTCATTTGCGTTTTTAATTTCTGCTATTTTTTCAATTTTTATATTAAAGGAAAGAGTTTCAAATAATCCGAAACCTTTTCTCATTTTCAATACCTCATTCGTTATTTTTTACTTCATTTTATCCATAATGTTATTTAAATTTTTTGGTTATAATGGTATTGCATTATCTTTTCTTTTAAGCACAATTATTTCAAACTTGATTAGCATAAGCTTTAAAATTTAGATATGCCTATCTTAATAATTATTATTCTTTTTATTTTTGGATGTAAAAAGAAGGATATTTCAGAATCTTGTCAAGAGCCATCACAAAATATGGCGGGAGTATGGAAAGGTTCATGGAAATTACCGCCTGACCCACCTTATAATAGTCAAACAGGTCAAATTTGTTCTCAAATTAATCAAAATGGAAATCTATTAAGTGGGAAATTATATGATATGGATAATTCAAGTCAATTTTTTGATAGTGTTGATATAAAAGGAACAATATGTGGTTCTTCATTAAAATTACAAACTGATACGATGACATTTATAATTAAAGTTGTAGCTAAATTTAATGGAAGTGTAATAAATGATAGCTCATATGGAACATTTAGAATATACTCAGATAACAATTATGAAAGTCAAGATGGTACTTGGTGGATGAAGAAGGATACCACTAATGCTTGTAAATGATATTTATTGTAATTCAGCAAGTTTTAGAAAGTGCTAAACCATTATCCGAAATAAAAAACACTAATCCATATAATTTATTTGAAAGAAAACCAAATTATATTTATTTTTTCAAATATAAAAACAATTACATAATGGAGGGTTATTTTTTAAATGATGAGAATAATTTCTCAAAAGAAATAATTATTTTAGATAGTTTAAGTTATTTTAAAATTGTTCAAAACTATTCAAGAAATCAAAGTTTTTTAATACACTATTTAACTTCACAAGCATTAATTTCTTATGTATTTTATTCTGATTTTGCTAATGTTATTGAAATTCCTGAAAATTTTGTAAAACCTTTAAGAGTTTATTTTCCTATAATTTGGACAGGTTTTAGTTATGTTTTAAGCTTAAAGTTTTCACCAATTACTTCTTCTATGGTTTATTCTTCAACCTCTTGTGCAATTATTTCTTATTTAAAAAACTATTTAGTTCTTGATACTTATGACAGAATTGTTTGGAGTATGATTGAAAACAACTTTTGTTTTATCACTTCGTACTATATTAAACCTAAAATACCAAATATAACACGAGGAATTTTTTTAACACTTTTGTTTTACTATAATTATTATAGTTTTGAAAATAGTTTATTTGATATAAAGAGTTCTTTTAGTAGTTCTCTTATAAATGCTTTGAATTTGTTTTTATCTTATTTTGAAAGAGAGACTACAAACGGTGATGTTTTTTTTGAAGGTTTCTCATCATTTTCTTTTGGTTATAGCTTTTATAATTTAACAAAGGATTATAAATACTCAGCAATAGCCTCTAATTTAGGTTATTTAACAGGTTTCTTTCTTTCTCAAAAGAATGATTTATCACTTTCAAAATCATTCGCAATTGTTATCTCAACATTAATTTTTACCTATACAATTTCAGGAACACTAAGTAATTATGAAAAGGAAGTTTATAACTTCTTGCCCATTTTTCTTTATTTAAATTACTTCCTATTTAGCAAAATTAAAATTTAAATGTTTTTATTCCAAATTCAATATCTTTTTTATTATTTCGTAGTGATTTTTAATTTCATTATCATCAGGTTTCTTTTCATAAGCTTGCTTAATATACTTAAAAGCTTCTTCATACTCACCCTTTTTAAATAATGCCCAACCATAGGAATCTAATATAGAGGCATCGTTAGGATTTAAAGAAATTGCCTTCTTTATTAATTCAAAACCCTTATCTATATCTATATTTTCATTAACTAACATATATCCATAATTATTATAAATCATTGATGCGAAGGCAATAAGTTGCTTATCAGTTGTCGTATCTATTATTTCTTGGATAATTTTTATTGTTTCTTCATAATAATGTTGTGCTTTTTGAAAATCACCTTCTTTATTGTATTCTTCTGCTAATTCAAAATATGCTAAATAATCCTTTGGCTTTCTTTTAGTGTATTCAATTAAAATTTCCTTTGACTTTTTCGGAAAGCCTATTTTTTTATAGAAATTAGAAAGCTCCCTATATCTTGTTAAGTTATCTTTGTCATATTGAATTGCTAATTTATAGTACTTTTCAGCAAGTTTTAATTTATTTTCATTTTCAAATAGTTTTGCTAATGCTAAAAAAAACGATGGTTTTTTTGACTTAACACTTAATGCTAAATTTTTCGCTTTTTCATAGTCTTTATCTTCTATTAACCAATAAATTTTTGAAATTTTATAATCATCATTAAAATCTAAAATTTTATCAATAATTTTATAAGCTCTTTCTTTCATTTTAAGTTTATAGTAAGAATAAGCAATAAAGAAGTCATTTTCTACTGAATATGAGATGCTATTTGCCATTTGTAAATTTTCAATTACTTTTGAATAAAAACTATCTTGTTTTTCTTTTTCTGCTATTTTAAAATAGGAAAAGCCTTTGTATTTCCAACAATAGTCCTCATCAGGATAACTCTTTAATAAATCTTCACATATTTCAATAACCCTTTCATATTCTTTATATGTAAATAGCATACTTACAAGAAATTTATTAAATTCCTTTTTTTCTTTTAAGGAATAAATATATGCTCTAACGCCTGCTAATATAGCATTCTCCTTATCTTCCTTTTTGCTATAAATAGAAGATAAAGCAGCAAGAACCCTATAATGTAATTCTTGATTTTTTAAAAAAACATCAATTGAGCCTTTTATTTCAAAATTACTTAAAATACTATCTGCTTTTTTTAAATAAATTAACGCTTTATCGTAATCTTTCTTTCTATATAAAATTATTCCATAATTTACAAGATTCTCTAAATTTGATGTATCCATTTCATAAAGCTTTTTAAAAATACTATAAGCTTCTTCAACTTTATCCATATTATCTAAAAAAATTGCTTGGTATTTGAGAAATGTAATATTATCAGGAAATTTAAAATATGCTTTTTTTGACCAATTATATCCACCTTTCAAATCTTTTAAAGTCCCATGAATTCTTATTATTAAGTCATAAGCTGAGCTATCATCTATGTGTTTAATGTATTTTTCAAGTAGTTTTAAGGCTTTTTTGTAATCTTGTTTTTTTAAATAATAATTAGCCAACTCCTTTAAAGCAAATGTATCTTTTAACTTTATTCTTTGTTTTAATTTAATTTCTATTGTATCGGTTAATAAAATTAAAAAAATCACTCAGAAGTTTTATAAAACTTATCAAGGTACTCTTTTGAAATCCTAACCAATTCACTTCTTGGTAGTATTGATAATAACTTCCATCCTACTTCAAATGTTTGCTCAATAGTTCTACCTTCAAATCCTTGATTTATCATAACTTTTTCAAATTCATCAGCAAATTTAATATATTTCCTATCTATTTCAGATAAAGCATCTTCACCTACAATAGCAGCAAGTCTTCTATTATCCTTACCTCTCGCATAAGCAGCAAAAATTTGATCAGCCCATTGTCTGTGATATTTCTCCGTTTTACCTTCACCAATTCCATTATTCATCAATCTTGAAAGTGATGGCAATATGTCAATTGGAGGAAATATACCAAGTCTATGTAATTCTCTTGATAAAACAATTTGCCCCTCTGTTATATAACCTGTTAAGTCTGGTATTGGATGGGTAATATCATCATCAGGCATGGTTAAAATTGGAATTTGGGTAACTGAGCCTTTTTTACCTTTAATTCTTCCTGCTCTTTCATATATACTTGCCAAATCTGTGTACATATAACCAGGATAACCTCTTCTACCTGGAACTTCTTCCCTTGCTGATGAAATTTCTCTTAATGCCTCACAATAATTTGTAATATCAGTTAAAATAACGAGAACATGATAATCTAATTCAAATGCGAAGTATTCAGCAACAGTTAAAGCAAATCTTGGTGTTAAAATTCTTTCAATAGTAGGGTCATCAGCTAAGTTTATAAATGCTATTAGTCTATTACTTGCTCCCATTTCTTCAAATTGTTGTTTAAAATAGGCATACTCTCTTTGAGTTATACCAATAGCACCAAATACAATTAAAAACTGCTCACCTTCACCCCTAACAGTAGCATATCTCATAATCATTGCTGCTATTTCGTTTGCTGGAAGTCCCGAACCAGAAAATATAGGTAATTTTTGACCTCTTACAAGTGTATTAAAGCCATCAATAGCAGAAATTCCTGTTTGAATAAAATCAGATGGTTTCTCTCTTGCAACGGGATTTATTGGAGAACCAATAATTGGCAATTTCTTTTCTGGAATAACTGGGCCAAGGTCATCAATTGGTTCTCCTCTTCCGTTGAATATTCTTCCAATCATATTTCTACTTACTCCAAAACGAATAACATCTTCAACTAATTTTATTTTGCATGTTTTAACATCAAGTCCAAGTGTTCCTTCAAGAACTTGAATTACAGCAAATTCTTCTGTAACTTCAAGAACTTGACCACTTCTCTTAATACCTGTTTCAGTTTCTATTTCAACTAATGCCCCATAAGATAATTCCTTGGCATTTTTTACTATTAAAAGAGGTCCAGATATGTAATCAACAGATGTCCATTCTTTAACAGATAAATCAGTCATATTGAAAATTTTAAAGGATAAAAAGTTTTATTTTGTGCATTGTCCAATAATTCTAAAACTATTTATTTTTCTATATTTTGCCCACCCACCCTATATTTAAGCCTTCGCCTTATAAATACCCATTTTTCGGCAGGGGGCTTTCGCCCCCTTCAATGAACCCCCGATAAAATCAATAATCTCCCGAAATTTTTATAAGTTATTGATAATCAATCACTTAACATTATTTATTGGACAAAGCATTTATTTTGTGTGTTATCCAATAATTCCAAAATTATTTATTTTATTATATTTTCCCACCCACCCTGAAAATAAGGCTTCGCCTTATAAATGCCCATTTTTATGCCTTGGGGGGCAAAGCCCCCCTTAAATTCCCCCCATTAAACCAATAGTTTTAGAAAATTTTTCATAACTTATTGATTATCAGGAACTTAACACTATTTATTAGGCAAAGCATTTACTTTGGGTGTTGTCTAATAATTTTGGAATTATTTATTTTTTCTATGTTTTCCCACCAGCCCTATAAATAAGCCTTCGGCTTTCCTTCCCCCCTTAAATTCCTTCAATAAATTCAGTAATCTAATTAAAATTTTATAAATCCTTGCTTATCAACTACTTAACACTATTTATTGGACAAAGCATTTTCTATATCATCTATTTTGATTTGTATCATTTCTTTTCAAAAACTTCTTCAAATTTTTTCCTTAAAATTTTTCTTATCTTCATAACATCAGTTTCATCGGGATAAGGGAAAGGTTCTCCAAACCTTCTTTCATATATCTTTTTCCAATACTCAGGATTATCCCAATTTCTATGCATCTCTTCCTTTATTTTTGCCTCTTCTCTAATGGATTTTAATTC
>JAVVGK010000031.1:0-13390 GCA_032249175.1 Candidatus Hydrothermia bacterium | reverse complement strand
AAGGCAATCTCCAAATAGCTTTAAAATTTATAGCTTTATGATAGAAAAAAATTTTGATGTAATTGTTGTTGGTGGAGGACATGCAGGTATTGAAGCGAGTTTAGCAAGTGCAAGAATGGGTTTAAGAACACTATTGCTAACTTTGGATATTGATAAAATTGGACAAATGTCTTGTAATCCCGCCATGGGTGGAATAGCAAAAGCTCATCTTATTAAGGAAATAGATGCTCTTGGAGGAGAAATTGCATTAGCAACTGATGAATGTGCTATATCTACAAAAATGCTAAATGTTAGAAAAGGTCCTGCAGTTTGGTCGTTAAGAGCACAAGTAGATAGAAAAGCTTATAGAGAAAGAATGAAAAAAGTTGTAATGAATACAAAGAATTTGACAGTCTTTCAAGAAGAAGTTGTTAATTTAATTATTGACAAATATAGAGTTATAGGACTTAAAACATCTCTTGGCTATGAATTTTATGCTAAGGCAATTGTTTTAACGACAGGAACATTTCTTGGAGGAAAAATATATGTTGGTTATAATACTAAGCCTGCGGGAAGGCTTGGAGAATCTCCTTCAATTGAACTTTCAAAACAATTAAGGGAAATTTTCAATATATCAAGATTAAAAACAGGAACATCTCCAAGAATTGATGGTAGAACTATTGACTTTTCAAAACTTAAAATTGATGAGCCTGATAATCCTCCAAGAGGTTTTTCATTTAGAAATCCATATTTAAAAATAGAGCAAATTCCTTGTTACATTACATATTCAAATGAAAAAACCCATGATATTGTTATGAAAAATATTCATTTAGCTCCAATGTATAATGGTTTGATTAAGAGTAAAGGTCCTAGGTATTGTCCAAGCTTTGAGACAAAAGTTATTGAATTTTTCAAAGAAGTAAAAAGCCATAGAATTATTTTAGAACCTGATGGTAGAGATACTAATGAATGGTACTTAAATGGATTTTCAACATCTTTACCTTTGGAAGTTCAATATGAAATGTTAAGAACAATTCCAGGTCTTGAAAATGCTATTATTTTAAGACCAGGCTATGCGGTTGAATATGATTTTGTAGATCCAAGAGAGCTTTATCCCTGGCTTGAAACGAAGAAATTAGAAAATTTATTTTTAGCAGGTCAAATAAATGGAACTACGGGATATGAAGAAGCGGCAAGTCAAGGAATAATTGCTGGAATAAATGCTGCTTTAAGAGCACTTAACAAAGAGCCATTTTACTTAACAAGACAAGATGGATATATTGGTGTCCTTATTGATGATCTAATCACAAAAGGAGCAGATGAGCCTTATAGGATGCTAACAAGTAGAAATGAATATAGATTGATTCATAGAATGGATAATGCTTATGATAGATTATCAGAGTATGGTTATAAGCTTGGGCTTTTAAGTTATGAAGATTATAAGTTAATAAAAGAAAAAATAGATATTGTTAATAATGAGATTAGAAGATTAAGGGAAGTAAGGGTTAAATCATTTGAAATAAATCCTAAATTGAAGGAGATAGGAGAGGCAGAAGTTAAAGATAGTATAAGCTTATTTGATTTACTAAAAAGAAATAATGTTAGATATGAGCATTTATTAAGATGGGGATATGGTAAAGTTGAGGATAGAACTTTAATTGAAAAAATTGAAATTGAGGTTAAGTATGAAGGATATATTAAACGATTATTAGAAGAAGCAAAAAGACTTCAAAAAATTGAAAAATACATAATTCCAAATGATATAAACTATAATTTAATCTCCAATATATCTAACGAAGGAAAAGATAAGCTTATGAAATATAAGCCAAAAACACTTGGTCAGGCTTTAAGAATTCCTGGAATTAAGCCTACTGATGTTATAAACCTCTATTATTATTTACAAAAGGTTGGGAACTGATGGATATTATTTACTTTTCTATACTATTTTTTATTGGACTTTATTGGGTTTTAAAGCCAATTTTTCAAAAATGAATATATTTGATAGTTATTATCAAAAGTACGATGAATGGTTTGAAAAACCATTTGGTAAGAGTGCTTATAATTTAGAACTTCAATGTTTAAATAAAATTATAGGTTCTTTTAATAGAGGGCTTGAAATAGGTGTTGGAACAGGAAGATTTGCTGAAAAACTAAATGTAAAATATGGGGTAGATATTTCGTTTAATATGCTAAAAGTCGCTAAAAGTAGAAATATTGTAGTTTTAAAATCAAAGGGTGAGCAATTACCATTTAAAAATGAAGTATTTGACTTGGTTTTAATAGTCGTTTCACTTTGTTTTGTAAAAGAACCATTTTTAGTTTTGAAAGAAAGTTATAGAGTTTTAAAAAATGATGGAAAATTAGTTCTTGGATTAATACTTTGGGACTCACCTTGGGCACAATTTTATAAAAATAAAAAGGAACATCCATTATATCAAAAGGCATTTTTTTACTCTTATTATGAAATTTGTGCTATGTTAGAATTATCAAAATTTAAAATTAATAAAGTTTTAACAACGCTTTTTGAAAAACCACAAGATGAAAAGCCAATTGAAAATTTTGAAATAAAAGAGGGATTTCACAAAGAAGGTGGATTTGTTTGTATTTCCTCATCAAAGGTTTAAAAAAAAATTGTAATTCTTCTTTCATTTTCTGACAAAATTTCAAATTCAATATCAATTGTTTTTTCAAAATTTAAATTAACATTTTCAGGCCATTCAATAATAATTATTGCTTTTTTCATTAAAATCTCATCAATTCCTAAATTTTCAAATTCAGAACCCTTTAATCTATAAAAATCAATATGATATATTTTTAAATTATTAGCATTGTATTCATTTATAATTGTGAAACTTGGACTTCTTACATTCTCAATATTAAAAAACTTTAAAAAACCTCTTGTAAATGTAGTTTTACCACTTCCAACCTCACCAATCAGTCTTATTATGATAGGCAAATGCTCTAAATTTAATTTTTTAGCAAATTCATAAGCAAATTTTTTGGTTTCTTCCTCCGACTTTGTTATTATAGATAACAAACTATGAAAATTTTATAGCCCTTTAAAATTATCAGATTTTATGAATTGTAATCAATTAGAAATAATTTTTACAGTAATCCCTCCACCCTTAGAATGGGATATATCAAAAATTGAAAGAAAAGCTTTTGAAGTAGCTAATATAACGAAGATTCTTGATATTGATTTCATAAGTATTCCAGAAGTTATAGAGGAAAGAAGTAGAGGTCAAAGAATCATTCCTTATAAAATGAAATTTGATAATGCTGAATTTGGAAAAATAATTAAAAACTTTGATAATTCTGTTGAAATTATCTTAAATAAAATTTCAGTTATTATGGAAAAAGAAGAGTTTGAAGATTGGATTAAGGAAAATTCAAAAAGTTTTAATTATTTATTAATTGTTGGAGGGGAAAGTTCAAAAATTAAATATCCTGGTTATCATCCAATTCCAGCAACATTAATAGCAAAAAACTATTTTAAAAATATATATGGAATTACTATATTTCATAGAAAAGACGAATCAAAAAAACTACTTGAAAAAACAAAAGCAGGAATGAAAGCATTTATTTCACAAATTGTATTTGAATTGGAAAATGCTAAAAAAGTTATTTATGAATATTTTAAATTATGCGAAGAAGAAAACATAAAACCATCAAAAATTTACATTAGTTTTGCTCCTGTAAGTCAAAGAAAGGATTTAGAATTTTTAAAATGGCTTGGTGTATATGTTCCTAAGGAAATTGAAAATTATTTATTAGAAGATGAGAAAAAGCTTGAAAAGAGAAGTATTGAAATTATTGAAAGTTTATTTCAAGAGCTATGCTTTTTAAATATGGAAAACATAGGAATAAATGTTGAGCATGTAATGTATAATAATTTACAAGTCGCAGCATATGCAGTTCATAGAATAAAGGAGGTATGGAAATGGAGAAATTAATATCCTTAAATGGAAAGTACCCAAGAAGTGAAAAGCTTATAAAAGCAACAAGAGATTATGAAAGAAACAGAATCAAATATGAAGAACTATTAATAGCTTATGAAGAAGATTATGAAAGCTTAAAAGAGCTACAAAAAGGATTTAAAATAATATCGGATGGACTTTTAAATTGGCAGGACTTATTAAGACCTTTTTCAGAATTAACAAAATCAGAAGTTAATGGTCTTAAAAGATATTTTGAAACAAATACATTTTATAGAATTCTAAAATTTAATGATTTTGAAATAAAAAATGCTGAGAGTTGGATTAAAAATTACTTTAAATTTGGAAATTTAGCAATTTTGCCCTCACTTGGAATTTTCAAGTACTTTTCAGAAAACTATTATTCGGATAAAATAAGTAATATGCTAAAAACAATTTTAAAATTACTTGAAGAGAAGGGATATAATTATTTCTATTTTCAAGAACCTTCTCTTGGTTTTTATAAAGATTATGACTTATTTTCAGAATTAAGAAAATTTTTTGAAATGATAAGAAAAGAAATTAAAGGGAAAATTATATTAAATACATATTTTTCAGATGTATCTGAATTTTTAAAAGAAATTTTAAAATTTGAAATTGATGGAATTGGCATAGATTTTACATTTAATGATATTGAGATAATTGCTAAAAACTTCAATAGAAAAGATATTGGCATATTAGCTGGAATTTTAGATAATACAAACTCAATAATTGAAACTTATGAAGATGTAAAAATTGTTTTGGATAAAATTCTAAATGAACTAAAACCAACATTTATCATTATTTCAGGTTCTTGTGATTTTGAGCTACTCCCGAGAGAAATTGCTAATAAGAAAGTTCAATTCCTAAAAGAACTAATAGCTAAAATTTAATTTCTAAATTTTTGAACCTTGAAATTGCTATTATTTGAGCTTTCAAATTTTCTCTGAAAGCATGGATAGGTTGTCTTATATTTTTCTTTTGGTGAATTTCTTCGGTTAAATAATCTAAAATTTTATCAAAATTCTTGTATTCCATAATTGCGTCTTCAATTATTTTAGCATATTCATAAGTTGTTTTTAAGGATAATTGAATGTAATTTTTAACATTTTCTTTACCGAAAATTAAATGCTCATGAGGAAGTCCAATGATTTCAATATCTAAATTCTTGATTTTATTAATACTTTCAATATAATTCTCAAAACTTGATAAAAATTGGGGTAGAATATAAGTATCATCCTTATTAGGAACACCGATTGCTTCACCTGGGATAATAATTTTATAAGGTAATATATAATAGGAAACAGAATCCCTCGTATGACCTGGTGTTTCATAAAATAAAATTTTAATTTTTCCAAAGTCTAAAAAATCATTTTCTTTAACTTCATTTGTAATTTCAAAAGGCTCAAACTCATACTTTAAAAATGGATCTAAAACACTAAGCTCTATTTTATTTAAATTATTTATTACACTAATGGCTTTCTGACTCTTAAAAACATTTTTAAAATAACTATGAGCAAATATATGCTCTACCTTAAAATTTTTTAAAATTATTGGAACACCTCCAATATGGTCGTAATGTGAATGTGTTAAAAGCAGATAGTCTATTTTTTCAATACTTTCAGATTTTAAATAATCCTTTACTTTATTGCCAAAAAATGCTGTTCCCGTATCAATTAAGATATTTAAATTATTTACTTTAATTAGATAAATATAAGCATAAGCATTTCCCAAAACCACAAAATTATCATCAATTTTCTGAACTTTAAACGCTACTTCTCTCATATTAAACCTAATTTTTATAATTTCTTTGATTAAGTTAAGGAAGAATTTTAATTTCATTTAAAATTTTAAAGGTGAAACTATGAAATTAAGCCTATGGCTTTAAAAAATCCCTCTTTTCAGCTTTTGATAATCAATTCTTATTTAAGAATTTGGATTATATCATCAGCATAACTAACAGCACAACGATATAATGCTTCTTTTGATATTCCTGAGCTTTTTAAATCTAAAAGAAATTTTGCTAAATTTAAATACTCCCTCCAATCAAATTCATTCATCAGGTTTCCCAAAATCAGTAGTTAATAAAATCCAACCTCTTTTGCCAATAAGATCTTCCATAAAATCTTCTTCCGCTTTATTTAAAAGCTCCATAAATTTATCATCATAATCTTCCGCTCGGACATATATTATAGGATACTTATCATCAATTTCTGGATCAATATAAAAATCTAAAACAATTTGAGCATTTGGAAAGTACTTTTTAGCAGAATTAACAGCTTTTGGGATAATATCTATAATATCAGGAAATTCAATTAAATAATCACGAATGGAGTTTATGTTATTTATCCTTATTTCTTTGGAAAGTTCTCTTAAAACATTTTCAATATCAACTTCTAAAATAGAAGAATTTTTATATTTTTCCTTCATAGTTGATTTTAAAATTTTAAAGCATATTTACTTTCGGCAGGGGGCTTTCGCCCCCTAAATAAACCCCCAATAAAATCAATAATTTCCTGAAATTTTTATAAGTTCTTGATAATCAACCACTTAACACCATTTATTGGACAAAGCATAAAGTTTATGCCTTGTTCAATAATTCTGAAAATACGATTCTAAAATCAAGCCTTCCGCTTATAACCCCCAATAAAAACTATAATTTTTTAAAATCTTCACAGGTTGTTCCCCCACCCTATATTTAAGCCTTCAGCTTTAAAATACCAATTTTTATGTTTCAGGGCGAAGATCTCTTATTAAATAAAGCATTAAAGTTTATGTAAGACTTCACACTATAAAAATTTCTACTTCATTTTCATTTTATTTAATGCTAACTTTATTAGCTCTTCTGCTTTTAAATTTCCTTTCTCTTTTAGAACAGATATTAAAGAGTTTTTAGCATTATTGTAATCAACACCAAGACTTAATAAAACATTTAAAGCAGTTATAAAATCTTCTGTAAACTTTGAAGTTTCAGATGGCAACATTTGAACTTTATCTTTCATTTCAAAAATTATTCTTTCAGCTATTTTTTTACCTATACCTTTAAGTCTTGTTAAACTTTTAAAATCTTCCTTAATTACAATTTCTTGAAATTCATTTAAATCTATTTGTGAAATTATGTTAATAGCAACATTTGGTCCAATACCTGAAATTTTAATTAACTCATTAAACCAAATTTTTTCACTTTCACTTAAAAAACCATATAAATTAAAACCACTTTCATTAAATATCATTTGTGTCCAAATAAAAATATCACTATTTTCTTCAAGCTTATATTTGAAAGGAACAATAATTTCAAAATAAACATTTGAAACTTCAAGAATTAGCTTATTTCCAAAGAATTTATAAACTTTACCTTTTAATCCCCAAATCATTTTTATTAAAAAATGCCCATATTAAAGCAAGAGCATCACTTTGATGCTCATCCAATTTTTCATTTAGTTTGAAAATAGCCTTTGTCATAAATTGAATTTGATGCTTTTTTGACCTTCCAAAGCCTGAAATTGATAATTTAAGTGAAGTTGGACTAATTTCAAAAATTTCTATATTTTTCTTCTCCAATAATAACTGAATTACACCTTTAACACTAGATAACAAAATCAGTGTTTTAACATTTTTATGATAAATTACGCTTTCAAGAATTGCCAAATTTGGTTTAAATTTATCAATAATTTCCTCTGTTTTTTCATATAAATAAATTAGTCTTTTTGAAGTTTGAACATTTTTCGTTTTTATTGTAGTGCTAAAAAGATAATTTAAATTTTCAGTTATAGCAATTCCTAAATTCCTTATTGATATATCAAAAGCAATTATTCGCATTCAATCTCAAATATATTATTTTCAGTTTCAAAAATTCTCAATTTTTTAAGATTTTTTAATTTCGGTTTTAACTTCATTTTTAAAAACAATAATAAATTTTCTGTTGTTGGTAATTTATGCTTAAAGAAATCAACATCATAATTTAAAAATTTATGGTCAATTTCTTCCAAAACTTCAAAAATAATTTTATCAAGCTCATTTAAATTCATTACAAAGCCCGTTTCCTTATCAACTTCTCCCTCAATATAAACTTCAAGTTTATATTCATGTCCATGTCCATTTTCATTTGAGCATTTACCATATAATTTAAAATTTTCTTCTTTTGAAAGCTTCTCATTATATAATTTATGACCACAAGAAAATCTATAAACTCTTCCAAGTATCACATTAGAACCTCCTTTATATATGCTAAAAATTTCATCATTTTCATATGTTTTAACTTGATACAGATTTAATTTATCATTTAAAAAGTGCCAAAAAGAAATTGATATGTTTTCAGTTGAAGGCAGTTTTTCCTTAAAAAATGGATTGTCTAAATTTAAATTTTTATGGTCATAAAGCTTATCAATAACTTCATTTACAATTTCCTTTATCTTTGATATATTCATAACCATAAATGTGTTATTGTCAATTTTTCCTTTAATTGATATAAAAACTTTATAATTATGACCATGTTCAAAAATTGTTTTACCAAATAGCTTTAAATTTTCCTCATAAGTTAGATTTTTTAAATAATATCTATGGCTTGCTGAAAAATGAAATTTTCTTGTGATTATAAAATCATTCACTTTCTTTTTTCTTTTCAGCTTTCTTTTTTAGAATTTTCAATCTAAATTTATCTTCTCTTTCCCTGTCTTCAAGAACTTGTCTTATAAATTTTGCTTGTTCTCTCATATCAGGTATAAGTTTTTGCTCAAGAGCATTAACTCTTCTATTTGTTTTTCTTATTTCTTCTCCAAACTTTCTCAATTTATATTCTAATGGAACTACTCTTAAAATTCCATCTATTGTTCTTTCAAATGAACTTGCGGTTAATTGAACTCTTGAAGTTATGCTTATTGGAGAAAATCCTCTTTTTAAAGCACTTTTAATAATATCACCATATTTAAATTCTGTAACTTTAACACCCCAAGCTTTTCTTGGAATCATTTCAATTTCAAGCTTTCTGCCTGAACTTAAAGCAATTGATTCAAGTGCTTCCTTCCCATCAATCCCTATTGTTATTATTAACATATTTATGCTTCTTCTTAATTCTTCTTCAAGAACTTTTCTTTCCTTAACAATAACTGTAATTAGCTTTCTAAATTCATTCATAAGAGCATCTCTTTTATTTTTCAATAAGTTAGCACCTTGAATAGCCATTTGAATTTGCCTTCTTAAATTTAAAAGATTCATTCGTGTTGGACTTATCTGTTGCATAGCTTTAAAATTTTAAAGTGTTGATTTTATATCCTTCTAATTGGCTTTATAATGCTGGTGTTATTGGATTTTTAAAAATCCTTGAAAGTTGTGGAGAAAATGTTGAGAATTTTTTAAAAGATGATGGGAGTGTGAAGATTGATTTATCTTTATTTGACAAAATAAAAATTGGGAGTGCCGAAATTCCGAAGTTTATTAAATATCTTGTTGATTACCTTGTTGATGATGAAGATTTAAATAAGTGGAAGCAGAAAAACGAAGAAAAATATAAAGAACTTAAAGATAAATTCGGAGATGATTTTGGATACAAGTTTATTAGAGCATGGGGTAAACTTTTTGCCTCTAAAACACCCTTTCAAAATTTGGTTCAACGAGAAGAATGGCAAAACTTTGAATTTGCAAATTTAATAAGCAAAATTCCAGAAATTGTAAATCCAACCAATAGAGAAATTGTTTGTAGTATATGTGGAAATTATAATGTAAAAATTTTTGACCCTGAAAGCAAGTTAGAAAAAAGATTAAAAAATTTACAGATAACCCACCTGAAAGAACTTGGTCCAAGTATCGGTGAATTCCCAAATGCTTTTTGGCAATTGAAGTCTTCGTCACCTGTATGTTTAATTTGTATTACTTTAATTCTTTGTCATAAAGAATCTTTAATTTCTCTCTCAGATAATTCCGAAATTTTCATAAATGCCCTTTCTTTTAAAGTCATGTGGTATCTTAATAAATATGCTAAAACAATTTATAGCAAGAAGCAAGCAAAAACATTAAAAGAAATTCTTGGAATGTCTTTAATAGAATTAGCAATCAAATTAAACTTACAACTTGGAAGATGGACTTCTATGAGCATTGAAGTAGTAAGTAAATACAAAGATGAAATTAATTTCTTTTCTTTACCTTATGAAGTTGCTCAATTACTTTCAGATAAAACTATAGCGAGCTTGCTTGATCAGATTGGTGAGTTTAAAATTTTAAATATGGTTTTAGATGGGAAGTTTAATGAGATTTTGAAATTTTCAGAAAGGGTTTTTAGAGTTGCTTTAAAACCAAAAAATGAATGGAGTGAAAATGAAAACGAATTTATAAATGAAAATGTGAAACTTGAAAGAAATAAAAATAATTTAATTTCATTCTCTCAAAAGCTTTTTAAACTTTATGCTTTAATTGAGGAAGAAACAAAAAAGGAGGTTCTAAGATGAATATTAATGAGAAAATTAATAAGAAAAAGGAATTTTTAGAACAACTCCAGTTGTTTGCTAAAGAGTTGAATAACTATGTTTCTACACAAGATTCCCAATGGGTAATAAAGGGTTTTATTGATATTTTCAAAAATATTTACACTCTTACCGACGATACGAAGCTTATTTCCAAAGTTATTGAAATTCACCTATTACCTAAATTTTTGGAATTTGCTGATAGATATGGATATAAAATAATTTTTGCAGATAAGCAAAATTGGTATCCTGATATAACATTTATCTCTAAGAAAAGTGAGACAATAAAATTTGCCTTAGATTTGAAAACAACTTACATCACAAAATACAAAAATGGAAAACCCTATGAATGTAATGGTTTTACTCTTGGTTCTCATGGGACATATTTCATCGATAGACAAAGTAAAAAGAATATACAGTTTCCTTATAGTGAGTATCTTGGACATTATGTAGTGGGGATTTTATACGAAAGGAACGATAAAATAAAAACTTATAAAAAAACAAAGTATAAAATTGAAGAATTAGAAAACATATTATCGGTAATTAAGAATTTTATAGTTTTTGCTCAGGAAAAATGGAGAATTGCCAGCGATAAAAGCGGAAGTGGGAACACTGCAAATATCGGCAGTGTAAAAAGAATTAAAGAATTATTAGAAGGTAAAGGTATATTTTGGCAATATTTTGGAGAAGATGGTGAAAAATGGTTTGATGAGTATTGGATGAATTATGGAAGAATCAAAATAAAAGATAATAAAGGTAAAGTGAAGAGAATAACTTCTTTAGAGGAATTTTTGAGATTTAAAGGTGTAGATGTCAATAAAATGAGAAGGAGGGAGGTATGACGAAAAGAAAGATATTTGTTCCACCTATAAAAATTCAAGGGATAAAAACAAAGTTGGTAGAGTGGATTATAGATCAAATAAACTTTGAAATTGAAGGAAAATGGATAGAACCATTTATGGGATCGGGAGTGGTTGGATTTAATATCCGACCTAAACGAGCAGTTTTTGCAGACAAAAACCCACATATAATTAATTTTTACAATGCTATTAAAAGAAAAGAAATTACTTCCCAAAAAGTGGAAATATTTTTAAAGATTGAGGGAGAAAACTTACTTAAAAAAGGAGAAGAGTATTATTATGAAGTCAGAGATAGATTTAATAAGTACCAAGACCCATTAGATTTTCTTTTTCTTAATAGGTCTTGTTTCAATGGCATAATACGTTTCAATAGCAAAGGGGAATTTAATACACCATTTGGAAAGAAACCGAATAGGTTTAAAAAGGCATATATAACAAAAATAGTTAATCAGGTTAGATATGTAGAAGAATTAATACATAAATATGATTGGATATTTATCGCTCAGGATTTCAGAATAACCATAACGGAAGCAGAAAGAGATGATTTCCTTTACTGCGACCCCCCTTATATAGGAAGACATACTAACTATTTTGATATTTGGACAGAAAAGGACGAATATGACTTATATAAATTGCTTTCCCGCTTTGAAGGTAAGTTCATTCTTTCTACTTGGTATAAAAATAAATATAGAGAAAATGAATACATTAAAAGATTTTGGAGTAAATTTAATCTGATTACAAGAAATCATTTTTATCATGTTGGTGGTAAAGAAATAAATAGAAATCCAATAATAGAAGCATTAGTAATTAACTTTAAACCGAGGAAAGGGGATAAAATCAAACGGGGGGAGCAAACTTTGCTATTAAAAATTGGGAGTTAAATATGGTTTTAGATGGGAAGTTTAATGAGATTTTGAAGTTTTCAGAAAGGGTTTTTAGAGTTGCTTTAAAACCAAAAAATAAGTGGAGTGAAAATGAAAACGAATTTATAAATGAAAATGTGAAACTTGAAAGAAATAAAAATAATTTAATTTCATTCTCTCAAAAGCTTTTTAAACTTTATGCTTTAATTGAGGAAGAAACAAAAAAGGAGGTTAAAATATGAATTTTGATTTTGAAAGTTGGAAAAAGCAACTCAGAGAATATCTTTATAATCAAATAGGAAGCAACACTATCTCTTATGAAACCTTTAAAGATGTTATAAATACTTATGGTGAACTTGGATCTGAACTTCAACAAATCCTTGAATATGCTTATAAAAATGCAAAGGGCAGAGAAAAAGATAACATCTACAAATTGTATAAAAATTTTTCTTATCAAAATGCAAGCGATATGGTAAATAATTTAAGTAAATTAGGTTATGCTTTGAAAAAAAATGAAAATTATGAAAAAGTAGTTTCTGCCCTGCAAGACCAAGCTTATAGAATTATTGAAAAAATAAGACATGCCCAAAGAAGTGAAGTTCAATATATGATTTTTAGAATTTTTATAGTCAATAAAAAAGAAATTCCTCCCTTATTATCAAAAGCTTTCAATCCCATTTATTCAGATGAGCTTTTTAAAACTTTTATATATTCCTTTTTAAGTGGAATTTTAGGAAAAGGAGGTGAAGAAAATGAATAATCAATTAAAACACATAACCATAACCGTTATTTATGAGGCAAGTGCCTTGAACAGAGATGAAAAAATTGGTGGAAATATCCTTTCTATAAAGAAACTCAAAAAAGGAAATAGAACTGTAAGCTTTATTGGGAAACCTGCTATAAGGCATTATCTATTTCAAACGTTAAAAAATGCTTTTGGTTGGAATGAAGCAAAAGTTACTCCTCAGGGAGATGTTATTCAGTTTGATATAACCCAAGAAGATATTCTCACAAGTCCAGAACTTGATGCTTTTGGATATATGTACACAGGGCAAACATCTATCACTCGCAAAGCTCCTATTGGTATCACAAAAGCAGTTGGGCTTGACCCTTACGAAGGCGATATGGCTTTTTACTCTAATCATGATTTAGTTCAAAGAGCAATAAGGAGTGGTCAAGGTGCAACGCCAAACCCATACAACAAAGAAGAACACATTTCTTTTTATAAAGTAAGTTTTACAATTGATGCTCAAAGACTTGGAAAAGATGAGTGGATTGTA
>JAVVGK010000030.1:0-13530 GCA_032249175.1 Candidatus Hydrothermia bacterium | reverse complement strand
TTTGAAATTTACTTAAATTCTGAAAATGGCTTTGAAATTATTTCAAAAGCAAAGATAAAAGGATTAGTAAAATCACAAATTTTAAATTTAGAATTAAATGTTGAGGAAATTTTTGAATAATTAAAAATTTTGCTTTAAAATTTTCAAACTATGAAATATGCTATTTTAGAAATATCTGGAACACAGATGAAAGTGGAAGAAGGAAAGGAAATTACAGTAAATAGAATAAAAGCTAATGAAGGAGATATTATAGAATTAAAAAATGTTCTTTTTATAAAGGATAGAGATAATTTTACCTTTGGAAAGCCTTATGTTGATAATGCAAAAGTTTTAGCAAAAGTTATTAAACACTTTAAAGGTCCTAAAATCCTTGTTTTTAAATATAAAAGAAAAAATAATTATAGAAAAAGGAGAGGTCATAGACAATATCTTACAAAGCTTCTTGTTGAGAAAATTGAGTTTTAATGGATTTTGATAAAATTTTAGAAAGATATAATGAGCTTGAAGAAAAATTATATAAATTAAGTAGTGAAAATAAAATTGACGAATTAAAGGAAGTAGCTAAGGAATATGAGGATTTAAAGGAAATTGTCAAGAAAATTAAAGCCTATAAGGATTTAGAAAAATATCTAAATGAGCTAATTGAATTAAAGGAAGTTGAAAAGGACCCAAAGTTAAAATCTGAAATTTCTCAAGAGATTGAAAACACTAAAATTAAAATTGAAAAATTGGAAATTGAAATAAAAGAGTTATTAAAGCCAAAAGATCCAAATGACGAGCTAAATGCCATAATTGAAATAAGAGCGGGAGCAGGTGGTGATGAAGCAGGAATATTTGCAGGTGATTTATTTAGAATGTATAGTAAATATGCGGAAAAGAAAGGTTGGAAAGTCTCAGTTATTGATGCTCATGAGAATGATTATGGAGGATATAAAGAAATTGTTTTTATTGTTGAAGGAAAAGGAGCATATGGTAGGTTAAAGTATGAAGGTGGAGTTCATCGTGTCCAAAGAGTTCCTATAACAGAAGCAAGTGGTAGAATTCATACATCAACAGTTAGTGTTGTTGTTCTCCCTGAATATAAGGATGTTTCTGATATTGAAATTAAGGAAGAAGAACTAAAAATTGAAACATTTAGAGCGAGTGGCGCTGGTGGTCAGCATGTCAATAAAACTGAAAGTGCTGTTAGAATTACACATATTCCAACAGGAATTGTTGTAAGTGTTCAAGATGAAAGAAGCCAACATCAAAATAAAGCAAAAGCATTAAGAATTTTAAAATCAAAACTTAAAGAAATGAAAGAGAGAGAAAAACTGCAAGAGATAGGAGAAAAAAGAAAAAGTATGATAGGAAGTATGGAAAGAGCAGAAAAAATTAGAACTTATAATTGGCCGCAAAATAGAGTTACAGACCATAGATTAGAAGGAGAAAACAAAAATTATCCATTAGAAAAAATTATAGAAGGAGAACTTGATGAACTAATTGATAGTTTAATTATAAAATTTTCAAGTTGAATAGTACCTTAAAATTTCAAAATTATGAATGATGCTAAAACTACGCCACTTTATCCACTACATTTAGAGCTTAAAGCAAAAATGATTAATTTTTACGATTGGTTAATGCCTCTTTATTATGAAAGTATAATAAATGAGCATGTTTGGACAAGAAATAATGTTTCAATTTTTGATGTTTCACATATGGGAAGAATTTTAATAAAAGGCTCATCTTCAATGGATTTTCTAAATTACATTACAACGATAAATATAAAAGATTTAAAAAATTTTCAGGCAAAGTATGGTTTGATGTTAAATGATAATGCTGGGATAATAGATGATTTAGTAGTTTATAAATTTTCAGATGAGGAATTTATGATGGTTGTAAATTCAGGAACAAAGGAAAAGGATTTAAATCATGTTATTAAACACTCAAAAAAATTCAATGTTGAAGTTATTGATATTTCGGAAAATTTATCTCAAATAGCTATTCAAGGTCCAAAATCACAAGAAGTTCTTGAAAATTTTCTAAAAATTAATTTAGATATTCCCTATTACCATTTTATAAAAAAGGACAATTTTATAATTTCAAGAACAGGATACACACCAGAAGATGGATTTGAAATTTATGTAAATTCGTCTGAAATTTTAGAATTTACGAAATCACTCTTAAATAACCAATTGGTTAAAATGGCAGGACTTGGAGCAAGAGATACGCTTAGACTTGAAGCAGGATATTGTTTATATTCAAATGATATAAATGAAGAAACAGACCCTATTAGTGCCAAGCTAAAATGGGCTATTCATTTTGATAAAGAATTCGTAGGTAAAGAAAAGTTATTAGAAATTATGAAAAATGGAAATGAATTTACAAGAATAGGCTTTATTTCAGTTGAAAATACAATTCCAAGAAAAGGGAATGAAATTTATATTAATTCTAATAAGGTTGGTTATGTTACAAGTGGAACATTTTCGCCTTCATTAAATAAAGGCATTGGAATGGGTTACATTAAGAAGGAATTTTCAGAAGTTGGAAATGAAATTTTAATTAATTCAAAGAAATATAAAATTGTTAAATTGCCTTTTGTAAGAGGGAGCTTAAAACGTCAATAACATAATTAATTTCCTCATTTTTTAAATTTGGATAAAAAGGCAAACTTAAAACATGATTTGAAAACCAATAAGCATTTTTAAACTGATGCTCATTATATCCAAACTTTTCTTTATAAAATTTCAATAAAGGAATAGGTTTTGGATAATGAACAGAAACTTCAATACCATTTTCAATTAACTTTTCCATTATTTTATCTCTATTTTCAACTAAAATCACAAATAAATGATAAGCACTTTTTCCATAAATTTTTGGCATATTTACATTTAGATTTTTAAAGGCATTATAATAAGTCTCGTAAATTTCTTTTCTTCTTTGCCATAATTTATCAATTCTCTTTAATTGAGTTATTAACATACTTGCTTGAAAATTTGTTAAATTATATTTCCATCCTAACAATTCCATATCATATAAAATTTTATGCTTTCTCCTATCAAGCCCATGAAGTCTTAATAATTTTAACTTTTCTAAAAACTTCTCATTATTAAAAACAATAGCTCCACCCTCACCACAAGTTATATTTTTTGTCGCATAAAAACTAAAACATGCAAAATCCCCAAATCCTGGTTTATATCCATCTCTTTCTCCTTCTATACAATGAGCACAATCTTCAATTATATAAATTCCATATTTTTCTTTTAGAAATAGTAAATCTTTTGGAGAAACCATTTGACCATAAAGATGGACAGGCATAACTGCTTTAATTTTTCTATCTTTTTTAATTAAATCTTCAACCATATTCAAGTCCATTAAACCTGTTTCTCTGTCAATATCAACAAATATAACTTCTCTATTAGCCATTAAAACAGCATTAGCAGATGCCATAAATGACAAAGCAGGGACGATAACTTTTTCGTCGTAGTTTAATTCTAATGCTAAAATTGATAAGTGTAAAGCAGATGTACAGCTATTAACAGTTAGACAATACTTAACATTTAAATAGCTTGAAAAAAGCTCTTCAAATTCTTCATTTTTATTTCCACTTGTTAAATAAGGCGATTTTAATGTCCTTATAACTTCTTCTATATCTTCATCATTTAGCGAATGTCTAAAAAATGGAATTTTCATTTAAAATTTACATTTAAAATTCTTCCATCGCAATTACCCTCAATCGTTAATGGAATTTTAAAGGGTTTTCTTCTTGTAGGTATTAGTTTAGCAGAATTTAAATTTAGAATTTTTGAGCCTTCTCCTTCAATTTTCGTTGTAATTTTATAGATTTCATAACCTTTTGAAAATGTTATATAAACTTCACAAGCATTTTTTACACTATATTCCAGTTCAATTTGACTTTTACCTTCAAGCTCATAATCATTTATCTGATATAAAAAAGCAAGTAAAAACAACATATCTTAACCTCCTATTTTATAAATTTTATCGTTTAACTTGACAATATAAACACCTCTCTTGTTCAAATTAAAAATTTCATTATTGCCAGCTTTAACATTAATTTTAGAATGATAAACGATACTTCCATCAATTTTATATATTTTTAAATCTAATTCTTCGTTCTTATTCCAAACTAAAATAACCTTTCCATTCTTTATAAATAGTTTTTTATCAGAAGTGTTTTCGCTTGAACTAACTACCAAATCACTTATTTTAGCATATGTTGAATAAACATGAAAATATCCAGTTCTATTATCAGCCCAAGCAACATAAACATTTTGACTATCCGCATAAGCTTCAATATAATGACCAGGCCAACAATTATAATTTACATTATCTACACTGCCACAATCATTTTCTTCAACAAATTCAAATGTAGTATCACTTACTCTTATAGGTGAGCTCCAACTGCTTCCAAAATTTACAGAATATGAATGATATAAAGCCCATTTTTTATATGAAATTTTATAGAAATAAAATAAATGAGCATTCCCATAGGGGTCAAAAACAATAGCAGGCATATAATATATAGAATTATTACCATTTGGAGCAACCATAAAAGTATCCCAAGACAAAAGATTATATCTCAATATATAAACTCTCCAATCACTTCTTGAGCCTGTTTTTGTGTGCATATAGGCATTTAGTACCCTTTGAGCATAACCATCAGCATGGATGCCTTGTGGATATGGATTTGGTGCTACTGAATAATCCATAACAGCTACCTTTTGTGCATTTGTCCAATTTATACAATCGTTGGATTTAGAGACATATATACCTATACCAGAGGGGTCATCGCCCCAAAAGAAACCCCAAAATGTTTTCTTATCCGTAGCAATTATAGGAACTCCTCCATTATTGCTATTTGGAATATTCACAACTGTCCAACTATTTCCATTATTAAATGAGCATGCAACTTTTATAACACTGCTACTTCCTGAAAATGAAGCAAATATAACTGCTATTGTGTCCTTTTTAATAGCCATCCATGGATGATCTAATGAGCCTGTTGAAAGAATGGTAGTGCTTGACCATGAATTTCCAAAATCCGTAGTTTTTCTATAAGCAATAGAAGTATAATTAAGCCAAACAATATGAATAGTGCTTCCATTTTCTTTAACAACAGGGTCACAACAATCATTATTTCCAAATATAGAATTATTATCTACATTCCAAGTTTTCGTAGTATCAAGACTTTTGTCATACCAATTACCTCCAACATTTCCATTATCTACCCAACTTGAAATAGCTTTAAATTGTTTTGTAGTAAGAGATATTTCAGCTTGCTCGTTAGCTCCCGTTTTATCATCTATCTTTACATTTGGCTTAAAAGGAAAATCGGAAATAATAAAGAGCAGGAACATGATTTGAAATTTTAAAGCATCCTTTAAAATTTTCAATATGGCTCTTGTGAAAGAAAGGAAAAGGGAAATTATTGAGAAGTTTAAAATATCTGAAAATGATACAGGCTCCGTTGAGGTTCAAATTGCTCTTCTTACTGAAAGAATAAACTACTTAACTGAGCATTTGAAAGCTCATAAAAAAGACATTCATTCAAGATATGGGCTTCAAAAACTTGTAAGTAAAAGGAAAAAACTCCTTAAATATCTTAAAAGAGAAAAGCCTCAAAAATACTATGAAATTATTGATAGACTTGGAATAAGAGGTGTATGATAGAAATAGGCAATAGAGCCTTAAAACTTGAATTTGGTAAAATTGGTAATTTAGCAAGCTCAACAGTTATATCAAGCTATGGTGAAACTGTTGTTTTAGTAAGTGCCATTTGGAAAAAATCAGAAGAAAAGAAGGATTTCCTTCCACTTCTTGTAGAATATAGGGAAGGTGCTTATGCTGCTGGTAAAATTCCCGCAGGATTTATAAAAAGGGAAGGAAAGGCAACTGACAGAGAAATCATAATTGGAAGAGCAATTGACAGATCTATAAGACCTCACTTTCCAAAAGGTATGATAGATGATGTTGAAATTGTGGCATTACTATTATCTTATGATAATGAAAATCCACCTTATATTCCTGCTATTATTGGAGCAAGTTTCGCTTTATGCTCATCTGAAATTCCATTTAATGGACCTGTTGGAGCTGTAAGAATTGGAATGATTGATAATGAATTTATTGTTAATCCTACAATATCTCAAAAAAGTGAATTTGATTTATTATTAGTTGGAACAAAAGGTGGTTATATTCATATGATTGAATTTGGTGGAAGAGAAATAGAAGAAAGCATATTATTATCTGCTATTGAATTTGGCATTCCTTATATTGAGAAAACAATTAAATATCAAGAAGAACTATTAGAAAAATTTTCAAAACCAAAAGCTGAGCCTACAATTATAAAAGCAAGTGATGAGATATATAATGAAGTTTTAAATTTCAAAGAAGAACTTAAAAATGCTATTTATGTTCCTTCAAAAGGTGAGAGAAATTTAGCCCTTGAAAACTTATACAAAGAAATAACTCAAAAATTATTGGAAAAGTTTCCAAATAGTGAAGTTGAAATAAATGAAGCATTAAATAGATTATCTTCAAGAATTATGAGGGAGGAAGTTTTAAAAAGTAATATAAGAGTAGATGGAAGAAAGTTAAATGAGATTAGACCAATATCCTGTGAAGTTGGGATTTTACCAAGAACTCATGGCTCTGCTTTATTTACAAGGGGTGAAACACAAGCACTTGTTATAGCAACACTTGGAACCAAAAGGGATGCCCAAATTTTATCAGAACTTGAAGAAGAAGAATTTAAGAGATTTATGGTTCATTATAACTTTCATCCATTCTCCACAAATGAAGTAAGAGCATTAAGAGGACCAAGTAGGAGGGAAATAGGACATGGAGCATTAGCTGAAAAAGCTTTAAGTTATGTCATTCCTGAAGAAGATGTATTCCCATATACAATAAGGCTTGTTTCTGAAATTACTCAATCTAATGGCTCAACATCTATGGCAACAGTATGTGGAGGAACACTTGCTTTAATGGATGCTGGTGTTCCTATAAGTTCTATGGTTGCTGGCATTTCTATTGGTTTAATTCTGGAAAGTTATGAAAATTATGTTTTACTTACAGATATTATAGGAATGGAAGACCATTTTGGAGATATGGATTTTAAAATAGCTGGCACAAGGAAAGGAATAACTGCTATACAATTAGATATTAAAATAAGAGGATTAGATTTGGGAATTATAAAATCCGCTTTTGAAAGAGCAAAAGAAGCAAGAAATTATATTCTTAATATTATGTCAAAAACGATAAGTGAGCCAAGAAAAGAAGTATCAAAATTTGCTCCAAAAATTATTATTACTAATATACCAGTTGAAAAAATTGGAGATGTTATTGGTCCTGGTGGCAAGGTTATAAGAAAAATAATAAATTCAACGAATACGAAAATTGAAATTGATTTTGATACTGGAAAAACATTAATTTCTGGACCTGATTATGAAAATGTTAAAAAGGCAAAAGAAATGATAGATGAAATTTTAGGAGAAATTGAAATTGGAAAAGTTTATTTAGGAAAAATAACGAGAATTGAAAATTATGGATTATTTGTTGAAATTTTACCTGGAAAAATTGGTCTTGTTCATATTTCAGAAGTTGAGGATAAACCAATTAAAGATTTAAAAAGTTTATTTAAAGTTGGTGATGAAATAATGGTTAAAGTTATTGATATTGATGAAATTGGAAGACCAAAACTTTCAAGAAAGCAAGCCTTAACTGACAATTCAATAGATGGATAAAATTTTACCAAGAGAGAAATTAAAAAAGTTTGGTGTAAAAAATTTAAAAGATGAAGAACTTTTGGCTATCATCATTGGAACAGGTAATAAAAAAGAAAATGTTTTTAAGCTTTCAAAAAAAATTATCAATTTGTTTGGTTTAAGAAGTTTAAAAGATATTAGTATTGATACATTATTACAAGTTGAAGGTCTTGGATTAGCAAAAGCTTCAAGGATTATTTGTGCTATTGAGCTTGGAAGAAGAATGTTTTCAAATTTCAATAATGAAGTTATTAGAAGTTTAGATGATATTTATAAAATTTTAATTCCTTATGCATATGAAAATAATGAAGTTTTAATAGCAATTTTGCTTGATGGACACAAAAGACTTATAAGAACTGAAATGTTAGCAAAAGGAAGAAAAAACATTGTAAATGTTCATTTTAGAGATGTTGTTGAAGTTTGTATCTTAAATAATGCTTCATTTTTAATTTTAGCTCACAATCATCCTTCTAATAATTTAAAACCAAGTAATGAAGATTTAGAATTCACAAGAAAATTAAAACAACTATTAAAACACTTAGAAATTGAACTTTTAGAACATATTATATTTTCAAGAAATGGTTATATTAGTTTGATAAATAATTTATGAGCTTGGCTTATGAAAGATTCTGCTTTAAAATTTTAAACTTGCGGAGGTGGCGGAATTGGCAGACGCGGTGGTTTGAGGGGCCACTACCTGTCAAGGGTGTGAGGGTTCAAGTCCCTCCCTCCGCATTATGAAAACACTATTAATGATAAAACCTGATGGAACAAGTAAAAAAATTATAGGAAAAATCATTTCAATGATTGAAGAAGCAGGCTTTGAAATAACGGGCATTAGAATGAAAAAATTTTCAAGAGAGGAAGCGGAAAAATTTTATGAAGTTCATAAAGAAAAACCATTTTTTAATGAGCTTATTGATTTTATAACAAGTGGTTATGTTGTAGGTATTAGAATTGAAGGAGAAAATGTTGTTGAAAAAATAAGAAGTTTTATAGGTTCTACTGACCCTAAAAAAGCAGAAAAAGGAACAATTAGAAACTTATTTGGAGAAAGTATTACAAAAAATGTTGTTCATGCTTCTGATTCAATTGAAAATGCTCAAAGAGAATTGAAATTTTTCTTTGAAGATTAAAATGATTGGTTTAATTGGTCTTGGTAGAATGGGCAAAGGAATTGTTAAAAACTTATTAAATCATAATTTAAAATTAAATTTATTTAATAGAACGAAAGAAAAATTAAAAGAATTTGAAGGAAAAGCAAATGTTTTTTATGATATTGAAAATTTTGTGAAAGAAACGAAAATTTTTTTATTTATGCTTTCGGATTATGAAGCGGTAAAAAGTGTCTTAAAATTTATACCAAAAAATAAAGTTATTATAGACTTTTCAACTCTATATCCAAAAGCTGTTATTGAAATTAAAGAAAATTATAAAAATTATGTTTCAAGTCCTGTTTTTGCAGGTCCAAAAGATATAGAAGAAGGAAAAGCAAGGATTATTTTTGGTGAAAATAAAAATTTTTTTGAAGAAAATAAATTAGATTTTATAAAATATCTTGGTAATGTTTATTTTGTTAATGATAGTGTAAAGGCTAGTGCTATAAAACTTGCATCAAACTTTATTCATGGTGTTTTTTATGTCTTATCCTTGGAGTTTAATACATTTATAAAAGAATTTGATATTGAAAATGAAATTTTTGAAATTCAAGGAGATAGACCAATAATTGATATGGCAAGAAGATATGGTAAATATTATAATAATGATGTTGAAATATCATTTACTACTGAGCTTATGGCAAAAGATATTGAGTATGCTAGGATTTCTGCACATGAAAAAAACATTCCTTTTTTCATTACATCATCTGCAAGAGAAATTTATGAACTTGCCAAAAGATATGGTCTTTCAAATAAAGATTGGAGAGAAATTTGGAGAATATTCAAAAAAGCTTAATTATAAGAATTTTATCGGGAATAATTGGAGGAGTTATATTTTTTTCTATTGTTTTAATTGGTGGATTAGTTTTTAAAATTTCAATAATTCTTCTTGCAATTTTAGGACTAATTGAATACTTTAATCTTATGAAAAAAATTGGATTTATGCCTTTTAGATTTTTAACAATTCTTGCTTCAATTATTTTAATTTCATTTTCTTCAAATACTAAATTCTTTGAGATTACATTTATAACTTTTGTAAGTTTATTTATTATTTTTGTCCTCTCAATACCATTTTATTATAATTCAGGTAGAAGAATTGAAGATGGTGCTATTTCAATTTATGGTTTTTTATATCTTTCCATACCTTCTGCTTTGTTTGTAAATTTAAGGGATATCTCAATTTATCATGTAATATATGTAATTGCTATTACTTGGACAAATGATATTTTTGCGTTTTTTATTGGAAAGTTTTTTGGAAAGCATAAACTTGCTGTTAATATAAGTCCTAATAAAACAATTGAAGGTTTATTGGGTGGAATAATTTTTTCAGTAATGTTAAGTATTCTTTTTTCTATTTTATTTAAATTTAGCATGTTAAAATATATAGTTTTTTCAATAATACTTTCAATAAGTGGAACAATTGGAGACTTAGTTGAGTCGGTTATAAAAAGGGAAGCTAATGTTAAAGATTCTGGTTATTTTCTACCAGGTCATGGTGGATTTTTGGATAGAGTTGATAGTTTAATTCTTAACATTCCAATTTACTTTATTTTAATTCATTTATGGTAAGCATAATTTTCGTGAATTTTTGGACATCAAAACATATAAAAAAATTGTTGGAAAAACTAAAAAATGAGGACTTTGAAATTATTATTTGGAATAATTCAAAAGATGATGAAATTTTTTGTGATGATGTTAAAGTTATAAATAGTCCTTATAATATAGGTTTTGGTCCTGCTGTTAATAGAGCAGTAAAGTTGGCAAATTTTAATTATATCTTACTTATAAATCCTGATTGTGATTTTGAAGTTAATGTAATATATGAATTATATAAATTTTTAAGTAGTAGTGAAAATGCTTTTGCAGTTAGTCCAAAAATCATTTCTAATAATAATAAAATTTGGCCATCAGCAAGAAGAGTAAAAAATCCATTTTTATTATTTTTTGGAAGACGTTCTATTTTAAGATTTTTCAATTTAAGTAAAAAATTTTTATATTTGGATAAAGGTGATAAAATTATTGAGGTTGAAGCGTTAGTTGGAACTTTTTTAATGTTTAAAAAGAATATTTTTTTAAAGCTTGGTGGATTTGATGAAAAATTTTTCTTTTATGGAGAAGATTTAGATATATCCCTAAGGGCTTTAAAAAATGGTTATAAACTTTTTTTATTAAATTACTTGGTAGTTAAGCATAATGTTGGTATTACAAGAAGAATTAAAAATAGTTTTGCTGAATTTAAAAGAGCAAAATCACTTTTCTTATTTATGATAAAAAACTATCTTATTTTTAAACTACTTTTTCCTTTGCTTTTGATTGGTTTTTTGTTTTATAGCTTAATTTTAATGGTAAGAGATTTATTTGATTATAAAATTAAAGATATTGATTTTGCAAATCATTTTCAATAAAATTAACTTTAAAATTTCTGACTTTTTAAGTAAGAAATTAGTTATGCTTTTCATAATAATAAATTTAAGCGAGCCTTTGAAAGTTCTTAACATTGTTGATTATATTTATTCAGATTATGAGAATGCTATAAATGATAGCTTTGAGTATAAAGAAATGCTTGAATTCTCAAAAAATCTTATAGAATTGTCAGATAGCTCTATTTTAAGCTATTCAAAAAATGTTTATAATCTAATAAAAAATAAAGAAAATCCAGAAAAAGTAAAATATGAGCTTTCAAGAATTAGAGAAATTATATTAAATAAAGCAAATTTAGATATTTATCCGAAAAATCCTATTTCTTTAAAATCAGGAAGGGAAATATATCTTTACAATTGTGCGGTTTGTCATGGAGATAAAGGAGATGGAAATGGTCCTGCAAGTAAAACACTAAATCCAAAACCTGCCAATTTTTTAGAAAGATATGATTTAAGTCCCTTAAGAATATGGACAATTTTAAATGTTGGTCTTGTAAATATGCCTTCATTTAACAATTTATCTGATGATGAAAAGTGGAATGTCGCCTTTTATGTTTTATCAATAAAATATCAAAATGCCCAAAAGAAAAAAGTAAATAATAAATTTGATTTAAAATCAATTTCAAAGTTTTCTGATGAAAATTTAAAGGAAATGGGTTATAAAGATGATGAAATTGCCTATATTAGGACTAATATAGAAAACTTAATAGAAAAAAAGGATCACTTTTATGAAATTTTTAGCTCTCTTGATTTAATAAGGAGTTTATATCAAAAAGGAGAATATGAGAAGGCTTATCGTTTATCTGTTGATTTATATTTTAATGATTTTGAGCCAATAGAAAAGAATTTATTTGCCAAAGATTTTAGTTTTGCTTCAAAGTTAGAGCAGAAATTTACTCAACTTAGAGGAATTGTTAAACAAAAAAATAAAGAGAAAGAACTTGAAAATTTAATTTTAAGTATAAAAAATGATTTAGAAAAAGCAAGAGTTATTCTTGAAGGAAAAGCATTTTCTGGTAATTGGGCATTTTTTAACTCATTTACCATTATATTTAGGGAGGGACTTGAAGTTGCAATTTTATTTGGAATTATTTTAAGCATTGTAAAGTTAAGTGAAAATAATTTAGCAATAATAATTTCTTATCTTGGACTAATAAGTGCTATATTACTTGGAATCATTACTTGGATATTATCACAATTCATCATTAGTATATCTACACTTCAAAGAGAAATGCTTGAAGGTATTGTTAGTATTTTAGCAGCAATTGTTTTATTTCAAGTTTCTTATTGGCTTATTAGTAAATCTGAAAGTAAAATGTGGATAGGATATATTAAGGAAAAATTAAAGTCATCTTTAAACAAAAGTAATTTATTTTTAATTTTTTCTTTAAGTTTCCTTGCTGGTTATAGGGAAGCTTTTGAAACTGTTTTGTTTTATCAAGCAATGATTATAAACACACCAAAAACTGATTTAAATTATATTATTTTTGGATTTTTAATTGGACTAATTACAATTATTATTATTGGTTATTTGATTTTGAAATTCCAATTAAAACTACCCTTAAACTTAATTTTCCCAATTACAGGCTCAATTTTATATATTCTTTCATTTATATTTACAGGTCAAGCAATTAGAAGTTTTCAAGAAGCAAATTTAATTTCTACAACTCCTCTTAATTTTTTACCAACTATGGACTTTTTAGGTATTTACCCAACAATAGAAACAGCATTAGCTCAAAGCATATTTATTATTCTTGTTATTTTAGCAATAATTATTATTAAAAAAGAAAAGAAAAAAAGAGAAAAATTGTTAAGTGAAATTGAAATCGCAGAGAGGGAAATTTTGAATATTATAAAAAGCATTACTGATGCCAAAGATAGAATATGTAAATATCAAAACTTAATAGTTAATGTTGTTGAAGTTTCTGATAAGTTAAAAAATGCACTTCTTCATATTCAAAATCTTGAAACTGCTCTCAAAGAAATTCAAAATGATATAACATTAAAAAGAAAGAATGGGCAGATTAATTAGAAGGTGAAGGTAAGCCGAAGCCTTTTCAGGGTGGATAGAAAAAATCACAATTCGTTTTGTCCAATAAATAATGTTAAAAATTTCAGGAAATTACTTAATTTATCGGAGTTCATTTAAGGGGGCGAAAGTTTTAAGCAGAAGGCTTATTTTTAGGGTGGGTG
>JAVVGK010000029.1:0-14058 GCA_032249175.1 Candidatus Hydrothermia bacterium | reverse complement strand
ATTGATTATCAATCACTTAACACTATTTATTGGACAAAGCATCCTAAAACATCTGCCCTATGCTGAAATATATAAATAAATCCTTTGGAAGAACTTTTGAATTCGGATTTAATGCAAAATCAAAACGAATAGGAATATAATTAATATAAAAACGAAAACCAATCCCATAACCACTATAAACATTACTTTTTATTAAATTAATAAATTCATTTGAAACAAGCACAAAATCATAAAAAAATGTAATTCCAAAAAAACTACTAAATCTCCATCTATATTCAAAATTTCCATTTATATAATGATTACTTGCAGGTTGTAAATTATCAAAAGGCTCTCCTATGGAATTATTTAAATAACCCCTAACACTTCCTTCACCTCCAAGAAAGAACTTTTCAGAATATGGAATATCACTTCCAAAAATTTGACCCATCCTTATTCTAAATGCGAAGCTATAAAAGTACTTTGAATATAATTCATTAAGTTTTATGAATTTTGCTTGAATGAATGCCTCTGATATTGAAAAGCTTGAAATAAAACCTTTCGTAGCATCTAAATAACTATTTCTATCATCATAAACTGCTCTTTGAGATAATGTTAATATAACTCTTCTGTCTTCATAACCAATTGTCATGCTACTTTTTAATAAAATACTAAAAGCACTATAAAAGTAATTTGAAAATTGTCTTAAAATTTCAGCATTTAAACCAATTTCTTCAATTTTTCCATAGTCTTCAACTTGTCCAATCTGACCAAATTTATTATAAATTAAGTTTGAATTGAGAAATAGATTTTTTCTATCAAGAAAATATCGCTCTCTAAAACTTAAACTAACTGACCTATCATTTAATAAAACATTATTATTTGTCCAACTAAAAAGTCCATTTGCATTAAGCTCTAAATTTTGAACATTTCCAAATATATTCAAATGTCCAATTAAGAAACTGATATTTAAAAAATAAGGATATGTAAAACCTATATTTGTTTCTAAATATCTTTGAGGTGATTCAATTACTTGGAAAATCAAAATACTATCATTTTCAATTTTATAATTTACACTTTTAAATAACCTCAAAGAATATAATCTTTGGATTGATTGAATGATTTGATTGTAATTAAAATAACTTGGAACTTTTATTGTAATTTCCTTAAAAAATATCGCATCTCTAACATTTTTATTCCCTTCAATTTTTATTTGCTTTATCATAATTCTTTTACCTGCATTTATCTTCTCCTTAATAATCAAAGAGCTATCATTTTCAAATATCGTATCTCTTAAAACACTTATAAATGGAAATCCATTATTATAGTATAAATAATAAATTTGACTTTCAAAAGCATTCATAAATTCATCAGAATAAGCAATTGGCATTTTTTTGGGAATAATGTAAATTAGTGTGTCCAATAAGCTATCACCTTCAAATTGAATTTGTCTTATATAAAATCTTTTGCCCTCATTTATATTTATATTTACAACAACATTTCCCATTTCCAAAAATTCATAATTATAATCTATCTTTACATTAAAAAATCCAAAAGAATAATACTTGCTATATAATCTTGAAATTCCACTTTTTAGCTTAATTTTACTAAATTCATCATTCCTTTTTAATTTCAGTACCTCAAAAACTTCCTTTTTACTAAAAAACTTATTCCCATTAACATTTATTTCTTTAATTATTAGTATTTGTGATATGATTATATTAAGCAGCTTTTTCCTTCTGGCTTAACTCTTCTTTTAAGGAATTTAAAATGCTGTTTATTTCTTCTTCTACTTTGCTTTCTTCAACTTCCTTTAATCTTATAATTCTTTCAACTTGTGGTAATTTTTCAATTTCATCAGCAGATATAAGCTCATTTTCAATAGCAGATTTAAGAATATTATAAAAATCGTAAATAGCTTTCATCATTAAAAATTGTTTTTTTAATGAGCAACTTGCATCAACAGGATTAAAGGCATTTTGTTGTAAATAACCAAATCTTATAATTTTTCCTATTTCAAGAATTAATCTTTCCATTTCTTGTAGAGCATCAGGACCAATTAACTGAACAATGTCTTGTAATTCAGCTTCTTTTTGTAATATACTACTAATGAAATTTCTAAGCTCACTCCACTTTTCATTAACATTTTGTTTATACCATTTCTCAATTAGTGGATAGTAAAGCGTATAACTTCTTAACCAGTTTATTGCTGGATAGTGCCTTCTCCTTGCTAAGTTTGAATCAAGTGCCCAAAATGCTCCTACAACTCTAAGTGTTGATTGCGTTACAGGCTCAGAATAGTCTCCGCCTTGTGGTGAAACAGCACCAACAGCAGTTACAGAACCTTCAAAATTGCTTAATGTTTTAACCCTTCCTGTTCTTTCATAAAACGCAGCTAATTTTGATGATAAATAAGTTGGATAACCTTCTTCTCCAGGCATTTCTTCAAGCCTTGAAGATAATTCTCTTAATGCTTCAGCCCATCTACTTGTTGAGTCAGCTAAAAGTAGGACATTATAACCCATGTCTCTATAATATTCAGCAAGTGTTATACCTGTATATATTGAAGCTTCTCTTGCAGCAACAGGCATATTTGATGTATTAACAACCAATATCGTTCTGTCCATAAGAGGAGCCCCAGGTCTTGATGGATCTTCAAGGTGTGGGAATTCTGTTAGAACTTCTGTCATTTCATTTCCTCTTTCACCACAACCTATATATACTACAACATCAACAAGAGCATATTTGGCAAGCGTTTGCTCTGTTACGGTTTTTCCTGTTCCAAATCCACCTGGCAAACCAGCATTCCCACCGAGCGCAATTGGAAATAATGTATCAAGAATTCTCTGACCTGTCAATAACGGAATAACAGGTAATTCTTTCTTTATAACAGGTCTTGGTATTCTTACTGGCCATTTGTGTGAAAGTTTTATTTCATATTCCTTTTTGTCAATATCACTTCTTATAATTGCTATTGTCTCTCTTACTGTAAATTCGCCTTCCTTAATATCTAAAATCGTAAATACTTCTTCTAAATCTTCTTTTGATAATTCGGTTTTTCCCTTTAAGTTTGGTGGAATCATTATTTTATGAACGATTGATGGTGTTTCTTGAACTTCACCAATTATATAACCTAATTTAACTTTATCTCCAACTTTTAAAATTGGTTTAAAAAGCCATTTCTTCTCATAATCAAGAGCAGGAATATCTATACCTCTTGAAATAAAAGGACCAACTCTATTCATTATAACATCTAAGGGTCTTTGTATTCCGTCAAATGCCTTTCCAAGCAAACCAGGACCAAGCTCAACTGCTAATGATTCATTTGTTCTTTCAATAGGCTCACCAACAAAAAGCCCCGAAGTATCTTCATAAACTTGAATATAAGCTGTATCTCCTTTTAATCTTATTATTTCACCTACAAGTTTTTCCTTTCCAACTTTAACAATTTCATTCATTCTTGCTCCTCTTAATCCCTTTCCAACAACAAGAACACCAGCTATTCTCGTAATCTCAGCCATAGCGAAAATTTTAAGGCATTAGCTTACTGCCTTGTTCAATAATTTTGAAACTATTTATTTTTCTATATTTTGCCCACCCTAAAAATAAGCCTAAGGCTTACTTTCGCCTCCCTTAAATTCCACCCGCAAAATAATTACTTAACACTATTTTTGGACAAAGCAATTTTAGGACATTTTCTTCATTATTTCAATTTCCGATTTAATTTCTTCTTTACTTGCTCCACTAATAAACCAAATCCAATTATAAATCCTATTAAAATTGTTATAAATCCCATAAATATCCAAAGGTAAATCATTAAGTCATCTATTCTTTGATTTAGTGATTGGATTTGTGATCTTAATTCTTTTATTTCACCTTTTATTTCAGCAAATTGAACTTCTGCTTGTCTCTTAAAGTCCATAAATTCATCTATTGTTATTTGAGCCAAAAGTAATAAAGTTATCATACTGAAAATTTTAAAGTATGTTAATATCCACCTAATGCATTGTCTAGTAATTCTGAAATTATTTATTTTATTATATTTTCCCCGCCCACCCTATAAATAAGCCTACGGCTTTAAAATGCCCATTTTCCGGCAGGGGGCTTTTGCCCCCTTAAATGAACCCCCGATAAATTCAGTAATTTCTTAAAATTTTTATAAGTTATTGATAATCAATCATTTAACACTATTTATTGGACAAGGCATATAAATTCCCATTTTTCGGCTTCGGGGACTTTATTTTAAAATAACTTTTTCACTTATAGCAAGCTTTGAATTTTTATAAATTCTCAATATATAAACACCTCTCTTTAAATTAGACAAATCTATAATGCCACTTCCAGAAGGAATAAAGCTTTTTAGCACTTTTGAACCTGAAACATTATAAATCTCAATAGATATTGGATTTTCTCTTGAATTTAAAATAAGCTTATTATTTACAATATTATATATTTTATTTTCACTTTCAGCAAAACCTACAGGTGTAATCTCACATCCAATTCCACCGGATACAACAATAGCATAAGGTTGAGGTCCATTCGGAACATTTCTGCCGATGACTTTTATAGTATAAGATGTGTCCTTAGGTGGAATAATTCTTACAATTTCCCAATTATTTACACTATCTCTTATATTTACATTTCTTCTTGTTGTATCTATATCACCAGGTGTTGATGATGTTGGTCTTACATTTCCATTCCAAAAATCAGAGCCTTTTTCAACTCTTAAATCCAGGTCATTTACAAGACATCCAGCAGTTGTAGTATTACAGCCAGTATTAGCGGGATAATCTGACCAAACAAGCACTATTCTTGTAAGCATATTTTTACACAAGCTAATAGTATAAGTGTGAGTCTGTCCCGTTGTAATACCCGTAGCGTTATCTACAAAATATAATCTTGATTTTCTTATATTAGAAGAATCTGATAAATTATTCCAATCATCTTCAGGTGTAAAATATAGTACATTATCTAAAACAAGCCTTCCTGCACCTTCATTTCCATTTGGAGCTGGATTATTAGGAGCTGATGGCTCACTGCCAAATGCTACATCACCATCATGCGCTATTGGAACAGCACTTGCTAATATAGTAGCTTTCACAAGAGCTGATGAAGGATTTATAGAAGGGGCAGAATTTTTTGTTCCATTACCATACCAACCCTCCTTATAATACTGACGAACCAATATAGCTGAGCCAGCTACTACGGGCGTTGCCATAGATGTTCCCATCCACCACCAAGCAGTAGTGATATTACAACTTGTATTCCCCCAAGCAGAATATGTAGTATCACCCTTTGCCATTATATCTATACTAAATCTACCACTTGGATAATTTCCATAAGCACTCCAACCCATTTTAGCATCTACTGCCCTTGCCATAGCTCCTACTGTTATATCATTTTTACCAGAGGCAGGGTCACTAGCTGACCTATTACAACCAGAAGCACAACTATCATCTCCGTGATTCCCCGCAGCAAACACTACTACCATATCTTTCTTATTCCATACAAAATTATCAATAATTTGAGCATCTGTATTATAACCAATAGGTGAGCATTGGGTAAAAAGTCCTCCACACACATATCCCCAACTATTTGTATGAACCCTTGCTCCTCTATTATAAGCATCATTTAAAACTGTATTAAATCCACTAGCTCCACCTCCAAGTGGATATTGAGATACAATTCTTGCCTTATAAGCCATACCCCTATATGCTAAATTTGTAGATAATCCATCTGTCCCACCAACAGCAGTTCCAGCGGTATGAGTGCCATGACAACCTGTTCCCGGACTGCTATTACAATTATTTCCTGCTGGAAGACTTGCCACTCCACATCCACCTGCATTATAATTACACAAATCCACAATTTTATTTTGTCCATTTACTGTTCCGTTAAAAAAGCAATGATTTCTATCCAATCCATCATCATTATGACCTAATATCTCACCTTCACCATGAAGACCCTTTTTAAAAACAATTGTATCGTTAGCATTTGTAGAATTTTGAACATCTAAGAATAATCCTGATTGATGTAAAACTTGATCTCTATTATTCCAGTTTATAATAGGATATTGAAATTCAATAAATTTTACAGATTCTAAATTTTTTAAAATGTTTATGTCGCTTAAAGATAAATAAGTTTGAATATATTTTATTTCCTTTTCTATATGGTCAATTTTAGCATTTCTCTCATTTAAGAATTTTAAAATTTCATTTAGATTTTCATCTTCATAGTAAAGGATGCGAATTTTATAAAGCTCCCCTTCCTTTACATAACAAGTATTTAATTTTTCCTCATAATCAGGAGGTAATTTATATTCAGGCTTTATAGGATATATGCCTTTTACAAAAGGATATTTAATAATTCTCTTTATTTGGTCAGCATTTGCCTTTATGATATAGCCATTTCCTGGTAAGTAATCATATAGCTCTATGCCCTCGTTTAGAAGTTTTTGTTTGTAGGTTTCATATATGGGACCTGTTATTTCTATAATATGATATTTAGCATTTAAGGATGCTCTTTCACTTGTTATCACCTCATGTCCATTTAAATATATGGTATTTATGGTAAGGTAAAGCATATTGAAATTTTAAAGTGAAAAATTTAGCTTAGTTGGACAACTCATTCAATTACCCTTTAAAATTTTCAAACTTTGGAAGGTAAAATTATATATGAACTAAATAGAATGTTAATTAATATTTCAAAGTTTGCTTTAAAGCCAATTTCAAGGGAAATTCTTGAAAACATTATAAAAGCAGGGCTTTATGCCCCATATGGTCTTAACCCTCCACAGCCCTGGAAGTTCATCGGATTAACATCAAATAAAGCAATTGAAATATCCAGAAAATTAGATAGAATTTCAAATTGCTTAATTTTATGTTTTTGTCCAAAAGTTAAAGATTATTTTAATCAGCTTACTAATTATGGCTCAACATTCTCAGCGATATATAATTTTAGACTTCAAGCAATAGCTTATGGAATTGTTTCAGAGGTTTTGGTTAATTTAAATGAAGAATTTAAGAATTTTGTTTATAAAGAATTTAGAATAGATAGTGAATATGAGCTTGTAGCTGTTGTTTTATTTGGCTATCCTGCTCAGAAAATAGAGCCAAGAACAGTAAATAGAGACATTGTATGGAGGATTGAATAAATATGAAAAGGCTTCCAAGTGTTATTTTTGAAATTATAAAAAGTAGAAGAACAATAAGAAAATATAAATCACAAATTCCACCGAAAGAATCAATAAATAGAATTTTAGATGTTCCATATTTTATTTTGAAAGATTTTCCCATTCCTTTTCAATTGGTTGTAATTCAGGAGGAAGCAAGAAATAAAGCGGTTAATATTATAAATCAAACATATTCAGTTGCAAGAGATTTGGCTGTTTTATATAATATGGTTCCGGATGATTTAAAAGAATGGTATAAAAACTTTATGAAAGAATTCGTGAGAACCTTAGGAAATGCTCCAATTATAATTATAGGTTTAACAGATTTAAAAAATAATGCAGAATATAATTTTAAAATTTCTTGGATAATAGCACAAGCAATTATGATTCAAGCAAAATCAGAGGGACTTGATACAGGCTCAATTACATTTTCAAGTAAGACTGTTGAAGAGGAACTTATAAGGGACTTTTTAAAAATGGATATAAATAGATGGAGTATTGCTTTTGTTTTAAATTGTGGTTATAGAGATGAAGAACCTATTGTTAAAGAGATAAAAGGAGGAATATATGAAATATATTAGCATTTACTTATCAACAACACCAGAAGATAGAGCGGATAAACCTCCAAGATATTTAATAAATTTCAAAAACTTTATAAAAAAGTACAAAGAATATGAAAAACAACTTAAAAATTTAGAAAATTATATTGAAAATCCGGAGGTTCTTGAAAGTGAATCAGGATTGCCTGTTTATTCAATTGCGATATTTTTAGATGTAGAAAAGGAAAATTTTGAATTATTAAAACTGCCTTTTAAAATTCCAAATAAGATAATAATTTCAAGGAAACCTTACAAAAAATTTATAAATTATCTTGAAAGTGAGTTTGGAAAGAACTTGATAGTATATTTTGATAAAAAAAATTTAAAATTTTATGTGGTTGATAGTAAAAGTATTTATAATTTTTCAAGTTCAACAGATTTTTCTATTGAATATATTGAGAGTGGTGTTTATAAAACATCATTAACAGGATTATCAAGTCCTATTGTTAGAACAGTTGGTGGTCAGAAAATAGAAAGTAAAATTACTGAGATAGAAAGAAAATTGGCAAAATTTGTTTCACAAAAAGTAGAAGAAATTATTGATAAATTTAGTATAGATAGAATTTTTATTTCAAGTCCTAATGAAAAAATTGAAAATTTAGTAGTTTCTTATTTTTCAAAAAGAGCATTAAAATTATTTAAAGGATTTTTAAGCTTTCAAGAGAATAACAAAAAATTATTTGAAAAGCTTATTAGTAAACTGCAAGAGCTTGATATTGAAGAAGAAAAGTTATTATTTGAAGAATTTAAAGAAAGCTTAGGAAAGGGATTGGCAGTTGTTGGTATTGAAAATGTAATAAAAAATGCTTTAATGTTCAATATAAAGAAATTAGTTATTAATTTGAATTATTCTCATAAAGGTTATATTTGTTATGAAAATGGAATTTTTTATCATAAGGAGCTTGATTTTGAATGCTCTGATATTGAAATAACTGATGATATTACAGATTATTTAATAGACTTTGTTATTGAAAATGGAGGTCAGATTGAAATAGCTAATACTCAAAATTTAAGAGAAATTATAAATGATGAAGTTGGAGCAATTTTAAGGTTTAAAGTATGAAAACAGCTATTATTACAGGAGCAAGTAGAGGTATAGGGAAAGCAATAGCTATTAAGTTTGCTCAAAATTCTTATAATCTTGGACTTGTTTCAAGAAGTGAAAATTTACTTAATGAATTAAAAAAGGAAATTGAGGATAAATACAATATAAAAGTAGAAATTTATAGTGCTGATGTTTCTGACTATAAAAGAGCAGAAGAGATAATTGATGATTTTTATAAAAAATTTAATAGAATAGATGTTCTTGTAAATAATGCAGGAATAACAGATGATAAGTTTTTATTAAGGATGAGTGAAAGTGATTGGGATAATGTTATAAATGTTAATTTAAAAAGTGTTTTCAATTATTCAAAATTCGCTTCAAAGTATATGTTAAAACAAAAATTTGGTGTAATTATAAATATATCTTCTGTTTCAGGGATTATAGGAAATGCTGGTCAGACTTCTTATTCTGCAAGTAAAAGTGCTATTATAGCATTTACAAAATCATTAGCAAAAGAACTTGGTAGTAGAAATATAAGGGTTAATGCAGTTGCTCCTGGCTTTATATTAACTGAAATGACTCAAAAACTTCCAGATGAAATTAAAAATAATTATTTAAATCAGATTCCATTAAAACGATTTGGAAAAGCAGAAGAAGTGGCAAATGTTGTTTATTTTTTAGCGTCTGATGAGGCAAGTTATATTAATGGTCAGGTTATTGTTGTAGATGGTGGAATGATTTAGGAATTTTTTTCAAGAATTATTAAATACCCATTATAAGATTTATATTTTATTTTATAACCCAATTTTTGAATTTTATTTATGAAATTTTTGCTTCTGTTTTCCATATCCCAAACAATAATGTAGTTTATATTTAAAGGGTAATTTTCTATTTTTATATATTTCGGTTTAAATTCTGCCTGATAATCCATATAGTTAAATGGATTATAATAATTTTTGAATTTTATTGGAAAATATTTTGTTGTTGCTTCATAGTTAAATAAGTTTAGGCTTTCATTAGTTATCAAGAAAACACAAGATAGGTTTCTAAATGGCATAAATCTATAATTATCATAAAATTCACTAAAGATAGCTCTTATGTGATAAGTTTTTGGTTTTAAATAAAATCTAGCAGACATAAATTCTTCTAAATAAGGTTTTAATTCTGAAAATTTATTAAAGCTAATGTACCAAGATGCAAATGATACTAAAATTAGAATAGCACTTAAAAAATTTTTAGAAAATTTTTCATAATAACCAAATGATAAAATAATAATTGTGAAAATAAAAGTAAATAAATTAAAACGAGATGTAGCATGACCTCCACCAAAAGAACCTTCTGGTCCAAAAAATGCCATATAAAAACAAATAAATAAGATAATTAAGAAATTTATAGTAATTTTATCAATTTTCTTTTTTTCTTTTATAAGTTTATAAATCGTCCATAAGAATAAATATGAAATTATAAAAAATAAAAAAGATGAGATAATTTTTTCAAAACTATCATTAAAAACAATTATGCTTTCTATGTTAAATTCAAAACTTTTTTGAAAGTAAATAATTTCTCCCTTATTTTCATTTAAAAATAATACTAATAGAAACACTACTGGTCCTAGAAATATCAAATCATAAATAACTTTAAATTTCTTTTCTTTGATGTATAGTAGATTGTGAATTAGAACAAAGATGAAAAAAATTAGAAATGATGTTGGATGTGAAAAGTATAATAAAATTGACATTATTAAAAGAATTAACTTGTTATAATTTCTTAAATAAAAAGCTATTGATAAAAAAAGGATAGGCACACTAAAAATGAAATTGTAAAATCCTTTCGCAAAATTATAATTAAAAATGAAAGGAAATATGAATAATGATAAGAAATCGTTGTTCTTGTTTATTGTTGATATGAGAAATTCAAAAGAGAAAACCATTAGTAAGATATAAATTGTTAAGAAAATTTTATCCGCTAAAAATGGATGAAAAATTTTTGTTATTAGAAACATAAAACCATAATAGATTAAATTAGGAACAAGTAATAAGTTATTTAATTCAAAAAAGTTTTTAAATTCATTATAATGTGAAAGAATGTATGCATTCATAATATGACTTGGACCATCTTGTGTTGGAAAAACTTCAAATTGCCATATTGTTAATATAAAAATTCCTGTTAAAATTAGCTTAAATACTCTTAATATCATAGTATATTAGCAAACCTCCAAATTTATTTATAAATTCTTTAAGCTCTTGTAGAACTTCATAAAATTTATCCTCTTGACAAGTGAAAAATATATAACTATTTGCAGAGATTTCTCCTTCGTACTTAAAATTACTATTAATTTTGCCAACAACATCTCTTATAATTGTCCAATTTTCAATATTAAATTTTTCTAGAATTTCTACAATATATCCAATATAAATTGTATCAACTACAATTTCAATTTTTTTAGAATTTTTTATTTCCATAAAAAGTTAATAATAGAATAATAAAGTGGGATACCAAGGATGATATTAAATGGAAATGTAAGTGCAAGAGACATTGTAAGATAAATACTAGGATTTGCTTTTGGAACAGATAGTCTCATAGCAGCAGGAACTGCTATATACGAGGCGCTTGCACATAGGATAACGAACATAAATGCGTCATTTTTGTTTAGTGAAAACAATTTTGATAATATAATTCCAATAGAAGCATTTAGTAGAGGTGTTAGAATTGAAAAGATAATTAAGATAATTCCTAATTTTTTGAGCTCAGATAATCTCCTTGCTGTTAATATACCCATATCAAGTAAGAACAAACACAACATACCTCTAAATAAATTTCCAAAGAAAGGCTCAATACTTTTATAACCCTTTTCACCTACAATTATTCCAATAATTAATGTAGTGATGAGTAAATAAACTGATGGATTTATGAAAGCTTCTCTTATAGCTTGAATTTGAAAGTAATTCTTATTTTCTTTTAGATGAAATTGATATATTAATATAGCAATAACAATAGCTGGTGATTCCATTAATGCCATGGCTGCTATTAGCGAACCATTAAAGGTTTGACCTAACTCTTGTAAAAATGAAGACGCAGTTATAAATGTAACAGCACTAATTGAACCATAAGTTGCAGAAATAGCCACCGCATTATGAATATCAACAAAATTTTTTATCAGGAAAAATAAATATGTTGGAACAAATATGCCCATAAATATAGATAAAAATAAAACCTTTAAGACATAAAAGTTTAAAGGACTTTTTGATAGCTCATAGCCACCATGAATACCAATTGAAATTAAAAGATATAATGATAAAAACTTTGCTATTTGTTGAGGAATTTCAAGTTCAGATTTTAAAAAATTTGCCATGATTCCAATAAAAAAGAACAGAATTGGAGGACTTAAAAAATTTGAAATTAATTCCATAATTCACTTAAAAACTTTTCAAATTCCTTTTTTGCTCTTTCAATTATAAATTCCTTTTTTTCTTTACCTTTTAAATGAGAGGGAATATCAACAAAAAGTCCAAAGTTAGCATTCATAGGTTGGAAAAATTTAGGATTTTCATGAGTTATGTAGTACAAAAGTGCTCCTATCATTGTATGCCTGCTTGGATAAATTGGTTTTAATCCTTTAATTAATCTATAAGCATTTATACCTGCTATTAATCCCGTTGCAGTTGATGGCATATAACCCTCAACACCAGCTATTTGTCCTGCAAAAAATATATTTTCATAATTTTTCATTTGTAGTGTTTCTTTTAAAATAATTGGAGATTTTATAAATGTATTTCTATGAATAACACCATATCTTAAAAATTCAGCTTTTTCAAGTCCAGGAATTAATCTAAAAACTCTTTTTTGTTCCTCCCATTTCATTTGAGTTTGAAATCCAACAAGTGAAAAAGCAGTTTTATCCTTGTTTTCAGGTCTTAACTGAACAACAGCATAAGGCTCTTTTTTTGTTTTTGGATCAATTAATCCTTTTGGATTCATAGGTCCATATCTTAATGTTTCTAATCCCCTTCTTGCCATTTCTTCAATTGGAAGGCAACCTTCAAAAAACTTAATATCTTTCTCAAATTCATGTAATTCAACTTTTTGCGCTTTTACTAACTCATTTACAAATAATTCGTATTCTTCTTTCGTTAAGGGAGCATTTAAATAATTTCCTTCATCGGAATATCTATCCGCCCAAAATAATTTATCATAATTTAATGTTTCTCCATCTACAATAGGTGATACTGCATCGTAAAATGATAAGTACTCTTCACCTGTAAGCTTTTTTATATCTTCTGAAAGTTTTTCTGAGGTTAATGGTCCCGTTGCTACTATTACAATTTCATCTCTCGGAATTTCTTCAACTTCTTCTCTAATTATTTTTACATTTTCAAAACTTTCAATTGCTCTTGTAATATAATCTGAAAAAATTTCCCTATCTACAACAAGAGCTTTTGAGTTATCAATTCTACTATATTCTCCTGCTTTTAAAATTAAGCTATCTAAAAGTTTTAATTCATATTTCAAAAGTCCATTAGCATTATATATATCTGTTGATTTTAGGGAATTTGAGCAAACAAGCTCACCAAGTTTATCAGTTTTATGAACAGGTGTTTTTTTTAAGCCTCTCATTTCATATAGAATAACATTAATGCCTCTTTTAGCAAGTTGATAAACTGCTTCACTTCCTGCCAATCCTCCACCAATTACAATAACTCTATCTTTCATATAAAATTTCCTCTATTCTTTTTGTTATTTCTTCAATTGCTCCAATTCCATCTATTTCATAAAGGATTCCCTTATTCTTATAAAATTCAATTAAAGGTTGAGTTTGCTCTCTATAAACTTTAATTCTATTTTCTATAACTTCTGGTTTGTCATCTAACCTTCCTCTATTTAATAATCGTTTTTTAATTTCATCATCAGGCACATTTAAATATATTACTTTATCAATTTTGGTTATTTTTTCAAGCTCTATTGCTTGATTTAATGTTCTTGGAAATCCATCAAGAATAAAACCATTTAAATTTTTTATATTATTTTCTATAATTTTTATCATAACTTCATCAGGAACAAGCTCTCCTTTTTCCATATAACTTTTAGCAATTTTGCCAAGCTCCGTTTCTTTTTCCATTTCACTTCTCAAAATGTCTCCTGTTGATATTTTTCTTAAATTTAATTTTTTTGAGATAATTTCCGCTTGTGTTCCCTTACCTGCCCCGGGTGGTCCAAGAAACACAATTCTCATCATAAGATTTAAAATTTTAAAGCTTTGTCTAATAATT